>MAAD01000181.1 GCA_002162985.1 Bermanella sp. 47_1433_sub80_T6 | reverse complement strand
TTCCTTGAAAACAAAAATATCAAAGACCTAATTTTAGTGGGGGATGATTCGCAGCAGGTTTCCTTCAAACATGACAGTAAAAATGCACTGGCCTCGTCTCAGGTGGTTCGTACTTTGTATGAAGCGTCGGTATTAAAGGCGGCAGGTCATCGACTATTTATAATCGGTCACCATGAGGGATACCTAGGGCCATATTTTGTGCGCAGTGTGTTGCGTAAACTGGGATTTGATAACCTAACCGCCAACTGCAATACCGTAGTGGGGCCACGTATGTTTTCAAATCTGGTATTAAAGAGTGGCGCCAGCAATGTGGGAAATTTATTTTTAACCCTGCCTTCTAAAAAGACCTCACAGGTGAAAGATTTACCACTGGAAGATGCCTTGCAAAAAAATGCTCGTCGTACCCAGTTTTTAATCAAGATGCCAGATGCCGGTTTAAAACTAATAGAAGACATGGACTACCAAGTATTCATGGACAATGTGGTGAACTTTGAGGAAACCCGCTTTAACCAGGCTGCCGACGCTTTACTGCAAGCCGAAAAAGAAAGTCTCATATCCTATTTGCAAGCTAAGGACGTGAAAACCACCCTGGCAGAGCTGGATGAAATAGATTACAACTTATTCAAAAAAGTCATGCACGAGCCGTTTTTATTGTTCCCCGAAGGTTCACGTTCCTACACAGACAAACAAGGGCATGTGACCATGAAATACGTAAACCCTAGATTCATGGAAGCTTACCTGCGCCCAGGGGATGTTATTTTACCGGTGAACCTAGTAGGTGGTTCCGACATTACCAACGGCTGGCGCTTAAGCCCGGCTAACTTGGGTTTGTCGGTGGGCAAGCCTTATGAAGTGAGTGCCAGCATGATCGAAAACTACCAAGTGGAAGGGCTGAATGTTATGCGCACCATTGCTGAATTGCCCAATATTAAAAATGTGACGTTTAATGACGAGATACAGGCGGGCAATAAAGCGGGTTTAACTGGCCTGTCCTAGGTGCTCTTAGGCCCTTGGGCGTAATTTGACGTAAGTGTGTGTGAGGCTCTGTTGCAAAATAAAGTCTTTTGTTTAAACGCTGATTAAAAATTAGCCTGTTTGAAATGTTGATCTATAGTGAATTTAGGATCGAACCATCACACGGGGGCATAAACTATGGCAGCTATAAAAGAATTCTTTTGTAAACTATTGGGGCATAAGCATGAGGAGGTTCATCGCAAGTACGGCATGGTGAAGGATGATGTTACCTTCCGTTGTTCCCGCTGTGGTGACCAATTTATTCAGTCCCATGAATAAAAATCTTTTAATAGATCATCGCTATATCTTCTAGATGCCGTCGCTTCTTATTAACGTGACGGCATCCCCCAGATTAATCTCCCCACCCTTAATAATTTTTGCGCACAAGCCACCGTGCCCCAGTAAGGCCGCTATCGCCCCTTTGCCTAATGCCTGTTCCATGCGAGAGCAGGGGTGACACAGGGCCGTGGCTTCAAAAATGGCCTCTCCAATGCTAAAGCGTTGATGGCGTAGGGCGCTTAAGTTAATGCCGGTTACGACCAGATTACGCCTTAGCTGCATGGGTGAAATCGCCTTGCCCAAAAAGTGTGCGCTTAGGTCGATGTATTCCTGTGAAATAATGGTCACTTGCCGAGCCGACCCCGGGGTCTTAGTGCACCTGTGATCGCCCTCTAGGCCCAGCTCGGCAATTGCCTGCACCTGTTTCACCGCTAACATCTCCGTTTTACGGGCCGGGCGTAGGCCAATCCAGGTGAGCACGCCTGGATTTAAGTCTTTTATATAGCGACCCAATAGACGCGATTGGCTGTTCATGGCTTTAACTTCCTATTGTTCAACGACACTCTTGCAAAACTTCCCATGGTTTAAGCCCTCAGGTAAAATCCCGCTACATTTTTCTATTGGAAACCTCCATGCCTCCTTTATTTATAGCTGCTGTTGTTCTGTTGGTGTTGTTTTTTGTTTGGCGCTCCGTGAAAGGTAAAAAAGCGGCGGCGGGGAATATTGAACTCGGGAAAGAGTTTTTACAGAACAATCAAAATGAAGAAGGGGTGAAAACCACCGCCTCGGGCCTGCAGTACAAAGTACTTACCCAGGGCACCGGTACCGACCATCCGGAAGCCCGCGATAAAGTAACCGTGCATTATCACGGTACCTTATTGGATGGCAGTGTGTTCGACAGCTCAGTAAATCGCGGTGAGTCCATCGCCTTTGGCTTAAACCAGGTAATCCCGGGTTGGACCGAAGGGGTTCAGCTCATGGTAGTCGGTGAAAAAACCCGCTTCTTTATTCCTAGCCATCTGGCCTATGGCAATAGTGGTGCTGGATTAATTGGCCCGGGCTCTACTTTAATTTTTGAAGTTGAATTACTGGCCATCAATGCCTAATAGACGCCTTTTAGCTCGCTATGACGAGCTAACGGCCTTGGGCACTGTGAGTTTTGACCAGGCCCAAATGCAGGCCCTTAATGCGCTAGACAATCTCCAGGGCCATTTACTGAGCCCAACTGAGGGTCTAACAAGGGACGGCCTGTATCTGTGGGGCAAGGTGGGCCGTGGCAAAACCTTCCTCATGGACACCTTTGTGGATTCACTTCCCAAAGAAATGTGTTTACGTCAGCACTTTCATCATTTTATGCGCGACGTTCACCATCAGTTAACCCTATTGGAAGGCACCATCGACCCCCTTAAACATATTGCCGCACAACTAAAATCCCAGCACCAGGTGTTATGTTTTGATGAGTTTTTTGT
>MAAD01000127.1 GCA_002162985.1 Bermanella sp. 47_1433_sub80_T6 | reverse complement strand
AAGTTTCACGCGAACAGCGTAAAATGGTTCGTCTTTACTAGACCACAAATTATTTAGAGACGATATCATGAGTGAGTTAGGCTTGGTTCAAACATTAAAAGACGCAGTAAAAACGTCCATGCGTGCGCGCGATAAAGCCCGCACCCAGGCGCTGCGTCTGATTCAAGCAGAACTCAAACGTGTTGAAGTTGACGAACGCATCGAACTGGACGACACACGCGTTATTAGCATTTTAGATAAGATGCTAAAGCAACGTCGTGACTCCATTAAGCAATTTGAAGACGCTGGCCGTAATGAGCTTGCCGAAGGCGAATTGTTTGAAGTGAAGGTTATTCAGGATTTTCTTCCAGAAGCCCTATCTGAAGAAGAGCTATCTGCCATTGTTGTTAAAGCAATTGCCGATAGCGATGCATCGGGCATGAAAGACATGGGTAAGGTAATGGCACTGGTTAAACCCCAGATTCAAGGCCGTGCCGAAGTTGGTAAAGTTAGCCAGCTGGTCAAAAGCACTCTCGCCTAATGGCGTGGTTTTTGGCATTCTAAAGGCCTATGGCAGGCCGAATTCCACAATCGTTTATCGATGATCTTCTATCACGCGTTAACATAGTTGACGTGGTAGACAGTCGTGTCCGCCTTAAAAAAGCTGGCAAAAATCACAGCGCCTGCTGTCCGTTTCACAACGAAAAAACCCCCTCTTTTACTGTAGCTTCCGACAAGCAATTTTATTACTGCTTTGGCTGTGGCGCCAAGGGCAATGCCATTGGTTTTGTCATGGAATTTGACAACATAGATTTCCCCGAGGCTGTAGAAACTCTCGCTGGCACCGTTGCCATGGAAGTGCCCAAAGAAGAGATCAGCCCTCAGCAGCAAAAGAAACAACAAGAGCGCCTTAGCCTGTATGACTTGTCAGGCAGCGCCGCCGAATTTTACAGCCAGCAATTGCGCTTCCACGAAAATCGCCAAGCCCCTGTGAGCTATCTTAAAAAACGTGGACTATCCGGCAAGGCCGCCAAGTTTTTTAACATAGGTTACGCCCCCCCCGGCTGGGATAACTTAAAGAAAGCTTTGGGAGGCGAAAACGGCGGCGACGAAGAAAAAATGCAAGGCCTTAAAGACGCAGGCCTAATGATAGAAAAAGACAACGGCAGCACCTACGACCGCTTTCGTAACCGGGTTATTTACCCCATTCGCGACCTACGCGGACGCACCATAGGTTTTGGCGCACGCACCCTGGGTGACGACAAACCCAAATACCTCAACAGCCCGGAAACCCCTATTTTCAACAAGGGTAACGAGCTTTACGGGCTTTATGAGTGCCGCCAGATCCGCCAAACTCTAAAACGTTTTTTGGTGGTGGAAGGCTACATGGATGTGGTGGCGTTGCACGAATTTGGTATTCACTACGCCGTAGCCACCTTAGGCACTGCCACCAGTGAAACCCACCTGCACAAATTATTTAAAATCGCCCCGGAAATTGTGTTCTGTTTCGACGGTGACGAAGCCGGCCGTCGCGCTGCCAAACGCGGTCTGGACTTGGTATTGCCCATACTGGAAGACGGCCAACAAATTCGCTTTTTGTTTTTACCGGAAGGCGAAGACCCTGACTCCATGGTGCGCAAGGAAGGCAAGGAAGGGTTCGAGCAGCGCATGAAAAATGCCCTAGGCATCAGCGAGTTTTTATTAAGCACCCTAAAACAAGATATTGACGACCCCAGTAGCCTGGACGGCCGCGCGCGCTTAGCCAAACTGGCCGCGCCCTTATTACAGCAAATTCCCGGCAAGGTTTTGCAAACTCTGTTTTGGCAGGCCCTGGCCGAGGACACTCAGATTGAAACCGAGCAACTAAAATCCCTTGCTATTAGCGAACCTAAAACCTCCATAGACAACACGCCAGCTGCGCCCACGCCACAGCCCAGCACAGCCTCGCTGGCTGACCCATACATGGATCAACCCTATCCGGAGTACGATGAACACGGCTACGACTCCATGGACAATTACCAACAAGACATACCCAGCGCCCCCGTTCAGGCGAAAGAACACCCGCTTATTAAACAAGCCATTGCACTTATATTGCACGCCCCCCATGTTATTCCATCATTTGGAGACATGGGATTTCTACAAGAGTTTACAGGCCACTACAGCCAATTACTGCAACGCCTCACTCAGGTGTTAACCGCAACACCGGTACAGCAGACACTGGACGCCCTTAGCCTACTGGCCACCGATCCGGATTATCAAAGCTACAAGCAAATCACCGAGTCCTACAACCAAACCCAGGGCCACCTGAGCCAGGAACAAGTGGCCAACGACTGCCTGAGCCAACTGCGACTCAAGGCCGCTAAACAAATGAAGAGCAGGCTCATCAAAAAATCCACCACCACCGGGGGCTTCAAAAATCTGCCCCAGGAAGATCAGCAGCTATTCAAGTGGGCCAGTGAATTACTGGAACTGGATATTTTAAATCAAAAACTCATCAAGGTTGGCGGCAAGGTGGACGAATTAAGCCCCCAGGATCAAGAGAAATTGCGCCAACTAAACGGACAAAGTTCATAGTTTTAAGCGCTAACTTGGTAAAAGCCTTGAAAGCACAAAAAATGTCCCCATTATCAGCCACTTAAATGCATTCCACGATAAACTGCGCTGGAAAAATCACCGCCGGATGACTATAATTCTGGGTTTGATCTGCGCATCCTAAATAATACAGGGTATCTATGGCCGCCACAAAACAGTCCCGCCTGAAAGAGCTCATTGCCAAAGGTAAAGAGCAGGGTTACCTAACGTATGCCCAGGTAAACGATCACCTGCCCGATGACATCGCCACGCCTGAACAGGTGGAAGATATCATCCGCATGATTAACGACATTGGTATCACGGTTTCTGAAGCCGCGCCCGATGCCGACACCTTATTGATGGGCGACAGCTCAACCGATGAAGCCGCCGCCGAAGAAGCCGCCGCTGCCCTTGCCGCCGTAGACAGCGATGTGGGCCGCACCACCGACCCAGTGCGTATGTATATGCGTGAAATGGGCACCGTGGAACTGCTGACCCGTGAAGGCGAAATTGTGATCGCCAAGCGTATCGAAGAAGGCATACGCGAAGTAATGGCCGCCTTATCCTATTACCCAGGTTCGGTACAAAAAGTTCTGGATGCCATTGCCGAATCCATGGCCGACGAAGAAGTGAACCGCTTAGGTGATGTCTTTAACGGTTTCATCGATCCAAGCGATGACGACCCAGTACCGGCTACCCCTATCTCGGCCCACAAAAAGGACGAGAAAAAAGACGGCGACAAGAAAGACGGCGACAAAAAAGATGACGACGATGATGACGACGCCCCAACCGGTCCAGATCCGGTAGAAGTGAAACGTCGCATGGCCGAAATTGGCGTGCAGCTGGAAAAATCTTTAAAAGCCATCGAAAAACACGGTCGCGGCACCAAGCAAGTGGATAAAGAACAAATGGCTCTGGCCGAATTGTTCGCCCCTATCAAGTTGTCACCTAAGTACTTTGACGAAATGGTGGGCAACGCTCGCGATAACCTTGACCACATTCGCGCCCAAGAACGCACCATCATGATGTTGTGTACGCGCAAGAGCAAAATGCCTCGCCAGGAATTCATTAAGTCGTTCCAGGGCAGTGAAGGCCATGCCGATTGGGCACAGAAGCTTGTTGACAGTGGCAAGGATTATTCAAGCAAAGTCTCCATGCACCTGTTTGATTTAAACCGCGCACAAAAGAAAATTCGCAATGTATCTGCCCGTGTAGGCCTGCCTATTCCGGACATTAAAGACATTAACCGTCGCGTGAGCATAGGTGAAGCCCGTGCCCGTCGCGCCAAGAAAGAAATGGTAGAGGCCAACCTGCGTTTGGTTATCTCCATTGCTAAAAAATATACCAACCGTGGTTTGCAGTTCCTGGATTTGATTCAAGAAGGCAACATTGGTTTAATGAAAGCGGTAGATAAGTTTGAATACCGTCGTGGTTACAAGTTCTCGACCTATGCTACTTGGTGGATTCGTCAGGCCATTACGCGCTCTATTGCCGATCAGGCCCGTACCATTCGTATTCCGGTACACATGATCGAGACCATCAACAAGCTGAACCGTGTATCGCGTCAAATGCTTCAGGAAATGGGCCGTGAAGCCACTCCAGAAGAGCTGGCTGAACGCATGGATATGCCGGAAGACAAGATTCGCAAAGTGCTTAAGATTGCCAAAGAACCTATCTCCATGGAAACCCCCATTGGTGATGATGAAGACAGTCATCTAGGCGATTTCATTGAAGACGGTAACTCTTCAAGCCCAATCGACAACGCCACCGAAACCGGTTTGGTAGATGCGACTCGCGGCGTACTGAACGGCCTAACCGCTCGTGAATCCAAGGTACTGCGCATGCGCTTCGGTATTGATATGAATACCGACCATACCCTGGAAGAAGTAGGTAAGCAGTTTGACGTAACTCGTGAGCGTATTCGTCAAATTGAAGCCAAAGCCCTTAGAAAACTGCGTCATCCAACGCGCAGCGACCACCTAAGAAGCTTCTTAGACGAGTAAACTTGAGCCAGTTTAAGAAGATCTTAAACTTATCAAGAAAATCATAGACTTAGGGCTATGCAAAAAGAGCAACGGGCTTTATAATCCGTTGCTCTTTTTTATTGGGCGCTTATCCAGCACCCTTTACATAAAAAAGAACCTTAACTCGCTTTGCTGTATGACCCACAAGGTCACAAAACGCGTTAGGGCCTTTAGCTCAGTGGTTAGAGCATCCGACTCATAATCGGCAGGTCCCCAGTTCAAGTCTGGGAAGGCCCACCATTATTTAAAAAGAAAGCCTCGTAAGTTAATCGCTTATGGGGCTTTTTTCGTTTCTGGCTAGTTAAATTCATTCTGTTTTTCTTCTGCTTAAATTGAAGTTTCTCACGCTCTAGGTTCAGAAATGGACAGGATATAGACCGGAGCTTTTTACCCTCTGCGCATCACCAGCTGATTAATTTTCGTACTACCAATTAGCCAAATGAATTTACCCTACCCAAATACGAACACTTAAAAATTGAGAGCTAAATGCAGGCCTCATATTTACCACTCGCTTAAATTCCTAAATACGAAAATTTAGCCCAATCTGCCGTCGCCGACGTCGCCAAATCTGTGAAATTTAGCCAAATGCACCGCCTATGCACCGCCTATGGACCGGAACGACGACGGCGTCAGCGATGAGTGGTGAGTTAATTCTACGGAGAATGAGCATTGGTAAGGGCTAGAGCTAGAGAGGTGACACAGG
>MAAD01000340.1 GCA_002162985.1 Bermanella sp. 47_1433_sub80_T6 | reverse complement strand
GTCTTGGCGTTACCTAGAGTCATCATATAAAACGCTTGCCTGGCATCCAGGCTGTAATCTTTAAGCTGACAAATCTTGTAAGCTTCATTGAGGGTTTGCAGCATAGAAAAACTGGTACCGCCACCCACATCGGTAGCAACACTTACCTGTACGTTAAAATCCTTACTGGCTTGCAAATCAAACAAACCGCTGCCTAAAAACAGGTTAGAAGTAGGACAGAAAGAGATGCTGCTGCCTGTTTCGCTTAGACGTTTGTAGTCAACTTCATCCAAGTGCACACCATGGGCAAACACACTGCGTTCCCCCAATAGACCATAATGATCATATACATCCAGATAACTTGAACGCTCTGGGAATAACTCTTTTACAAATGCAATCTCTGCCTTGTTTTCAGACAAATGGGTTTGCATGTACACACCCGGGTTGTTCTTGATTAACTCACCGGCTTTCTCTAGTTGCTCACCTGTGCTGGTGATGGCAAATCTTGGTGTTACCGCATAAAGCTGGCGACCATTACCGTGCCACTGATCGATCAAGGCCTGACTATCATCGAAGCTGGACTGCACATCGTCACACAAACCATCCGGGGCATGGCGATTCATCATCACCTTGCCGCAAATCATACGAGTATTGCGCTGCGCACTTGCCTCGAAGAAGGCATCTACCGACTCTTTAAATACGGTACCAAATACCAGCGCGCTGGTGGTGCCGTTTTTAAGCAATTCATCCAGAAAAAAGTTAGCGGTTTCGCTGGCGAATTCAGGGTCTTTAAATTGCAATTCGGTGGGGAAGGTATAGTTATTTAACCAGTCTAATAACTGTTCACCGTAAGAGGCAATCACATCCACCTGTGGATAATGAATATGAGTGTCGATGAACCCCGGCATGATGATCTTGTTTTCATACTGCTGAATTTCGATGCCGTCTAATTTGGCCACCATATCCTTGGCATCACCCACGGCATTCACTAAACCTGTGTCAGCGTCTACCAGTAAGATACCGTCGTCAAAAAACTGGGCTTGGGCATCATCTGTAAAATGCAAGATGGATGAACGAAAGGCTTTGATGGCCATAATTTTATTCTCTACAAAAAAGTTATGTGTACTAACAGTACAAACAGCAAACTAAAGGGATATTTCAATGTTCAACGATTTGGAAAAATCCGTTTCTTCCAGGTTGTTGCCTGGCCCGGCTCTATCCACCACCCAGAAATCACTCACTTCATCTAATGCTAATAATGGGTGATGCCAGCAGTTAGCCTGGTAATTCACTCCCTGCCCCTGAGCTAAAAACAACTTAAGGGTAGTTGGGTCCGGCGCTTTCTCACCTTCACATACCAGCACTAGGTAAGGTTTATCGTTACAGGGTAAAAATGCCTGGCTACCCAAAGGGTGGCGTTCCATCATGGTAATATTCATGGGCAGAGTGCGCGGCTGGGCACGAAAAATATTCATGATTCCCAGCCCTTCGCCCACTTCCACATTACCTAATCTGTGGTAACGCTCTGTGGTGCCTTCATTAATCATTACAGGCGCACCGCCCACGGCAATCACTTCACCAAATTTTTCAAAGGCTTGTGATGTTAATGGCTCAGGGGTTAGCTTTAAAACGTCCATTAAGAGCCCCGGTAAGTAGAAAAACCGAAGGCACTTACCAATAAAGGCACGTGATAGTGTTCATCCGTGGCTTCGATGCGGAAATCTATGGTCACACTTGGGTAGAAACATTTCTGACCAAGGGATTCAAAATACGGATCGGTGGCAAACTCGATGCGGTAAACACCCGCTTTACGTTCGGTCTCGTCCATCCATTCCATGATGCGACCGTCTTCATTGGTTTTACCCTGGGCAATATGGGTGAAACCTTCATCGCTTTTACGGTATAGGGTCACGGCAATATCCGCCGCTGGCTTGCCAAGGTTGGTATCTAATACGTGGGTGGTAATTGGGCTTCGCATGTTTTCTCCTGGCTCAATTGGCTAGCTAGCCAAGCCTAACAATTTGTTGATGCGTAACGCGGTGATCTTGGATTGCTCCAGAGCCGCATTTTTTAACTCTGTCACTCTATCGTTGGGCAAGCGAGCCTGCAATATTTCCAACATCTGTGCAGCACTCTTGCCGGTGGCATAAACGATAAAGATAAAACCATTTTTATCATCGTATTCGTTATTGCCATCACACAGGGCTTGCAGCACGGCCTCATTGGCATCGTTGACGCCACTTTGTTCGTTGCTGGCCAAACCCTTAGTGTTGGCATACTTTTTTCTAAGACTGGATACATCACCTATCTTTGGGTGTCCTTCGAAGGCTTGCAAGAAGTCTTTTTCTTCACAGTTAGCCCATACATCCAATGCCGCCTGTTGAGCATGATCAACATCCTTAAACGGACGCGCCTGCACCATGCCTTCAATCCAGGCAACCGAAGTACAACAGGTGCCAAATGAATTGCTGGCCGCCTGTTCATCCAGACTATTTAGATCGGTGATGTTCATATCTTATTTTCCTTCAGGGTAACCGATAACACGTAAGCGGCTAACACCACCATCAGGGAAAATATTTAAACGCACGTGACTAAACAGTTCATCACCACTGATCACTTCATCTTTATAAAAGTGCTCGGCATCGGCGGTTAATTTCTGGCGTTCAATTACACTACTCCATTGCGTGCTTTCGTTAGGCTGCTCACCCTTTGGCAATTTACAAGCATCCAATGAGAAGGTATCCGGGAAATTACCCTTAAAGTGCGCGGTATCTATTACTACTTTCTGAATGTTACCCACAG
>MAAD01000286.1 GCA_002162985.1 Bermanella sp. 47_1433_sub80_T6 | reverse complement strand
TGCACGTGGTGATGGTGACCTTGCTGGGCTAACCCTACCTTATGTTCGCTACCCACAATCTGTACCCGGTACTGGCAAAGCTGGCAATTCATGTTGGCATTGCCCTCTTCTATTTCCTGCAGCTTTTCCACAAAGGTATCGATAACTTTTGGATGATCGTTTAGATAAGGCGCTTTCACTACAGTCACATCGGTATGGGCGTTGGCATAGTCATCCACCCAGGCATAAATCTTTTTAACCAGTCGCCCTGTAAATAGAAAATAAGGAAAGACAATTACCTGTTTAAAACCCAAACCGTGGGCACGTTCCAGGCAATCCGGCACCAGTGGAGTGGTGACTCCGCTGTAACAAGTGGTGGCCCAGCCGAAACCCATGCCTTCTTCCAGAATACGGGTAATCTTACAAATATTGGAGTTGGCATCGGCATCGGAGGCACCGCGACCCACCACTACCAACAGAGTATCTTCGCGTTTATATGACTCATTGAGCCTTGCTTTCATTTCCTGCTCGGCTTCCTCTATGCGCGCTTGTGCCGCCTGAACCATCTTGGCGTTCACGCCCAGTTCGCTGCCATATTCTATGTTCACGTTAAATTGTTGCTGCAAGGCGTTTAATTCGCTGGGTATATCGTTCTTGGCGTGACCGCCTGCCATGAGCATGCCGGGAATCGCCTGAATATTGCTGGCACCCTGTTTTTTAAGTTTCTCTACTGCCTCACCAATCACCGGGCGAACAAACTCCAAAAAACCGGTTTCAACTAAGCGGTCGGGAAAACGCTGTTGAAAATGTTCGGCCAGTTGATAAAACTCTTTTACCGCATCCACATCCCGAGAGCCGTGTCCGGCAAATAGAATGGCCGGCTTATCTTGGGCTTGTTTTACAATGATTTTTTCACACACGTTTTCTTCAGTCGCTTTCTTTTCAATCATTAGGTTCTCTCAATCTTTATTATTAAACCAGTGAGATACAAATGCCTCACAGGATTTTATTTCATTAAATTCTTTACTGCAGGGCGCCAGTACCGGACGTTGCAACATATACACAGGCAAGCCCAATTCACGAGCTGCTATTACCTTTTGCTGGGTGCTGCCGCCACCGCTATTTTTACTGACCAAACAATCTACTTCTTCACTGATCAACAAATCCATTTCAGCTTGCGCTTTAAATGGCCCAATGCCTTTTATCCACTTCATATTGCCAGGCAAAGAAATGGTTGAACTGACTGCGGTGCGCAACAATTGTTTTTGTCCGTCATTAGCATATTGATTCAACACATCAACCACATATTCAGGCAGTTGACCGGCGCTAAAAAAAACCGATTCTTTATTTTTTATGGACAGCAGTAGTGTTTTCCAACTTTCAAACACGTGCCAGTCGTCGCCCGTTTCAACTTGCCATGGCGGTCGATGCAATCGCCAACAAGGGATACCCATGTTATTGGCACTCATCACTGCTTGGTGACTCATTCTTTGTGCATAGGGATGGGTCACATCCAATATGGCACTTATGTTTCTGTCTTTAATGAAGTCATCCAGGCCACCAAATTGACTGAACCCACCAACTGCTACTTCACACTCAAGTACCGGCGTCCTCACTAAACCGGCTATGCTGTAGATGAGCCTAATGCCCAGTTTGTGCAGCGAATTAGCCAGTTGTTTCCCTTCACTTGTGCCCCCCAATAAGAGTAATGTCATAGCCTTGCTAAGCCGTCGCCTTTTTTTCAAATGCGTTGGCGACTATCGTGCCCTTCCTATCCACCGCCCAAACTTCCAGCTCGACGCTTGATGGCACGATTTTTCGCGCTACCTTTAATGCTTTTTCACACACGAGGCCTGCCAAATCTATGCCCTGTTTCTGGCAATGTTTTAGTGCTTCGATGCTGGTATTGGACACCATTATTTTTTCAAGTAATGCCTGACTGGCACCCACATTTTCAGCTAATTCGGCCAACTGTTTAAAATCAATTTTTGATGCACCACTGTGTAAATCAAGGTGACCATTGGCCAACTTACTCAACTTGCCAAACCCACCACAAATGCTCAACTTACCCACAGGGGTCTTTTTTAAATACTTTAAAACGGCGCCTACAAAGTCTCCCATCTCGATCAAGGCCATATCGGATAACTGATACACCTGGCGAATGGCGGTTTCGCTGCTGTTACCCGTGGTAGCGGCGATATGATGTAATCCATTGGCTTTCGCCACGTCTATGCCCTGATGAATGGAGGCTATATAGGCCGAGCAAGAAAAGGGACGTACTATGCCTGTGGTGCCCAATACAGATAAACCACCCACTATTCCCAAACGAGGGTTCATAGTTTTAAGGGCCAGCGCTTCACCATTTTTAACACCCACCGAAACTTTAAAGCCACCGCTGTAGGCAAACTCCTCTGCCACCTGTAATAAGTGTTGGGTCATCATTTTTCTAGGTGTGGGATTAATGGCCGGCTCACCCACCGCCAATGACAAACCATCACGGGTCACCCTACCCACGCCTTGTGCCGCATTAAAATCTATTTTGTTTTCGTCAAATAACGTTAATTCAACAAATACGGTGGCGCCATGAGTCACATCCGGGTCATCACCTGCATCTTTAATGGTGGCCGCCATGGCTTTATTTTTAGTAAGCGAAAAATCACTTATTTTCAGGGTGACTATTTTTCCCTTGGGTAATTCCACACTGGCTTCTTTAGTAAAAGGCGCTGGCTGTTTTTCAAACTTCTGAGCTAACAGTGCCTGAGCCGCGGCCACGCAGCATGCTGTGGCACAGCAGCCGGTGGTAAGGCCCGA
>MAAD01000214.1 GCA_002162985.1 Bermanella sp. 47_1433_sub80_T6 | reverse complement strand
GAGCCCGCTACCCTTTACTTGCTTGGGCTTGCAGATGTTTTTTTGGCTGCTAGAAAAGGCCACATTTATTTAGCCGCGCTAGAACTCGCTGCCACCTCTAGCCAGCGGACTTTGTCGCAGGACGCAGCGGGGCCGTTGGCTAGAGGTGGCAGCGAGATTCGATCGATACACTAGGTCGTTACAATTTGGCTTGGGATAGAAATGCGCTCAGGCGTAAAGAGCATTTAGGCGGTTTTCATAATGGCTATAGATGACGTCGCGGCGTAACCGGCCGTTTTCGGTAAGCTGTTGATTGGCAGCACTAAAGGCCTGTGACGTTAGGCACCAACTTTTAATTTGAGCGTAATCAGGAAGGTCTTGATTGCAGCGTTGAATCACCCGCTCTATGTGGGCCTCACTGCTATTTTCTGCGGGGGTAATCACCGCACTAAGCCAGGGTTTTGCATCCCCAAAGATGGCTAGCTGGGCAATTTGCGAGGCCTGTTGCAGCTCGGACTCCACCCATTCCGGGGAAATGTTGCGGCCAAAACTGCTGACAATAAGGTTCTTTTTACGCCCTGAAATATATAAAAAACCGTCGTCATCCAGGTTTCCTAAATCCCCTGTATGAATTTCTTTGTGGCAGCTCTCACAGCTTACGTCTCGCTGGCCAAAGTAGCCCAGCATGGCTTGGCCACTGACAATAATTTCGCCCTCTTCACTGATGCGCACACCTGCATGGGGCAGTACTTTTCCTACGCTGCCCGGGCGGTTGTGTGAGGGATTGTTTAGGCTCACCACCGACGCACATTCAGATAGGCCATAACCTTCGTAAACAGGCAGCGCCAACTCATGGGCCAACTCCAGGGTGGACTGGGCACTTTTGCCACCGCCTACGGCAGCAAATTTAAGGCTATTAAAGCGGTTGGGGTGTTGCTGTTTAAGCGCAATTAAACTGGTTAATAATTGCGGCAATAAAATTACGCTGTGAGGTTGGCTGTGCTCTACACATTTCATGAATTGCTGTTCGTCAAAACCTGAGCTGTCGGTGAAGCCCACCTTTGATAATGCCTCCACTTGTATGCTACTGCCCATCAATAACGGCACATATACCCCGGCGATGTTTTCCAACAAGGTAGCCAAGGGCATGACACACAGATGATGGCTAATCCCCAAATCACTAATGCCAGCGGCCAACGCCTGGGTCACTTGATCGAGGTTGTCAGCCGACAAACACACACCCTTGGGTTGTCCGGTGGAGCCGGAGGTATAGGTGATTTTTGCCACACCCCGCAATTGTTGTGCATTGGGCTGGGGCGCATTTTCAAGTATCAACAGCTGCATGTGCGGCAAGGCTTGTTGCCTAGAAAAGTTAAATTTATCGCTGAGTGGGGCTTGCGTGAGTACCGCTTGAATGCCTGCATCGTTAATGAGGTGCTGGCGTTGTTGCTCACTAAAAAATAACGGAATGGGAATGAGGGTGATGCCCAGTTGCATGGCGGCCAGGTCGGCAATGATCCACTCAATGGAATTGTCCATATACAAAGCCAGGCAAGTGAGTTTGGTGGCCTTCAACTGTAAAGACAGCTCTTCGATGCGCGCAAGCAGTTGCCGATTAGTGATGATGTGCTCGCCAGATACCAGAGCCGTTTTCTGTGGATAATGCTGGGCGCGTTTGTTGAGTTTTTGAAACAAGGTTTTCATTTTATTATCCAATAAATTATTCAGTGTGCACATGCAAAAAATTAATTAGTGATCGAGCTTGGCTATGGATTGTTTGTGAGCCTTTAGGGCTTGCTCGCTGAAATGCTGATGGGTTTCCTTCACATCAATCAGCATTACCTGCGGTTCGTGGTCGTAATAACTGCCCCATGAATATTGTTTGTCCCCCAGGCGGTTTTGGTCTGCCTCATGAATCGCCACCGCCTTAATGCCCAGGCGACGAAATACAATGCGCAATACCGAGGTGCCGGTACAGGTAATCCAGTTCACGCCGGTGTCTTGCAGGTGCTGAGTGATGTTGACAAACAAGGCTTGGCAGCTGGCGGCATTTTTCGAGGCCAGGTTGCCTATTTCCACTACTTGAGCGCGCTGCACCGGGTTTCTACTGAAACTTTGAATCAGCGTTTCTATGCCCTGGTCTAGGTACTGCTCTAAATAAAGCGGCTGGTCTTGTGCATTGCGAAAACCCAGCACGCTGTTGGTGTTGCCGGATTCATCAAACGCCGCCAACAGCGTTGGTAAGAAGGTGTCCACCTGGGCGCTGTGATGTTGTTGAAAAATGTCTTTGATGAAGGTTTCTACCTGCGGGCGCAAGGCATGCGTGGGTGTCAGCATTTGAATGTTGGATGAATTTTTAGTTTTTTTAGCGCCACTCCTAGCCGCCACTAGGGCCTTAAGGTCGCCGTTGGCGGTGACAGGGCGGTGTTGAGCTGGCGTCTGAGTAATGGCTTGGCTGGCGTTATGGTGATGATTCATGGTTTAAGTCCCGAACTGGTTAGCGTGTGACACAGCTTAAAACCTGAAACTTAAATGAACCTTAAGGGGTAGATATGAGGGTTATAGGGTGTTTGTTGGTCCAACGGTTATTCACAGTTTTGGTGATAGCTGTTTTAAGTGTGTGTAGGGTTGTAATTGAATTTTAAAGGGACCCTTGCCGGCCTTACATTCTATATTCCACTTCTAACGAAAAATTAAAGCGGCGATCGGGAATGCCGTTTTCGTGGGGAGTGCTGGCCGCCAGTAAATTATTGCGATCAAATAGATTGCGAATATTAAAGTGCACATCCATATTCTTACGCGCATGCCATT
>MAAD01000189.1 GCA_002162985.1 Bermanella sp. 47_1433_sub80_T6 | reverse complement strand
GTGGAAGCCAAAGATTTAATCTCCGGCGGATTTGACGAGGTATTTTTAGCCACTGGTATCGTGCCGCGTACCCCTGAATTAGAAGGTATCGATCACCCTATGGTGATGAATTACCTGGATGTACTGCGAGATAAAAAAGCCGTGGGTCAACGAGTGGCGGTCATGGGCGCCGGTGGCATCGGCTTCGATGTGGCCGAATATCTGGTACACGGTAAGACCAGTCCAAGCATTGATAAGATACAGTTCATGAAGGAGTGGGGTGTAGACTTGAAGGTAAGCAGCGCTGGTGGCCTAGCTAAGGCAGAAATTGAGCCTGCCGCCCGTGAAGTGACTCTTGTGCAGCGTAAAAAGACCAAGGTCGGCGCTGGCTTGGGCAAAACCACGGGCTGGATTCACCGTACCACCTTGAAACACAAGGACGTGCAGATGATCAATAAGGCTCAATACCTAAAAATCGATGATCAAGGTTTGCACATTGAGCTGGACGGTGAGGTTAAGGTTCTGGAAGTGGATAATGTAATCATTTGTGCTGGCCAGGATCCGCAGCGCGAGCTGCAGGATGCTTTGCTTGAGTCTGGCATGAATGTGCAGTTAATTGGTGGTGCAGACAAGGCGGCCGAACTGGATGCCAAGCGCGCCATCAAGCAGGCCACCGAGTTAGCTGCGGTTATCTAATTTAATTGGTGTGGCAAAAACCCAATGAGCCTCACATCTCATTGGGTTTTTTTGTGCCCAGGGAAGGGCTGTACCCTAAAAATGCAGGAGCGTTTTTTAGGGTATGCCCAGGGAAGGACGGCTTTTTGTTTGAGAGTCAAAAAATGCAGGAGCAATTCCCAGTAACAAGTCCGTGGGTTGTGTGAAAGCGCTTGTTTGTGGTGGGTAATCAAGCCAAAATTGGCAGCTTTAGGCTGGAGTTCTTAGTGGAATTAAATTCTGTACCGCTGGAATTATTTCATCATCCATTGTTAACGCAGCATAATATCCGATTGCATATTAAGCGGGATGATTTGCTGCATCCCGTGGTAAGTGGCAATAAGCTATACAAGTTAATGCTCAATCTAGAGCAGTTCAAGTACGAGCATAAAAAAACGCTCATTACCTTTGGCGGCGCCTACAGTAATCATTTGCACGCCACTGCCTTCATGGGAAAAAGCTTGGGTATTCAAACCGTGGCCATCGTGCGTGGTGAGCAACTTGTTCCATTAAATCCCACTCTAAAAGACTGTACCGATTGGGGGATGGTTATTGAACCGGTTTCGCGAGGGCTGTATCGACAAAAACAGCAGGCGCCAGAAATTCAATCCATCATCGATAAGTACCCGTCCCCCTATGTTGTGCCCGAGGGTGGGGCAAATCGATTGGGGGTGCAGGGGGTGGCTCAGATGTTAGATGGGGTGGATCAAAAAGATCTGGATGTGGTGGTGGTGGCCTGTGGCACGGGTGTGACCATGGCAGGCTTAATTTCGGCTTGTGAGCCCCATGTAAGGGTCATAGGGTTTCCTGCTTTAAAAGCCGAAAAGTGGATGGGTGGTGAAGTGCAGGGCTGGTTGGATGTCATTGCTTGTACAAATAATAATTGGGCGCTACAGCATGGCTATCATTTTGGGGGTTATGGAAAAACCAAGCTGGAATTATTAGAATTTATGGATGATATGGAGGCAAACTATAACCTGTTGCTTGATCCAATCTACACGGGAAAGGCTTTTTACGGGTTATTGAAGATGATCGAAAACGGTAATATTGCCAGGGGCAGTAACCTGTTGTTTGTTCATAGTGGTGGGTTGCAGGGCAGGAGAGGGTTGTCGACTAAAAGCAGTAGCTGAAGGGGTTATTAATATTAAGCTGCCTAAAGGTAATGTTACCGCGATTACCTATGGCATTTTTCAAGCTAGCAAATGTTTGCTTAGTGGCTATTAAGCCACTTCAGTCACGATTTCGTGGTTGCGCTTGCTGCGGTATTGAGCCGGGCTCATACCTACGTATTTAATGAAAATACGATCCAAAGTGCGGCGACCGGAAAACCCAATCTTCATGGCAATTTGCTCGATGCTCTGCTTGTTGTCTAGCAGCATGCTTTTGGCTTCTTCGATGCGAGATTGCGTTAGGATCGATTTAAGCGAGGTGCCTTCCTGTTGAAGGTGGCGGTTCAACGTACGCGAGCTAATGTGGAAAAGCTCAGCTACTTCTCGTTGCGTGGCACTAAACTCGATGCGGTTTTGCGTTAAAGCCTGGCGAATTCTATCGCTTAGCAGAGCGCGATTGTTGATCTTCTCTGCCAGGTTTTTCACTTCTGTTTTGATCATATTCATAATGTGTGGGTTAGCCTGATGAAGTTGCTTGTCAAGCCAGAAGGCGGGGAATACTACAGACACCTCCTGACAGTTAAACCGGACGGGAGTGTGTAGCCACCTTTCATAAGAAGATTCATAGCTGGGCGCATTGAATGGTAATAAAAGCTGGGTTAGCTTGAATTCGCGACCACATATTTGACGCAACCATTGGCAAGTGATGGTTAAAATCAGATCGAATCTAATCTGGTTTTGTTCACTTGTGTCCTGATTGATGGGGAACGTAATTTTGACACTACCGTCCCCTTTACGACTAAATATTGGCGGAGCTTCATCGCTGAAAAGGATGTAGTAACGGTTTAGGTACACCAGAGCTTCACTGAGCGTGGAGCAGCATAAAAGCAAATGCTGTAAAAGGTTATACGAGCGTGCTTCAAGGCTGGCCCCTGCAGATAATCCAATGTCGTCCTTTCCTGACAGCTTCGCCAAGATATTGAACAAAGTGTCCACCTTGGCAGCAGGAATGCGGTTATCAGGGTCTGCAAACACTCTGGCATCAATTTGCGCATCGCGTATGGCAGACTTAGTATCAAACCCTAAGGATTTGATGTGGCTGATAACTGGATTAACCAGTGATACAGATATGCAGTCGGATGTCACCGTACTGATCCTTAACTTGTTATTTTTATTGATTGGGATCTATGTCCTAATTTAATAAATGCACGGAATGTGCCATTAATTCAATTTAAGTCAGATTGGCAGGTACGGGCTAGGTTTTTTTAATGGATACAGGTTATAAGGGTATGCTCTTAGAGAATAATTGTTACCGGCAGTAACCTGCAGGTAACAATAATGAGTAAATTGTTCTACCCCTAAAAGTGTATTTCCAGGCTTGTGTTTAATCCTTCGAGGGTGCTGTGGGGGAAATCGATGGCGTTTAGCGTAATGATGGAATACTCCGCACGGATGGCCAGCCAGTCCATGGGTTTGGCAATGAAGCCATAGCCATACCAAAAATCCACCGCATTAAAGGTTTTACCTTCTTGTTGGCACTCGAGTAGATTCCCGCACTCATTTAGATTAGTAGTAATAGGGTTGTCTAAGAGGTTGCCTTCATCGTCTTCTGTTTGAATAACCGCTACTCGTTCATCCGATAGCTCTATAGTTTGGGTGGTGGCTTGCCACACCAGCAGGCTGGCTCTGGCATACAGTTGTAACCAAGCGTTAGCGTTTATCTTGAACTTAAGCCCGGCCGACACCCCCTTTGCATGCAAATTGTCTATTCCCCGGTAAGTAACCTCATCTCCTGAGCGGCTCACCGAGCCAAAACCCAGGTTGTCATAGCGGGCGGTATCGTCATCATTATCGGGTTCATTGGCTGCATCAGCTGCACTTACATAGGTGGGCCTGTCATAGCCTGATGCGCCAAAATCCACATAGCTCCACTCCAAGTCGAGGTTACTGGTGGCACTGGTTCCCCAGTCGATGCGTAAACCGTTGTTTTGCTCATCGAAGCTGGCGGAGCTATTAATTGAATGGCCTGCCCCCAGGTAACCCGAACTATGGGCGGGAATACTTAACAGTAAGGGGATGAAAAAGAGTAGAAAATGTCGCATGGTCATCTCGATTTTTTATTATGCGGGGCAGTTTAACCAGCAAATACTTGGCTGTCATGATGATTGCCCTATTTATGGAAAAAAGCCCGAAAACTAACTGAAAACAGGGTTTTTTAAGCACGAACGTTTCAGTAAAGTTTGCTCGAGTGAGTAAAGTAAGTGGGGCAGAACTTCTGTTTGTCATTAATAATAATTACTTTTTATATGGTCCTTTTAGATTGCCTTCCAGAGGATGTGACATTGCCCATACAGTTTCCTTTGAACATAAAAAAGACCCTGTGAAGGGCCTTCTGGAAGTGGTGGCTGTTGAATAATTACGGGGTTTTGTTCTCAGCCTGCTCGCTGGTGATCACTAGAGGCTCTGCTTCAGTTTCAACTGCTGGGGTTTGAGCCACTTGAGCCACTAGAGGCTCTGTTGCCGGGCTTGCTGGTTCACTGCCCTGTGGCGTTACTTCTGCTGCTGCTTCTTCGGTGGGTGTTTCGGGAGTGGTCTCCAGGATTGCTGCAGTTGCTTCTTGTGTCACTTCGGTTGGCAATTGTTTCGCTTCCTTGGCCAATTCTTTGTGCGCGGCGTTTTCTTTGTCCTGAGCTGTACCGGTGGTTTCAACAATAGCCTTCTCATTGGCTACCGGTATTGCTGCCGTTTCATCGGCTGAAACTACGCTGGTGTCCTGAGCGGGATCGGTTTGCGTAGAATCCCCAGCAGCGGGGGCAGCCTTTTTAGGTTGCTTAAGAGCGTCTTCTAATTTTGCCTGTAGTTTAGCCAGTTTGGCCTCAAGTTCGGCTTTTTCTGCTTGCCACTGTCCCTGTTGCTTTATAGCCATGGCTTGTTTGCTGATGGTTTCCGCCGCTTGAGCCAGGGCAATGGATTGATTATCCAGTGGTAAATAGGTCACATCTTTTTGATTCAGGGCTTGGCCTATGCGGGCAATGAGCTTTTCAATAAACAATACGTGTTGTTCTGCATCATTGATTTTTAATTTTAATAAGGGTTCAACGGCAATGGATACATGTTCTGCGTGTTGGGCCAGGTGCACGGCTTTCTGAGTTTCATCGGCAATGGCTTGCAGTTGCTTGCGATTTTTTTCAATAAATAGCGCCAGTTTTTCAACGCC
>MAAD01000201.1 GCA_002162985.1 Bermanella sp. 47_1433_sub80_T6 | reverse complement strand
TCGGCATCAATGGTCTGCCTCAGGTTAAAAACCTGGAAATGATTGTTAAAGAATGGCTGGAGTATCGTACCTCCACAGTGCGTCGTCGTTTGGAGCACAGGTTAGAAAAAGTTCTGGCCCGCTTGCATATCTTAGATGGTTTGTTAGTTGCATTTTTAAACATAGACGAAGTAATCGAAATTATTCGTCATGAAGAAGAACCCAAACAAGAGTTAATGAAACGTTTTGGTTTGAGCGACATTCAAGCCGAGTCGGTTCTGGAACTAAAATTACGCCACCTAGCCAAGCTGGAAGAAGTACGTATTCGTGCCGAGCAAGACGAACTGGCCAAGGAACGTGATCAGCTGGAAAAAGTTCTCGGCAGTGAACGCCGTATGAAGACCCTGGTTAAGAAAGAAATCACCGCCGATGCCGAAGCCTATGGCGACGACCGTCGTAGTCCAATAGTGGCCCGTCAAGAAGCGGTCGCCCTAAGTGAAACAGATCTGATGGGGGCCGATCCGGTCACCGTCGTATTATCTACCAAAGGCTGGATTCGTGCTGCCAAGGGGCACGATGTAGACGGCAATACCCTTACCTACAAGTCGGGGGATGCCTTCCTGGTGCAGTCTAACGCCAAAACCAATCAGCAGGCGGTGTTCCTGGATAGCAGTGGGCGTAGCTACAGCATTAACATTCATGGCCTGCCTGGTGCCCGTGGTTACGGCGAACCAGTAACCGGTTCGGTGAACCTAACTGCAGGTGCGACCCTGTCGACCATGTTAGTGGCCGCCAATAAGGATCAGTATTTAATTGCCAGTGAATCCGGTTACGGATTTGTCACCACTTTTGCCGACATGTTATCTAAAAACAAAAACGGTAAGGCATTGCTAAATAAACCAGACGATAAAAAGCTGCATGTGCCGGTGAAACTGGCCGACCAAAAGCAGGACTGGGTCATCGCGGTGAGTAATGAAGGGCGTTTGTTAACCTTCCCTGCGGCGGATTTACCTCTCATGTCAAAAGGCAAGGGTAATAAAATCCTTAATCTAGGCACGGGTGGTACCGAGACTCTGATTGGCTTGGCACTCATGAAGGATGGAGACATGCTCATCGTGAATGCTGGCAAGCGTCATGTGAAGATGAAGTTTAAAGACCTTGAACATTACCAAGGTGAGCGTGGTCGTCGTGGTAACAAGTTACCTCGCGGTTTCCAAAATGTAACGAGCATTGAAGTGGTGAGAAGGGATGACGATTAACCGCTACCTTATTGTCTGATACTTTAAATAATTAAAAGCCGGCCATGTGCCGGTTTTTACGTTCAGGAAGAACGGTGTGACGCGGTGCTGTTAATCATATGGATGTATTAGGATCATGCAGGATGCGATTACAGGGGATGGCAAAGAGTGGCTATTTAGCAAATGTATACTTAATTAAATCCACCAAGCGATTGGCGTAGCCCCATTCGTTATCATACCAGGCCACTACTTTTACAAAGTTATCATTGAGGGCAATGCCGGCACTGGCATCAAATACGGCGCTTCTGGGATCGTGTAGAAAATCAGAAGATACTACAGCATCTTCTGTGTAGCCCAGTATGCCCTTAAGCTCATGCTCGCTGGCGTGTTTCATGGCCATTTTAATGTCTTCATAGCTGGCTGGTTTCTCCAGCCTTACGGTTAAGTCCACAACAGAAACATCAATGGTGGGCACCCTAAAGGCCATGCCGGTTAATTTACCGTTTAATTCAGGTATCACCTTGCCAACTGCCTTGGCAGCGCCTGTGGCGCTGGGGATTATGTTGTTGCCCATGCAGCGCGCACCACGCCAGTCGGATGGAATGGCACCGTCTACAGTTCTCTGAGTGGCGGTGGCGGCATGTACTGTGGTCATGAGTCCTTCACGAATCCCCCAATTATCATGCAGCACTTTGGCAATAGGGGCCAGGCAATTAGTGGTACAGGATGCGTTAGAAACGACCTCCATATCTGGCTGGTATTGCTCGTGATTGACCCCCATCACGAACATGGGTGCGTCGGTGGAGGGAGCACTAATAATCACCTTTTTGGCACCGGCTTGTATGTGTCTTTGTGCCTGGTGGCTACCGGTAAATAACCCGGTACTTTCAATCACCACATCACAGTCTAATGCTTGCCAGTTACAGTCTAATGGTTGTTTGTGTTCTGTGGTGCGGATGATATCCCCGTCAATAATTAAGCTTTCCTCGGTACTTTTTATGTCAGCATGAAACTGTCCATGGGTGGAATCATATCTTAATAAATACGCCATATAATCGGATGTTATTAAGTCGTTAATGGCCACGACTTTAAATTCTGGCCGTTGCAATAACGCTCTGAATGCCAGACGACCAATTCGACCAAAGCCATTAATGGCAACTTTAATAGTCATTAATAATCTTCTTTTTAACAATATTTAAATATATTAAAAGTATAGTTGGTCGCTTATATCTTGTTAGTGACTAATTGAAAAAGACAAAAAACACCTAATGAAAAATAATGAGAGTGAAAGGTGTTTTTCCTGAGAATATTAACTTTAAAAACTTATTAGCAAAATAAATGCCAGTAAAATTTATAAATTAAAGTTGGCATATTAGGTGTGAAAAAATTCAACTATTGGGCCGATAAATTACCAATTAGGCCAGTTGCGACTAAAAATGGCGTATTAGGTGGATATGAATTTTATTGATTTTGTTCTCTTATAGTAGAACAAGAAATAAAAATAAGTATAAATTTTCAGCCTGAGGGGGACCCATGAAAAGAGTGGGATTTTCTGCTGTATCCGCTTTACTCTTATTAACAACATCTCATTCTGCGTTCGCAGAATGGG
>MAAD01000081.1 GCA_002162985.1 Bermanella sp. 47_1433_sub80_T6 | reverse complement strand
TAATCCAGCAATTTACGACGCTGGTTTACCATGCGGATCAAACCACGACGAGAGTGGTGATCACCTTTGTTTTCTTTAAAGTGTGGCTGAAGACCGTTGATGTTGTGAGTCAACAAAGCAACCTGAACTTCTGGAGAACCGGTATCGCCTTCAGCAGTTTGGTATTCTTTAACGATGCCAGCTTTAATTTCAGCATTAAGCATAATAATTTCCTCTAATGTATATGCGCAATTTTAGGGTTAAGGAAAATAGCCACCGTGCATATAAACAGCGGTATTCACCGGTAAATCAAGGACTTACCTTAAATTAACAACAGTAAACCTAAGCGGTTGGCATGCCGTTAATCTGCAACAGACGATGAGGTTTAAGCAAACCGCCTGTTTTTAATTCCGCTAAACCCAGCAAAAAGTCATATTTGGCATTTTGCGGGAAGTCGGATACGCGCAATTGTACCTGAGCAAGGCCCTGCTCGCCAGCCTCGTTTAAGCCATTGTCCACAAGGTCCTGGGGGCTTAAAGTAATGGGCCGACCATAGGTTAGATCGTCTGCCTGGTCCATATTCACATAAATGATAGGCACCCCAGGCAAGGCCGTATAGGACGCAAGCAGCCTATCATCCAGAGCGGTGTAATCCCGTGCAACCCCTTCCGGGGCAGCAAGTGCTTCCAGCTCTTCCAGGGTAACCATTAGGTCCTGACTATAGGGGCCAGCCCCAAGGCGACGCAGCACAGCTACATACCCCAAGGTGCCCAGAGCCTTAGCCACATCTTCAGCCAAACTGCGAATGTAGGTACCCTTGGAACAGGTCACATCCAACTCCAGCCAATCTGGGCCAAAATCAATTAGGGTAAGCTTATGAATGGTAATATCTCGGGCTTTTTTAGTGATGTCATACTCGACACCCTTGCGCGCCAGCTCGTAAAGCTTACGGCCATCCACCTTTAAGGCACTGTACATGGGAGGAATTTGGGTGATGACACCACGCAATCCAGCCAAAACAGATTCTATTTTGTCGCCATCGAAGGCAGGTACAACGCTTGTTTCCAGCACGTCACCATCGATGTCTGCGGTAGTACGGGACTCACCCAGCTGCACACGCGTGGTGTAGCGTTTGTCGCTGTCCAATAAACCCTGACTAAATTTGGTGGCACCGCCCAAACAAATGGGCAATACGCCAGTGGCAATAGGGTCTAGCGCACCGGTGTGACCCGCCTTGGCAGCCCCGTACAGATGCTTCACCTTTTGCAACACCCGGTTGGAACTCATGCCCGGGGGCTTATCGATCACCAGGATGCCACTAATTAGGCGTCCTTTTTTTACACGCTGCCTGGCCACTAGCTGTCTTCTTTATCTTCGTTGTCGGCATTATTATGCTGGCTGTCTTCTTTTATGGCTTTGTTGATAAGGTTGGTCAACTTATGGCCACGATCTACCGACACGTCGTAGTGAAAACGAGGTTTAGGCACAATACGGGTACTCATGGCTTGCGCCAATTCGCTGCGAATGTAACCTGCCATGTCGTTGAGCACTTTCTCGGTTTCTTTGATGGTAGCGGCATCCGCATCCACCATGCCGGATTTCATGACGGTGAAGTAGATATCCACATAACCAAGGTCGGTAGCTACCTTCACCGCATTAAGCGTGACGATACCCAAACGCGGATCTTTCACCTGAAATTGCAGTAATTCGGCCAGATCCTTCTTTATTTGCGACCCAAGCCTTTGGGTACGACTGTAAGCTTTCGCCATTTTAGCCTCTTTGAGCCCAGGGCCATTAAATGCACTAGGTTCGAAATTATTTGGTTTTACCCTCAAACACCCACTTTTGGCTGCCTGATCTCCTGAATACGCTCTTTACCAGCGCGTTATACGACCACCATGGATGGTGGAAATGCCGTTTTTGCATGGAGCAAAAAACGACCGTACGTCCTGCACATAAAACACTAAGCCGCCAGAGTAAACTCGGGCGGCTTAGTGTGTATTACGCTACTTTACTGACTAGCCAATTAAAGGCTTCGGGCGATTTCGCGCACTTCGAAGACTTCAATCTGATCACCAGCTTGTACGTTATTGTAGTTCTTAACGGCGATACCACACTCGGTACCGATGCGAACTTCCTGTACATCGTCTTTAAAGCGACGCAAGGATTCAAGTTCACCTTCGTAAATAACCACGTTTTCACGCAATACACGGATCTTCTTGCTGCGGTAGATAGTACCCTCGGTAACCATACAACCGGCCACATCACCAAACTTAGGCGAACGGAATACTTCACGTACCTGGGCAATACCCACGATTTCTTCACGCAGCTCTGGAGACAACAGACCGGACATAGCATTTTTAACATCATCGATTAGATCGTAGATGATACTGTAGTAGCGTAAATCCATATCGTTGGTGTCGATCAAACGCTTGGCCGGGTTATCGGCACGTACGTTAAAACCAAACATCACCGCGCCGGTGGCAAACGCCAGGTTAGCATCGGTTTCATTGATGCCACCGATACCACTGGACACTATGCTCACGCGCACTTCATCGGTAGACAAGGCTTCCAGTGAAGTAATTAGTGCTTCCAGTGAACCACGTACATCGGCTTTCAACACGATGTTCAGGGTAGAGGCTTCGGCATCGCCGCTCATGTTAAACAGAGCATCTAGCTTGGCTTTCTGCTGACGGGCCTGAACAATTTCTTTCTCTTTGGCGAATCGTAATTCAGCCAATTCACGGGCACGTTTTTCGTTTTCGGCCACCAGGAAGTGATCACCTGCGCCTGGAGGACTATCCAGACCCAAGATTTCAACTGGAATAGATGGACCAGCCTTATCGATAGGCTTGCTGTTTTCATCTAGCAAGGCACGTACACGACCGAT
>MAAD01000056.1 GCA_002162985.1 Bermanella sp. 47_1433_sub80_T6 | reverse complement strand
CCTTATTATTATTCGACAGGCGCGTTACTTCTATCATTAGCGCCTATTAAATATTAAAAGTTCCCTTTAATCCAATTTTTTACACTGGCAAAGAAGCTCAAGGGAGTTTCTTCTTTACGCGCAAAAACTAATTCGCCTAATTGGTGCTTGGCACCGTATATCAATAACCCCACCGAAGTGGCATAAATAGGGTTGGCAACTACATCGGCCAGCCCCTCAACGCCCAGTGGTTTAGCGAGGCGTACCGGCACGTGAAAAATTTCCTCGGCCAGCTCTACCGCCCCTTCCATCATGGAAGTGCCACCTGTGAGCACCACCCCGGCAGCGATCATATCTTCAAAGCCGCTGCGTCTTAATTCCGCCTGAATGAGAGTAAACAACTCTTCATATCTGGGTTCAACCACTTCGGCCAACGCTTGACGCGACAAATTACGCGGCGCACGCTCGCCTACACTGGGCACTTTAATTAGCTCATCGGCACCGGCCAACTGAGTTAATGCACAGGCATACTTAATTTTTATGTCTTCGGCGTGCTGGGTGGGGGTACGCAAGGCCATGGCAATGTCATTGGTTACCTGGTCACCGGCGATGGGAATCACCGCAGTATGACGAATGGAGCCTTCGGTAAAAATGGCAATATCAGTGGTGCCGCCACCGATATCCACCATGCACACACCCAACTCTTTTTCGTCCTCGGTCAACACCGCATAACTGGACGCCAGCTGCTCCAAAATAATATCGTCAAGTGCCAGGTCACATCGTTGCACACACTTTTCTATATTCTGCGCCGCATTTAACGCACCCGATACCATGTGTACTTTGGCTTCCAAGCGCACTCCAGCCATGCCGATAGGCTCTTTAATGCCTTCTTGCATATCGATCACATATTCTTGCGGTAACACATGTAAAATTCTTTGGTCGGCGGGGATGGCCACCGCCTTGGCGGCATCAATCACTCTTTCCAAATCGGACTGCTGCACTTCACGATCCTTAATGGCCACGATGCCGTGACTGTTCATGGCTCGAATATGACTGCCAGCGATGCCCGCATAAACCGAATGAATTCGACAGCCCGCCATGAGTTCAGCCTCTTCAATGGCTCGCTGAATAGATTGCACCGTGCTTTCGATGTTGACCACGACGCCTTTTTTTAGACCACGGGAAGGATGACTGCCCAGGCCCACCACCTTTATGCTGCCGTCCAACGACACTTCGCCCACTATGGCTACGACTTTTGAGGTGCCAATATCCAGGCCAACGATTAATTTATTATCTGCAGCTGCGTTCATCTTTTCATCTCTTTATCCCTGCACCACGGCCTGAAACTCTTTTTTCCAAGCCACTGCAAAACCCTGCTCATAGCGCATATCTATACGGCGAATACGCTTAATATCAAACTGATGCAAAACATCTTCCAATTGTTGTAACCCTTGCATGGCTTGGGCACTATCTAACCATATTTGAAAATCATTTTCATATATCAACTGCCAACCTGAGGCTGTGTTATTTAATGCCTGCAAAGATAGTTGATGTCGATTACCCCAGTGGTTGAATAACTGAAAATGTTGCATCACCAATCGGCTTTCACCATCACGACCTTTTAATTGCGGTAATTGTAATTGAGCCAATGCCAAAGGCAAGATCTCTCCCGACTGGCTTAACATATTCTGTTTATTCCACACCGCCACCGGCTGTTCTTCATGAACGGTTAACTTCAAAGTATCAGGCCATACCTTTTCCGCCTCCACCTGGGCCACCATGGGCAGCCTTGTAAGGCGCTCGACCACACCTTCTACACTTAACGAGACAAATCCGTCAGGAAAAATTCCAACTAACTCCTGACGAATCAAATCTTCGGATACATGCTCAAAAGGCGCGTTAACTTGCAATTTATAAATGTCTTTGTTAATCAACTGCATGATTAATAACACCACCGACACCACTATGCAGGCAAGCGTGATCACGGCCGATACGGGCTTTAACCAGGCAACCCAATCCAGCCTTGTGGAAGGCTTGCTGCGTTGCTTGATTCTAACCGCACCTTTAGTCTTCATTTTTAGCCTGGTCTTGGTGCTGTTAAGATCTTTAGCACCAGTTGCTCAAAGTTTATGCCGGCAGCGTTAGCGGCCATGGGCACCAGGGAATGATCTGTCATACCGGGTACGGTATTCGCTTCAATTAACCAGAAGTTGTCATTTTCATCCTGCATAAAATCCACTCGCCCCCAGCCTTTACAGTCCAGCGCCAAGAACGCTTGCAAAGCCAAAGCCTGTAGCTCTTGCTCCTTGGCCTCTGATAGGCCACATGGAATCAGGTACTCGGTATCATCCTGCAGGTACTTTGCATCATAATCGTAAAAATCATTGGCTGGCTTAAGCTGAATAACCGGTAGCGGCTCACCATTCAAAATGGTTACGGTAAACTCTTTGCCACTAATAAATTGCTCCGCCATAACCGGTGAACCGGTTTGCTCGGCGTAACTAAAGGCAGCTGGTAGCTTTTCTTCTTCAAGCACTTTAGTGATGCCAATACTGGAGCCTTCCAGTGCCGGTTTAATCATTAGAGGAAAACCCACCCGAGACGCAAAGGTGGTTAATGCTGCTGCATTTTCTGCCTGCACAAATTGCGGCGTCGGCAGTTGCAGGCTTTGCCAAATTAACTTAGTACGCCACTTATCCATACAGATGGCACTGGCCTTAACGCCACTGCCGGTATAAGGCAAACCGTAAAATTCCAACAACCCCTGTATTGTGCCATCTTCACCACCTACACCATGCAGAGCGATAAAGGCCACATCAAAGTTATGCTCATCCAGCTGCTTAATGAGATCGTCACGGGTATCAACTTTAATGGCGTTAATGCCTTGGGATACCAATGCTTCATACACAGCGTTGCCCGAGCGTAAAGACACCTCACGCTCGGCACTGTTGCCCCCTAACAGCACCGCTACTTTGCCAATGCCTGACCCTTGGATTTTAGTCATCAATTGACTCCAGCAAACCCGGCAAACTCTGGGTTAACTCCATGGCCAAACCACCCACATCGCCGGCACCTTGCGTAATAAGCAAATCGCCAGGCTGTAGAATATCTTTTAATACCGGCATGACCGAGCCGCCGCGTTCGATGAATATGGGGTCCACACGACCTCGTTGACGAATACTGCGGCATAACGAGCGACCATCGGCCCCGGGCACTTCATCTTCACCGGCGGAATACACATCCAGCAGCACCAATACATCCACTTCACTGAGCACTCGTACAAAATCTTCGTACAAATCACGTGTGCGGCTATATCTGTGAGGCTGAAACAACATGACCAAACGTTTCTGCGGCCAGCCGTTACGAATGGCCTGTATGGTGACTTCCACTTCGGTAGGGTGGTGACCATAGTCATCCACCTGCATTACCTGGCCATCCTTAAGAGGAAATTCGCCACAGACCTGGAAACGTCGGCCCACACCTTGGAATTTCTCAAGGGCGATCACAATAGCCTCATCGGATATTTTTTCATCGCTGGCCACGGCTATGGCCGCCAATGCGTTTAACACATTGTGCTTGCCCGGCATGCGCAATTTAATCCTTAAATCTTTTAACTCATTAGGGCGCTTGGCGGTGAAGGAAGTAAACATGCCATCTTGTTTTAAATCTGTGGCATAAAAGTCGGCGCTTTTATCAAAGCCATAGGTTAATACCGGACGATTTACTTCGGGCAATATTTCTTTAATGGTTTCGTCATCCACACACAACACTGCCAACCCATAAAAGGGTAAGTTGTGTAAAAACTCGATGAAGGTTTTTTTCAATTGATTGAAGTCACCACCATAAGTGTCCATGTGATCGGCTTCTATATTGGTAACCACCGACACCATGGGCTGCAAATGTAAAAACGAAGCATCGGACTCATCCGCTTCGGCCACTAGATAACGACTGCCACCCAGTTTGGCATTGGTGCCAGCACTGGTTAGACGACCACCAATAACAAAAGTGGGATCTTTATCCCCTTCCGCCAGAATAGATGCCACCAGACTGGTGGTGGTGGTTTTGCCATGGGTGCCGGCGATGGCGATACCGTGGCGATAGCGCATTAACTCGGCTAACATTTCGGCTCGACGCACGATGGGAATTCTATTCTCCATGGCGTATTTAATTTCCGGGTTGGCTTTATTAATAGCGGTGGACACCACTATTACATCAACCGTTTTCACATTGTCTTCAGTGTGGCCCAGATAGACTTCAGCTCCCAGTGAAATCAGGCGATCGGTGGCCGCCGACTGGCGTAAGTCCGACCCCGATATTTCGTAACCCTGGTTGAGCAACACCTCGGCAATACCACACATGCCCACGCCGCCAATACCAATAAAATGGATGCGACGAATTCGGCGCATTTCAGGGATTTCCCAGCGCTG
>MAAD01000285.1 GCA_002162985.1 Bermanella sp. 47_1433_sub80_T6 | reverse complement strand
ACTTGTGTGGCACCTGATTATGTTTTTTGTCCACAAGACAAGGTGCCAGATCTTTATGCTGAACTAAAAAGACGCTACCTATCTATGTACCCTACCATCAACAATAATCCGGATTGCACCGGCGTTATTAATCAGCAGCAATTTTCCAGGCTAAATGGATTGTTGCAAGATGCCAAAGAAAAAGGGGCGCTGGTAATGCCCATGTCCAGCGACAAGGGAAATAACAGTAAGCGCCAAATACCATTAACCCTTGTATCCCGCTGTACTGACGATATGAAATTATTACAAGAAGAAATATTTGGGCCTATCTTGCCCATTATTCCTTATAAGGATATGAGTGAAGTGGTGAAATACATAAACCAGCGCCCACGACCATTGGCCTTATACCTCTACAGCTTCAATAAAAAATTACAAGATTCCATTTTAACCCAAACTCATGCGGGTGGAGTTTGTATTAATGATGCAGCCTTCCACGTGGTAAACGATGATTTACCGTTTGGTGGCGTAGGTGAGTCGGGTGTGGGTAGTTACCATGGGGATGAAGGTTTTAAAACCTTTTCCCATGCCAAATCTGTATTCAGTCGTGGCCGTATTAGCTTTGCACCGCTCTTGTTTCCTCCGTTTGGCAGTGCCATGCAGAAACTGGTTTACAAGTTGTTTGTTCGCTAAATAAAACTTATAGAAAATTGAAATTATTATAATAAATTGAGGATTTAATAATGAGCGAACTCATTGAGAGTGGCATTAATAACCTGGGTGATTTCATCGAAGACAGCCTGGCAATGTATGCTGATAAGCCTGCTTTTAGTTGTCAGGGGAAAACCCTAAGTTACCAAGACATAGAAATAAAATCTCGAGCCCTGGCATGCTGGCTACAGCAAGAAACAAATTTACAGCCCGGTGATCGAATTGTTATTCAATTGCCTAATATCATTCAATATCCTATTGCTGCCTATGCAGCTCTGCGAGCAGGGTTGGTAGTGGTGAATACCAATCCTATGTACACACCAAAGGAAATGCGACACCAGTTTAAAGACTCGGGTGCCAAGGCCATCATCACTCTGCAAGACCTATTGCCTAAGCTTAATGAGGTGATAGCCGATACTCAAATTGATCATGTGATTATGTGTAGCATGGATGATTTATCGCAAGATACTAAGGCCTATGTTGAAGGCATAGGTAAATTCATCACCCTTAACCAGGCGCTGCAACAAGGGGAAAGCAAAACCCTAAAACCAAGGATGAATATCAATTTAGACGACACCTGTGTATTGCAATACACAGGTGGCACCACAGGGGTCTCGAAAGGGGCTGAGCTTACCCATAAAAATCTGATTAGCAATGCCCGCCAAACCATGGGGGTATTTGATGGTCAACTGGGTGAGCAGGAAATTTTTGTATGCCCATTACCGCTTTATCATATTTATGCCTTTGCGGTGAATATGATGAGTTTGTTTAGTCGTGGGGTTCATAATGTCTTGATTCCCAATCCTAGAGACATGACCGCCTTCATTAAAGATATTAAGCCATTTAAATTTAGTGGGTTTTCCGGAATTAATACCTTGTTTGTGGGGCTGTGCACGGTGCCAGAGTTTAAGGCGCTGGATTTTTCAAACTTTAAATATACGCTCTCTGGGGGTTCAACGCTCACCACTGATGCGGTGACGGCGTGGAAAAAGGTAACCGGGTGTTCTATATCCGAAGGGTATGGCCTGTCGGAAACTGCCTCGGTAGTGTGTTTAAACCAACCGGGTAAAGAATGGGTAGGAACCGTCGGCAAGCCAGTACTGAAAACCGATATTCAAATATGGGATGACCAAGATCAACCTGTGGCCATTGGCATGGAGGGGCAGATTGTTCTGAAGGGCCCGCAGGTCATGAAGGGCTATTGGAATATGCCTGAGGAAACCCAGCAAGCCATCATTAACGGGTATTTTAAAACCGGTGATGTGGGCAAGATCCTAGACGATGGTTTTGTGAAGATAGTGGATCGACTTAAGGACATGATCATCGTATCGGGCTTTAACGTCTACCCTAATGAGGTGGAAGAGGTACTGACCCGACATCCCAGTATTCTTGAGGCGGCTGTGGTGGGGCAAGATGATGATAAAACCGGTGAGAGAGTCTGCGCCTATATAACCGTAAGTGGTGAGGTATCCTCTGAGGATGTGATTAGGCATTGTCGGGAAGAACTTACCAACTACAAGGTTCCCAAGAAGGTTTTCTTCATGGATGAACTGCCTAAGTCTACCGTGGGTAAAATATTGCGCAGGGAATTACGCCAGTAAATTATTGCTTATAATGGCCCCCAAGTCCGGACTGGTGACTTGGGAGTCTATTTTTAAAACGGCGGGCCATCGAACCGTACGAGGGCACCCCGTGCCCGATCAATCGTTCACAGGCTGAACTCGTACAGTCCTTCTTAGTCTGCTTAGATACTCTTAAACTACGAGACAGTCGTGCTATTCCCCCCTCATTAATATCCCCTATGTTCACAGCTAAATATTTCTACGAGTAATTGCTAGGTTAGAGCTATCAATAGTTTCCATTTAGCTGGCCCAAGGGTGAGCCGCAGTGCAGTAAAATTAAGAAAAAGCGTTAGCAACCTGCACAGGAAGATAAAGAATGAGGACTCCGAAGTCACCAACACTGGTCGCCTGCAAGCAGCCTCGTACAGGGTTATACCAGCTACAACAACCTTACAAAATGTAAAATCAGCACAAGTACGAGGCTGCTTGCAGGCGACCAATTTTTCAGGGACCACAAAATCAGCAGCTTAAGACACGTATAATGAGCACAAGTACGAGGCTGCTTGCAGGCGATCAGTTTATCAGCCAGAACAACGCCATAAGATTAGGAAAGAAGTTAGCCGTCTGCACAGGATTAGTAAAACCGATCACCCATTAGCCGCCAACACCTATCGCCTGCAAGCAGCCTCATACAGATAATCACTAAATTTAACTGTTGGGTTTTAATAGGCATAAAAAAACCGCCATAGCGTTCAATGAACACTCATGGCGGGAAAAACATTAAGCTAGAAGCTAGCTTAATGACTTCTATTTTTGAAACAGAGCTTAACTGCTACTCTTAACAAACTGGCGAACCAGCTGATATTCACCGTCAATACCAGAGTAATCATCTAACAAGTTAGATTGCCCGTTATGGGCGCTTACAAAGCTGCGTGAAAAACTCGAAATCTCTTTAGGGCCGACCTGAGTAGACGCCTTAAAGTTTTTAGCTAGCACGTTATAAACATATTGCTCTTGAACGTTCAAACCCGATAGCGCTACTTTAGCTTCGTTTGCCTCAGTGGTTCCGGCAATTTTAGCAGAGGCCGACATGCCCATGCTCATGCCCACACCAATGACGGCGGTGGCAGTGGCGGTGGATTTAACCAGGCTGCGTCGGCTTATCTTTTTATTTATCATAGTTATCACTCCTGCTCTTAGTTCCAAGGGCTTACGGTTAGGGTAGATGGCATTCTAATTTCACAGGACCAGCGACGAGATTCATTGGTTTGACGAATATCGTCATCCAGTGCCTTCATATCACTTTGGAACTTGGACAAGTGCTGGTATATACGCTGGTCGTGCATAAACTGACCTTGTGGGTACTTACCCAAAGAACGATGCCAATCACGAGGTAGATCAACAAAAATACGAGAGAAGACAAATAAACCCAGGCCAACATTAATGGGGGGCATAGCATTGAACCAGTCTTTTTCACTACGGCCATCCAACCAGCCCCGTGGACGAGGCAGATTTTTATCGTAATAACCCAGGGCGCCTAGCTTCATGAAAGAAGGGAAACGATCCAGCGCATGGTTAACTGACATCCAGTAAATAATACGGGTAACCGTATCCACCATTTCTTCAATGGTATAAGCGGTTTCAGGGAAGCCGTTTACCTTACCTTCGTTGGCCACTTCCCATAAGAAGTTTTGTAATTCACTGTCTTCAATAACATCGGTGTCGCTTGAATAGTACAAGGATAGGTAATTGCTCACCCACTCTTTAATCACTGCAAAGGAGCGGTTGTCATCATGGAACGGGTAATCGCCCAATGCATCAAACTCAGGGTGTGAGCTGCGATCTACTGGCGTACTGTCTCTTACAAAATGGAATCGGTTAGCGCGTTTTAAGGTACCGGCCAAGAAAGACTCGCTACTAAAACCACTTAAACGTTCGATGGCACCGGTGAGTAATCCGTTTGTAGGGTCACCAAACTCTTTGCCATGAAATTCACCGGCGGTGGGGGTGCCAAATGTACCGGTACCTACCTCGGTGAATATGCCAATGAAGTTATTATCAATCAGTGACATGAAGTGGGTTTCAAGCAAGGCGGTTAGTGGATGGTGATCTGAGATGGTGCGATAAAATGCTACTGGAATAGGGCCCAGATAAACGTGGCCACCTAAATGATCCAGCACCGCTGACATGGAGGTCATTGAGCTGAAAGTGTTTTTGGCCATCTGCCAGGACCAATAATCATCCTTAGGGGTAAGGATTTGAGACGCAGGATTACTCTTGTCTCCTAGGCCGATTTCTTGAAATATCATTTGCAAGGAATTAGCAGCGGGATTCTGTGTAGGCTGAATGGCAATGATTTTTAAAGTGTCGCCGCCCTTGGGCACGGCAAACAATGCCATAGCAGCATGCAGCTTGGCACCGTAACCATCATCGGTAGAAGGCGCGGTACATTCTTCATTGTATTCGGCGTAATCAGTAATGAAAACACGGCCTTCGCTCATGGCCTGATCAAGATCATCATCGCCAAAACCATCCTGTTTACGAAACATTGCATTGGTCACGGGAAATTTATCAAGGTGTTCAGTGTAGGGAGAGAACTGGTCAAAATCTGGTGATACCGGTGCTACTTGTAACCAACCCATTACATCGTCGTCACGAAATTCCTGATCATAGGCTGGGTGTGGGAAGCGGTCATTGTCTGGGAAGAAATTAAGCTCTTCAAGATTACGTGCAGACCGAGGCGGAATGAACGCCAGTATAGGATCAATAATTTCCAGTTTAAAGGAAAGTTCGTTTAATGGCTTGCCTAGGTTGTCTGCTACGTTAGTGTAAATAATCTTAAACAATTGCGCAGCAGCGTTAAAGAAACCACCAGATAGCAATAGGCTGGCCCAATGCTTTTGTACATAACTTACTACGGGTTCAGCCAAGTCTATGGCGTCTTCACCTGGGTCGGCATCGTCTACGCCAAAATCATCTTCTTGGGCCATGGCGGCACGTTCTTCTTCGGTGCCGCGCAAATTCCAGTTAACGTTGCCTATGACATCTTCTGAATACATGTTGCCATGAACGATGGCGCCAGGCAGTACGGTGTCGTCGTAATAGTTATCAATTTGGGCCTGGGCCAGTTCGCTGTTACGTTCAGCCAATACTTCAGCCGAGCAGTTTTGTGGCAAACTGGCTACCGGCAACATGGGCTTCTCGCCACTGAAAGAACCGACGCTGGGCACGAGAATAACGCGCTCAGGCCCTGTGCTTTGGCCGTCATTGGCTTCTGCCAATTCCTCAAAAGTCTCACTCATAGGTTATACCTCATTTGTTATATTTGGTTGGGTTTTCCTGGAAACACACTACATACGACTTATTCCCTGGTCGTTTGTTTTATTGTGTACTGCCAAATAATAATTGAATTATCCGGCTTAGGTTGTGTCAGTGCGCCATTCCATTGTCCCTTTTTAAGTCGAATAAACTTATAGGGGAGCTATCTATGCCTTTTATAATTATTTGTTATATTAGGAGTGTATTTAGACGTTTTTAATTGGGGCGATACAGACCCCATGTTTCCCTCTTGGGCGAGGTTTAACGGGGTTTATTGTTTAGGGTTATCTTGTTTAGAGTGGTAGATTATTCGGGTTATTTAAATATATTCAGTATTTATTGTGAGGCACCCTTATAAAATAAATTATTGACGGCTTAACTGTAAATATGATTATCTGGCCACCTTCGACGCAGGACAGAAGTGAGTTTTTATAAAAAATTGCTCCACTTATAGCTCTGTGTTAATCGAAATGACTATAAAAATTTGGAGAAAATTATGTTTGGTGGAATCAGTGTTTGGCAGTTATTAATTCTGTTGGTGGTGGTGATTTTAATATTCGGAACAAAAAAATTACGCACCCTGGGTGGTGATCTGGGCGGGGCGGTAAAGGGTTTTAAATCGGCCATGAACGATGGTGGTGCCAGTCTAGACTTGGATCAGGAAAGCGCATTAAAGGAAAATGAAACGGACAAACTTGGAACACAAACCAAGGATGCAATGTTTTCAAAAACAACTGAAAAACACCAGCAGCCTCAGGGTTAGTGGTGTTGATGAATAACCCATTAATTTAGCGGGTACTTGCTAGATGCATTTATCTGCAGAATCAAAGTAGGAATAATATGTTCGATATAGGGTTCTCGGAGCTCATGCTGGTGGGCGTAATGGGCTTGATTATTCTGGGTCCAGAACGATTGCCAAAGGCGGCTCGCACATTGGGGTTAATGGTCGGTCGGGTACGAAATACGATTAGTGGCTTTCAGTTACAAATCGAACAGGAAGTGGCTAACCAAGAAATTATAGAAAAATTAAAGGACCCTACTTCAGCCCTGCTAAGTGATGATGAATTTTCTGCTATGAAAGATTCTGTTCCTGCGAATAACAATACTGGCCAGAGACTAAAAAACTCGAATAGGGAGCGTTCTCGATAGTCAGTTTTCCTTCCCGACGACGCGGCTAACATGGGCCCTGCGGTCACTAGGGTAAGTGCCAGTACTTTATAAAAAGAGGGTAGTATGAGTGATAATACACAATCACCGCCTGAGTTAACTCAGCCCCTGGTTCATCACCTTATTGAATTAAGAAACCGTTTATTAAAGGCCATGATATTCATCGTGGTGGTATTTTTATGCCTCTACAGTTTCTCAAATGAATTGTATTTACTAATATCCAAGCCATTGGAGACGCTGTTACCAGCCGGAAGCTCGATGATTGCTACCGGGGTAGCTTCTCCATTTTTGGTGCCTTTTAAATTAACATTAGTAAGCGCTGTTTTTATTACCATTCCTTTTTTACTGCATCAGGTATGGGGGTTTATGGCCCCTGCCCTTTATAAACGGGAAAAACGTCTTGCCATTCCCTTATTGGTGAGCAGTGTAGTGTTATTTTATTTGGGCTTGGCGTTTGCCTATTTTGTGGTTCTCCCCCTGGTATTTGGCTTTTTTACAGCCATTGGCCCTGAAGGGGTTAACTTTTTACCCGACATCAATAACATCCTAAACTTCATTTTAAAGTTATTTTTTGCATTTGGTATCGCCTTCGAAATTCCCGTTGCCACCATACTGATGATCATAGCGGGCATCACGACGGTTAAGAGTTTATCCAGCAAGCGGCCTACTATTTTTGTGGGCTGTTTTGTGGTGGGCATGTTTGTGACGCCACCGGATGTGATTAGTCAATCGATACTGGCGGTGCCCATGTATCTATTATTTGAAATAGGCATCTTTTTTGGCCGTTTGGTAGAAAGGCCTATTGAGCCAGGTGAGACCGAAGATAAGAATAAATAGATATTAAAATCTAATGTTTAGATTGTCTTATGCCGATCCCGGTATTCACTGGGAGGGCAGCCTTGCCAGCGTTTAAAGGCCCGTCTAAAGTTTGCGGTATCCATATAGCCTAACAGGTAAGCGATTTCCTGAATGCTTAAACTGGAATCTGTCAAATATTCAATAGCCAAACGGTGGCTCACATTTTCCACAATCTCTTTAAATGAACTATCTTCTTTCAGTAGCTGTCGATGCAAAGTTCTAGGTGACATATGAAATCGATCGGCGGTTTTCTGTAACGATGGGAAATGACCAATAGACAATAGCATTAGCTCTTTAATCTTTTGCGAAAGCGTGTCCAGTTTTCCCATTTTTTCAAGTTCTTTTTCACATAATAACCTCGCCTGCTGTAGTGAAGTGGGGTCTGACATTTTTAGTTTGTCATCAAACCCGTGTGTGGACAATATTAGGGTAGTGGCCTTGTTAGAAAACGATACTGGGCAGTCAAAAAAGTCTGGGTAGATGTCTTTGTAAGCGGGTTCTTCATAGTCAAACTCAATCTTTATAATCTTTAATTCACCAAATGAAATTTGTAATAATATATTAATAAGAGTCAATATTACCGCTTCGTAATAGGTGACTCTAATGGGGGTGAAATCAAAATTATTACTAAAGCTTACCAACAAGTTTTTATCTTTCTCTACGGTTGAAACGGTCACCAGCGGCGAGCGGGTATTGATAAATGTTTCAAATATATTTATGGCCTCTCGCAGGCTAGCGCTGTTGATAATGGCATAACCCATCATGCCATGACTGGTGATGCCTAGGCGTTCACCCACATACAAGCCCAGCGCTTCCTGCCTGGATAATTTTATGGCGCTAAGGATCAACGACTCAAAAATATCCAAATCAATACGGGTCTCAAAATTAAAGATCTGTTGGTCAGTAAGCCCGTGTTCGGCCAGCCAGGCATCAGCATCCAGTTGCCAATGTTTAAGCAGATCATAGATTTGACCCATGTAATAGATGGGCAGAGTTATATGTTTATTGTTCACGGTTAATTGGCTTAGTGAGGGCTCCAGTCCCTTATATATAGGGGATTCATGGGAGGTTGTCTACGAATGACCCCTAGGAAGCATGGATCTTGTCCATAAATGACCCCTAGTTGGCAATCGCACATATCACCCCTGATTTAGCATCCGGTTACAGTACACAGGTGTTCAACATAGGGTATCACCATGTTTACCAAACTCTTTTCAAGGCAAGCCAAATTCCTCACCATCAATGGGGCCCAGCCCATTGAGATGCAAACAAAAGAAACCATTTTACAGGCGGCATTACGTACTGACGTGGCATTTCCCCATAGTTGCCGAGTGGGGGGCTGCGCCGGATGTAAATGCCAATTAAATGAAGGGAAAGTAAGAGAGCTTACCGAGAGTTCTTATATTTTAACTGAGGAGGAATTATCGCAAGGGTATATTTTAGCCTGCCAGGCGGTGCCCAAGGAAGATGTGTCTATCAGCGTTGAACTGGATAGCCATGGTGAATCGTTTGAGATCATGAGCCTAACGGGGCAGGTTAAGAAACAGTGGCAATTAACCCAGGACATTACTGCCTTGGAAATCTCCCTCCCAAAAAGCATGCCCTATGCTGCCGGGCAGTATGCCAATCTTAAAATTCCTGGTTTGTGTGACGCCGTGCGGTCTTATTCTTTTGCCACCGCATTTAATGCCGAAAGCCATCTTGTGCAGCTTTACATTAAACATGTAAGTGGCGGTGCTTTATCTTCTGTGGTTCATGATCAGGAGTTAGTGGGGAAAGACATAGTGCTGGATGGCCCTCACGGTAACTTCTACTTGAGAGAAAGTAATGCGGCCATGATATGCATTGCCGGCGGCAGTGGTTTGGCGCCGGTGAAGGCACTGTTGGAGCAAGCCTTGAAGGATAAGGTTAAGCGAGACGTGACCTTTATATTCGCCGCCCGTACTCAGCAGGACTTGTACTGCCTGGATGAAATTAATGAAATATCCAATTCATGGATGGGCTCATTTAAATTTATTCCGGTACTGTCTAATGAAGCGGATACCAGCGAATGGCAGGGAGAGCGCGGTTATGTCACCGATGTATTGCCCAAGTTATTAACCGGTAATGAACAAGCCTATTTATGTGGGCCGCCGCCCATGATAGATGCGGCGGTGGATGTGCTACGTCATCACAGTGTGCCAAGTAATCATATTTTCTTCGATAAATTTATCTCGCAAACTCAAGTAGTCGCGGCCTAATTGGCCACTCACATTAACAATAAAAGGAAAATCTTATGTTTCATTATTTAAAATACTCATCGATCCATATTATGGGGCTCATAGCGATTATAAGTATTAGCCTGGGTGAAAGTTATATTGCTTTGGGCTTTGCCGCCTGGGTTGCCATCTACATAGGGGCCGACTTGCTCTTTGGTGACGACACCAGCGAACCCCAATATAAATACCCTGTGCTGCTCACCTGGCTGTTGTGGCTGGCGCTACCCATTCTTGCCATGATTTGCTTTGTAAGTGTTTGGCACTTCGCGCCCACGGATATATTTGGTTATGGTGCCATGGTGAGTGAACTAACTGGTTATGACATTTTGTTGGCCAAACAAAATACCGATTTTATTCAATATATTATCCTGGTTATTTTTACCGGTTTATCCATAGGAGTGATTGGTACCATTACCGGCCATGAATTAACCCACCGAACCTGGGACCCAATTTCTATGTTTATTGGTCGCTGGTTACTGTCGTATAGTGGGGATGCAAACTTCTCCATCGAGCATGTATATGGCCATCACCGTTATGTGAGTACCAAAGATGACCCTGCCACGGCACCTAGGGGCCGTAACGTATATGCCCATATTTTAATTTCTACCGTGCGCGGTAATATTAGTGCCTGGAAAATTGAACAGGCCCGTCTAGCCAAAAAAGGGCAATCTACATTATCCGTTCATAACGTGGCCCTACGAGGTTATTTAATGAGCGCAGTATTAGTGGTAGCCGCTTTTCTAATGGCAGGTTGGGCGGGGACATTATTTTTTGTGTCGGCCATGCTGTGGGGTAAAGCCACCTTGGAAATCGTTAACTTTATGGAACACTATGGCATTGTGCGGAATCCACAAACACCAGTGCAACCGCGTCATTCATGGAATACCAACAAGCGCGCCAGTTCCTGGGCCATGTTTAACTTAACCCGTCATTCACACCACCATGCACAAGGTGAAGTGCCTTACCACGAATTAAAACCATTTTCAGACGCGCCCATGATGGTGGGAGGATATTTGAGTACTATGGTGGTAGCGCTCATTCCTCCGTTATGGAATAAGTTAATGATTCCTAAAGTGTTAGAATGGGATCAAAAATACGCCACACGCGAAGAACTTAGCTTGGCTAACGCCGCCAACAAAATAAGTGGTTTGGCTGCATTTGAGAAAGTGCACTACGACGTGGAAAGTGAAGGAATGAAAAAAGCTATGGCTTAGAGTTAGGGCATTGATAATGCACCCTGTATTTCCTATCAAATAGGTTAAACTGACTTTATAAGTTTTGAATCAGATAGACTGCAGTGCTGTTGTACTTTTAGTTATTGCTAATAAAAAAACCCAAAGTTCACACTTTGGGTTTTTATGTTTTATCTAATAGTTTTACTAAAATTTACCCACCACTTTTACGCCACCTGAGGCGCTACCCGCGGGAATAAAGCCAATCAGGTTGGGGTTGGCAGATATAAGCTCCAGTATTTGTGCCGTACCATCCATCTGACGGGGAGGGGTGCCCTTACCTGTAAATACCATCTTGGCCCAGTAAGCTTTTAATTGCTTAGGGGTTTTGGATAATACGCTCTTGGTAAACTCCTGATTTTCGGAAGTGCCTTCTTTTAAAGCAATTGGGACGGCTTCACCACCACCAGGAAAGGCTCGGGTTTTACCTAAGAAAATCCGTTTAATGGCATCCTTATCCAACGCGGCACTGTTGGATGGATGTACCACCACTTCCACTTCGGCCAACGCCAGTTGGGGTAAGATTAAGCTAGAAGCAAGTACGAATGAGCTGATTAAATATTTCATGGTCTTCCTCCTAAAACATGGTTTCGATGGCGAATTTAAGTGTGGTGGATTTTTTCTCTTCAGAAGTAGCGGTCACCTGATCTGTCTGCACTCTATCTTCAGTGTATAAGTCCAAATCAATCTTTATTGCTGTGCTAACCCCAATATCTTTGCGAACCCCGAGAGTGATTGTTGTACCATCCCCGTTTCCTATGGAGCGTACTGTGCTGTTAAGTGTTGCTCCGCTGGCCGCGCCACCTCCGGCTGTTCCTATATCAAAATCGGCTAACGGCCCTGTATAGGTTTTTTCTTCGGCTTTACGAGTGCCATAGGTTACATGGTAGGTATAGTCGCCCATAGTATAACTTCCCCCCAGATAGCCACCGGAGGTATCTGCGAAAATGGAATCGTCAACCTGCACTATGCTGTATTCAAAGAACACGCCAATATCATCAAACGTGCCTTTGTAGCCTACCCCTACAAAAAATCCGTAATCGCCATCGATCAAAACGTCTCTAGGAGTGCCAGCTAAGCCAGATAATCCTATAGCCGCGGCGGCTGGTACATATACATCTGCTTGAGCATAGGCTGCGGAAAACTCATGATCACCCATAGTAGCAGACCAATTTATGGCAACCAGATTCTCCAAAGAACTGTTGGCCGGTAACCCGCCTAAGGTTA
>MAAD01000293.1 GCA_002162985.1 Bermanella sp. 47_1433_sub80_T6 | reverse complement strand
AAAGTGTGGTGACGGGCGGTGTAGCCCACGTTTTCCAGGTCGTTGTGTTTACCACCGGCACGCACACAGCGCTGTACGCTGGTGGCACGGGTGTAATTACGCTGATCTTGCCCCAGGAATACATCTTTAAACTGGTTCATGCCCGCATTGGTGAACATCAGCGTGGGGTCGTTACCCGGAATCAAAGAGCTACTGGGGACTACTGCGTGCTGTTTAGCCGCGAAGAAGTCTAAAAATGCCTGTCGAATGTCTGCCGTTTTCATACACTGTCCATCAGTGAGGTGCCACTCTGCAACCCGAAATACGTTTCATTTCGGTTGGCGGCTCTTATGGTGAAAAAAAGCTGGCTAGTATAGCGGCATTCGGGCACCCAGACGAGACTCAAACGCATTAGTGGCTATTTTGGTTCAATCTATTCTGGGCTTGTAACAAATTACCTCTGGAAACATACATTAGAAAAAGCTAAATTAGTAAGACATTAACAACCAAGGTAAACTCCATGTCCTTAGATCGCTTTGTATTTGCCCTGGCGGGTGTATTTATATTATTAAGCCTGGCCCTATCCCAACTGCACAGTGTGAACTGGTTATGGTTCACCACTTTTGTGGGGGCTAACCTGCTACAGGCGGCCTTCACCGGGTTCTGCCCACTGGCAAAGATACTAAAAGCCTTTGGAATAAAACCCGGTCACGCTTTTAATTGATTTTTCAGGTGAGTAAAGTTGCCATATGCGCGGTCCTACTAAAGTAGTGGCCGCATAGCACATATTATCTATTGAAACAGATTGTTCTAGACTGGATAATGGGCAGCCTAACTTAGTCCTGCATATTTACTGGTCGCATATACGTGAAAACAGCACTTTTACTATTCACTTTACTTTTGTCTGCCGGCTCCTTGACCTGGTATTTTCAGGATGAGCAAACAAGACCCTGCATCGAAGATTGGGCCAAGCATACGCAAGCCCTGTTCAGCGATGCTTCACAGTACTTCCGCAACCCGTCCTCAACTGACACGCCTATATTGGAAGAAGATGTGCTGGATCAAAAACTGCAAGATTTACTGCCCACCGACAGTATGGATTTAAGCTACCGCCCACAAGATGATGAGATGTCCAAACCCACCACCCTGGCGCTAGACAAACCCCAATCAGAATTACTGCCCAACCTATTCAACCCTCAACAGAACGAAGGCACCTCGCTCAGTGGCAAGGTCCACATGGACGAAGACGACAACATCATAGGCGCCGAAGTTCAGGTTGCCATTCCCACCAGTTTGTAATTAAGGGCCGTTATGATCGCCTTAGCCTGCGTCGTTCTCGTATTGTGCGTATTATTACTGATGATTAATCTGGGCATTGGCCCTTTTGTAAACCCGCCCTGGTTGCGAGTGCATTTGGCGTTTGCCAAGTTACCACCCATGATTAAACTGCTGTTAACCTTACTACCCGCGGCGGGCGCCCTGGCCTGTAGCCTTATTATTATGGGATTTGTTCTATGATTCGTGTCATTACCGGACACTTGGCCTGTGGCCGCTGGACCTTAAAAAATGCCGATGGCATTACTTTCATGGCGCACCCCCAGATGTTTAGCCGTCGTAATGAGTTTCGTATTGGCCCCGACCAGGTGGTGGCCGTGGAAGTTGAAAAACAGCTAAAGAAACACACTCAGGTGAAGATTTTGTTCACCGATGACAGATACTGTCAGGCCCTTATTGACCCAGCTGAATTGGCGCCATTACAAGCCATGACCACCACCCACGAAGCCCCTCCTCTGGCTAAAAACCAAACACAAAACTGGATATACGGATTAGCCGCTTTCTTTGTTGTGTGTATCATTTTTGAACTGGTTAAATAAACTACCTACTTTTGGGTAATTAAATTCCCCCCTTATTTGTCATATATTGCTAAATCATTATAATGCGCGCCCTTATTGGGTGCGATTCCGCTAAACTCGATCCACGCCTGTGCAGCTGCACGGTAAAAGATACTTCCAGTATTTGTCATTCTTCCCATATAAAAGCGTGGGATGGCCAATCCTAGAACTATTTTTAGGATTAAACTCATGAAAAACATTGTCATTGTAGGAGGCGGCGCCGGGGGACTGGAGCTGGCTACCAAGCTGGGCAACACCCTGGGCAAGCGCAATCAAGCCAAAATTCACCTGGTGGATGCCAATAATACCCACCTGTGGAAACCCCTGTTACACGAAGTAGCCACCGGCTCACTGGACAGCGGCATCGATGAACTAAGCTACCGTGCCCAGGCCCACAACCATCACTTTAATTTTCACCTGGGATACATGGGTAACCTGGATCGTGACGATAAAGCCATCATATTAAGCTCCATGGAAGACGAAAACCAAAAGCAGGTCTTGCCCGAGCGTCGTTTAAACTACGATTTGCTGGTTATGGCCGTGGGCAGCCAAACCAATGACTTTGGCACTCCTGGGGCTAAAGAGTTTTGCTCCTTTTTGGATGGTCGCCAGCAAGCCGATGTGTTCCACCAGAAATTGCTGAACACTTATTTAAAGGCCAACAATACCGCCAGTAAAGAAGGCAACTTTAAACTTAACATCGCCATCGTGGGTGCCGGTGCCACCGGCGTAGAATTAGCCGCAGAGCTACACAATACCGCTTCCGAATTGGCCGCCTATGGGCTTGATCAACTCAAAAAAGATCAGTTAAAAGTAACCATTATAGAAGCCGGTGAACGCATTCTGCCTGCACTGCCCGAACGTATCTCCAGCGCAGCCCATCGTGAGCTGGGCAAATTAGGCATAGACGTAAAAACCGAAACCTTTGTGCAAGAAGTCACTGAAGACGGCTTTAAAACCAAGGACGGCAGCTTTATTCCCGCCGAACTTAAGGTATGGGCGGCCGGGGTAAAAGC
>MAAD01000179.1 GCA_002162985.1 Bermanella sp. 47_1433_sub80_T6 | reverse complement strand
CAGACAAATAAAAAAGCACGGCTAAACCGTGCTTTTTTATGGATGAATGGTCAGTTTTTATAAAAGAACCGACCTATTCAGCTATTTTATACGTCCAGGAAGTCGAGCATACCCTCGGCAGCTTCACGGCCTTCCCAAATAGCCGTCACTACCAAATCGGAGCCACGCACCATGTCACCACCGGCAAATACCTTTTCATTGGTGGTTTGGAATTTAAAGGCTTGTGCTTCGGGAGCAACCACTCCGTTCCAGCTATTTAGTTCAATGCCAAAGTCGGCAAACCATGGGGCCGGGCTGGGCTTGAAGCCAAAAGCCACTAATACCGCATCGGCTGGTATCACTTCTTCAGAGCCTTCGATCACTTCAGGGCGACGACGACCGTTTTCATCTGGTTCACCCAACTTAGTGGTGACTACCTTTACACCCTCAACCTTGTCTTCACCGACGATGGCTACCGGCTGACGATTGAATAAAAATTCAACCCCCTCTTCCTTAGCGTTCACAACTTCACGCTTGGAACCCGGCATGTTGGCTTCATCACGACGGTAGGCACAAGAGACGGTTTGCGCGCCCTGGCGAATAGAGGTGCGGTTACAGTCCATGGCGGTATCACCACCACCCAGAACCACCACCTTCTTGCCCTTCATATCGATGAAGTCGGCTGCGTCTTTTTCCCAACCCTGGTTGTGATTTACGTTGGCTATCAAAAAGTCCAAGGCATCTACTACACCTGGCAAGTCTTCACCGGGAAAGCCGCCTTTCATGTAGTTGTAGGTACCCATGCCCAGGAATACGGCGTCAAATTCATCAACGATGTCCTGGAACATAATGTCTTTACCCACTTCAGTATTAAGGCGGAACTCAATGCCCATGCCTTCAAACACTTCACGGCGCAGGGATAATACGGATTTCTCCAGTTTAAATTCGGGAATACCAAAGGTTAACAGGCCGCCAATTTCAGGGTATTTATCAAATACCACGGGCTTAACGCCGTTACGTACCAAAATATCAGCACAACCTAAACCGGCAGGGCCCGCACCTATGATGGCCACACGCTTGCCGGTATCTTTGGCGCTGGATACATCCGGGCGCCAGCCCATGGCAAAGGCGGTATCTGTGATGTATTTTTCCACGTTACCAATCGTTACTGCACCAAAACCGTCGTTCAGGGTACAGGCCCCTTCACACAAGCGGTCTTGCGGACATACACGACCACAAACTTCTGGCAGGGTATTGGTCTGGTGACACAATTCCACTGCTTCTAAAATATTGCCTTCTGATGCCAGCTTTAACCAGTTAGGAATAAAGTTATGCACCGGGCATTTCCACTCACAGTATGGGTTACCACACTCCAAACAACGGTGGGACTGATCGGCCACCTGGGTTTGACTGAATGGCTCGTAAATTTCAACAAAGTTGGTTTTACGAGTATGGGTATTCTTTTTAGTAGGGTCCTTGCGGTCCACATCTAAAAATTGAAAATCATTGTTTAATCGTGTTGCCATTTACAGCACCTCTAATCTGACTCACTCGCCGGGCTTAATTAAATAAGAGCTCTTACTCTGAGCGAGTCCGGGTGTTTTTTAGCAATTGTTCCAGGCTTGCAGCCTTAGGCTTAACCAGCCAGAACTTGCCAATGAATTTATCGAAGTCTTCCAAGATTTCTTGGCCCCAGGCACTGCCTGTTTCTTCAACGTAGTTTGTTACTATGCCGCGCAAATGATTGCGGTGTGCTTCCGTGGCTTCGTTAGAGATACGGTGAATATCCACTAGCTCATGGTTATATTGGTCTACAAAGGTTCTTTCCATGTCCAGTACGTAAGCGAAACCGCCTGTCATGCCAGCACCAAAGTTATAACCTGTGCTGCCCAAGACCGTAATTTGACCGCCGGTCATGTATTCACAGCAGTGATCTCCAGCCCCTTCAATAACCGCTCTTGCCCCCGAGTTACGAACCCCGAAACGCTCGCCAGCGCGACCTGCTGCCAGTAGCTGGCCACCGGTGGCACCGTATAAACAGGTATTACCTATAATAGCTGCATTTTGAGAAGCGTAGATCGACCCTTTAGGAGAGTTGATCACCAGCTTGCCGCCGGTCATGCCTTTGCCCACGTAATCGTTGGCGTCCCCTTCCAGGTACATGTTCAAGCCACCGGCATTCCAAACGCCAAATGACTGACCCGCAGTACCCTTAAGGTTTAATTTAATTGGGTTGGTGGCCATGCCCTGGTTGCCGTGAACCAAGGCAATCTCACCTGATAGACGAGCACCGATAGAACGGTCACAGTTGCCTACGTCATAGCTGAATTCACCACCTTGCTTGGCGGTGATGGCGGCCAGAGTATCTTCCACCATGCGCTCAGCCAATACACCTTCATCGAACGGCTTATTGCGCTCAATTTGCACGGTTTGCGGCTTGTCGGCCGGAATCTGATCGTTGGATAGCAATGGACTTAGGTCCAGTTTCTTCTGCTTAGCAGTGGCACCATCTATCATCTCAAGTAAGTCAGTACGGCCCACTAGTTCATCCAGGCTTTTAACACCCACGGCGGCCATCCATTGACGGGTTTCTTCTGCCACAAAGGTGAAGAAGTTTTTCACCATCTCTACGGTGCCAATAAAGTGCTTGTCACGCAGATCTTCTCGCTGGGTAGCAACCCCTGTGGCGCAGTTGTTCAGGTGACAGATACGCAAGAACTTACAACCCATGGCAATCATGGGGGTAGTACCAAAACCAAAGCTCTCGGCACCCAGGATAGCGCCTTTAACAATATCCAGGCCGGTTTTTAAACCGCCATCGGT
>MAAD01000152.1 GCA_002162985.1 Bermanella sp. 47_1433_sub80_T6 | reverse complement strand
TTTTAGCTGAACAAGAAGACTGGATGCAACAAAACCTGCGCCATTATGAACCCCTGCCGGAAGCACTGACCTTTAAGGCAAGCAAAGACCCACAGACTATTCGCCAACGCTTCACCCATGCCATTCGCATTAACCCTAATACCCGCTTAAATTTGTACATGCAGCTTGCACCGGGTCAAAAAGCCGGCCAGGGAAAATTGTTAAATGCCGATCAAATCACCACCTATAACGACAATAGCTACTTGGACAACATCGATATCTTGCAATTGAAGGCGGGTGACAAAGTGGCCCCCTTAGACGTAGTGATCAGCGCCAACGATGAACCAGATCACGGCATGGACATAGGCCTGTACACAGACAGCAATACAGAGCACGGTCAGATCTACGGTTTTGGAGAGCAACCCTTTGGCAACCCCAGACTGGAATATGGCACGCAAGCCCCCTTCCATATGGGGTTCTATCACGAGAGTGACCTAATGTTTGCTGCCGGCGGATTTCTAAAACGCACTTACCCTGAATACCGTATTCAGCAGTTTAAACATTTGGCCGAATTTGCCTTCAAGAGCGGACACCCTTACTGGGGCTGGCGCTTCATGGGTTTGGGCCTGCATTATGTGGGGGATTTTTCCAACCCGTATCATGTGACGCCGGTACCCGGCAACAGCACCGCCAGCACTATCTGGGTAGGGTTATTAAATATCGTGGGCATCACAGGTCCACAGAATGACGCCGTGCAAATTGTCTCCAATCGCCACACCGCCATCGAAGAGTTTCAAGAACTCATCATGACCGAGGCTTTCAAAAACAACGATACCGATCATGTGACCTTACAAGCTACTCGCAACAGTGAATCCGTGGGGGAATATCAGCATAACTTTGTGGTGGATGTGTTTGCCCGCGGTGCTTATGAGCAGGCCAATCACCTGGATGAGGTCATATTACAGACCATGCCAGAAAAATTTGTGGCCGACGTGAACGTTGAATACTCCCAAGTTGATGATCGCCATCTGTTGATTCAGAAAATTCGTGAACATAACGGCCAGGCTGCGGTGAACACATTAAATAAGACCCTGGCGCAATTATTAAAATTGTTCAGCGAGAATGGTAAATCTTATGTGCAGGGTATTTTAAAACAATCGAACGCTGAATAAACAAAGGGGGGGATGTTGTACGGGTTCATATTTTTAGGGCCCGTCATTTAAACCCCATAGGATGTACTTCACGGATATTGGGCAGGGAAAGAATAAAAAAGGTAAAAATAGAACAGGAGGTGCTACGTCAAGGAGGGTAAATCTAAAACCGAATGAAAAGGTGGTATCCCGTAGGGGAGTCGAACCCCTGTTACCGCCGTGAAAGGGCGGTGTCCTAGGCCTCTAGACGAACGGGACCCAATTCATTCTTAACTTTCTTTACCGAACTCCCATCTTCACACAGGAATTTGTTAGATATAAAGAAAATTGGTGGAGCCTAGCGGGATCGAACCGCTGACCTCAACACTGCCAGTGTTGCGCTCTCCCAGCTGAGCTAAGGCCCCACATACACCTCGATAAAGCATTGCTTGTCTCGAGAAGTGGGGCGAATTATACGGATGAATTTGCCTTTGTCACCCCTATTTTGAAATTATTTCCGAATTAAAACAAAGCGTTAGCTTCGCAGCCTAAAATTGAGTGGAAATCACCCAATTTGGCTGCATAGGGGCCAGCAGGTGATTATTTAACCCTACTGCGTACTTCGGGCAACTCTGGCACCACCAATCCATTGGCTTTCGCCACCTGTAATTGCGCCAAAGCGGTTTGCATGCTCACGCGCCAATGGCTGTCAGCCTCTTCAAATGAGGCAATGGCATCCTGACTGTTATCCATAACCACGGGCAAATCCAGCGCCAGCCAAGTGAAATAACCATCCTTAAAATAATAAACATTCTCATACCCCCAGGCCACGGCCAGGAAAGTAGCCACCGCACTGCGGTAACAATGGGCGCTATTACAATAGATGACGATGGGAATATTACGGTCCAGGGTTTCAATTAAATACAGGTCATTAAAGTCCCGCTTTAAATCCAGGTGCACCGCACTGCGAATATGCCCCAACAGGAACTCTTGCTCCTCGCGCACATCGATGAAGGTGGCGCCACGATCAAACAGCCTTAGAGCCTGAAAGGCGTCTACCGTGTTAGCCCCCTGAATGGATTCAATTTGCTCAGCTTGAGCGGGTAAAGCCACCAATGCCAACAACAACGTCAGAAGAATGCCTAACTTACCCAACTTAAACGTGTGTAACATTGCCTTACTCCTTTTAACAATTCATTAAATTGAGTATAGGCGCTGAATCCACCTGCCCTTGTAACTTATGGCTGTAACCCTTCGAGGGGTTTATAGCGAAACAACGCAAAAACAAATTTGACATTAAGCTGTTGTTATATCGTTTTTGATGAAGAGCAGATCAATAAATGGGAGTTGCAAATGAGGGAGGGTTTTTACGGCCAAATGATGCACACAATCAAAGGCCATCACTGGTTTATTGATAAAAACAACAATTGCCCACCTCTAAATGTTTGCCCATTTAAAGGTGGAAATATAAATCAGTGCACATGAGCCGAGCCGGCATGACCGTGCCGTTTTAGTGATAATAATAACTCCGCTTCGCCGCGACTAAAACCACAGGTATTCACTAAATCATCTTCTGATGCTCCCATGGCAATCAGGCTGTCGGCTTGATCATAAGACGGGTGCTCGGGTTGGGTATTCAAAATAGAAGTTTGTTTCTTTAATACATCCGCCAGTTTACGCTCGGTGCTTAACACTTTTTGCCCCATGCCAATGGCACTCTTGGACAAGGCCCGCATGTCTTCCTGTAGGCGTCGATTTCTTAACAGTTGCTGTCGATTTTGTTTAA
>MAAD01000046.1 GCA_002162985.1 Bermanella sp. 47_1433_sub80_T6 | reverse complement strand
AGCCTTTATCAAAAATATACGCCTTAAATTGCGCGGGAATATCAAACCAAATAATACGATTATTTTCCGGACGCTCGATCTCCACGATACTGGTTTGACCAAATACATGGCCGCTAAGCTGATGGCCACCGATATCATCCCCAAAACGGGCAGCTCGCTCTACATTCACGACGGTTCCCACTTCCAGATCCAAAAGGTTAGTCACCTTTAAAGTGGCCATCATCACATCAAACCACACTGATTGCCCTTCCATCTTGCACACAGTTAAGCAGGTGCCGTTCAGAGCCACACTGGCACCCAGCTTTAAACCTTCCAGCATTTCACTGGGCAGGGATAGGGACAGGGTCCACAGGCCGGTTTTTTTCTCAATGGATTGAATGGTCAGGGTGCGCTGTACGATTCCGCTAAACATAGGAGGCTCTTGTGATGTCTAAACTTCAGTGGCGCCATTATGACCTATACTAGAAGGAGATTCAGTTCCTTATTACAACATTGTTGTGGCCCATGACACGGAAGTTAATAGATAAAAAAATTGGTTTAATTCTCTCTGGAGGTGGCGCCCGTGCTGCCTATCAAGTGGGGGTGCTGAAGGCCATTTGTCGCTTGTTGCCCACTGACAGTGGCAATCCATTTAAGATCATCAGCGGGACCAGTGCTGGTGCCATTAATGCGGTGGCGCTGGCCAGTTATGCCGGTCACTTCCGCTTGGGGATTCGCCAATTGGAGCGAACCTGGAAAAACTTCAGCTGTGACCAGGTTTTCCACAGCGACTCTAGGCGCGTTTTTAGCGGCATAATTAAGTTTTTCAGCAATACCTTTTTTGGTTATAAATCAGGGGATGCGGTGTCATTATTAAACAATGCCCCCTTAAAACAGCTGCTTAAAAAATTTATATCCTTTGAAAATATTCAGCAAGCCATCGACAACAAAGATTTACATGCCCTGGCGGTGACCGCCTCGGGATATTCCAGCGGTGAAAGTGTGAGTTTTTTTCAAGGACACAAGAGCATAAAAAACTGGCAGCGTTTAAGACGTATTGGTTTGCGTTCACGCATTAGCCTGGATCATTTAATGGCCTCCTCGGCCATTCCCACGGTATTCCCTTCGGTAAAAATTAATCGCGAGTTTTTTGGGGATGGTGCCGTGCGCCAACTTGCCCCTATTAGTCCGGTACTGCATATGGGAGCCGATAAAATATTGGTGATTGGTGTCAGTGGCAATACTCACAAACGTAAACAGCGGGAAACCATGAAAAGTTACCCCAGCATGTCAAAAATAATGAACCACATGTTTAACGCCGCCTTCCTGGATAGCATGGAAATAGATGTGGAAAGACTGAGCCGAGTTAATAGTACATTAAGCAAGATTCCCGAGGAGGTATTACATGCCCAGGGTTTTAAACTGCGCCCCGTAGAGTTATTGGAAATAAACCCCAGTGAATCCATTGATGATATTGCGGCGCGTCACATACGTGAACTGCCAAAAAGTTTACGATTCTTTTTTAAAGGCAGCGGCAACACCTCAAAAGGTGGTTCGGGCGTACTAAGTTATTTATTGTTTGAACGGGGTTTTTGTCGCGATTTAATTCAACACGGCTACGACGATGCCATGAAACAAAAAGACGATATATTACGATTTTTCTGTGAAGAGATGGAGCAGTGCGAGAAAGAAATAAAGCGAGCATAATGCAATAAATACGTTAGTACTAAAATAAAGCCAGCTTGAGCTTAGCGGGTACTAAAGCTATTATTCAAACACAAGAATGCATCCCATAAAAGTACATTCACCATGCGTATTATCACACTGTTTATTTTATTTTTTCCGGTATCGGTATTGGCCTATCCTGTGGGCGTGTCCCTTGGTTGGGGAAGCGGTTACTCCTGGACACAATCCAAATTCGATGAGCCTATTAATACCGACCTGGGTCAAGTGAAGGTCCCTTCTTACACCAGCGTAAAAAATCAAGATTTACCCTGGAGCATGTATGCGGGTTTTCGCTTCCATCAGCACTATGGAATTGAAATGGGCTACCTAGACTATGGCTCCATTAAATTTACCAAGACCATTACCAGCGCCACACAAGACGGTGTGCCCACTGGTAACGTCATTAGGAATGCCCGTATTAGCACCCAGGGGTTATATATTTCCCATGTATTATTTTTTCAGGTATTTGAAAAGCTTCAATTACAAATGAAAGCAGGGATCATATTTGGCGACAATCAATATGCCGAGACCGGACAGGTAACCATCGTCGATGAAAATAACAATGCAATAACCGACCCCGAAGACTTCAATAGCTACAACGAATCTTTTGCTAAAGGGCAATTGGCCATGGGGCTTTTGTATCACTATAAGCCTGAATGGCGTTTGCGTTTACAGGTTAATCAAATTGAATTTGATCACCCCAGTGAAAAAGAAAGCTTTAGCCAGTGGTTCACTAGCTTTTCAATTGAACGCAAGCTTTAGCCACGGATATGTACGAGATGAACATGAAATTATTTAGTATTTTTCTGGCTGTCATTTTGCTAAGCGGTTGCGCATCTATGCTCAATGGTCAACAGCAAGTGGTAACCATCAAGACAGATAAAGACACTGAAATATTTATTGATGATCGCTACGTGGGAAAGGGTTATAGCAAGCGAAGCTTATCCCGAGATGAACCCCATGTGTTAAGAGTAGAGCAAGGCAATTGCTCACACTCCATCACCACTCAGGCCAGATTTAATAAAATGAGCCTACTGGGATTTGTATTGGACCTGGGGTTAGTTTC
>MAAD01000186.1 GCA_002162985.1 Bermanella sp. 47_1433_sub80_T6 | reverse complement strand
ACCTCTAAGATCCCCATTGAATGCAGTGGCGGACATAAACATGGCACTCATATCTTTCACCGCCGAGACATCCCAACCGCTAATATTGCCATTAAATACAACGGCATCAGTAAACATTAATGTCATATCGGTGACAGATGATACATCCCAGTTATTTAGGTCTTTGTTAAATATGATTGCCTCACGAAACATAGCTTCCATATTTGTAACAGAAGATACGTCCCAGTTACTAAGGTCACCATTAAACGCACTAGCTAGGTAAAACATATAGAACATATCTGTAACTGAAGATACATCCCAGTTACTTAAATCAGCATTGAAAGCCTTCGCATACTTAAACATCTTTGACATATCTTTTACAGATGAGACATCCCAATTACTAATATCGCCGTTAAAAGAATTCGCACTAGAAAACATACCGCTCATATTGGTGACTGAAGAGGTATTCCAATTGCTTATGTCGCCATTGAATTCTCTTGCATCATAAAACATACCTGACATCTCTGTTGCAGAAGAGACGTCCCAATAACTTAAATCACCATTGAATACACTTGCATCAGCGAACATACCTGACATGTCTTTAACTAAAGAAAGGTTAGGCTGGTCATTAGCATTTGATACCAAGCTTGAGCAATTTATAAAAGCATTCTTCATTGTTCGCCACTGAATGCCTCCCCACTGCTCAATGGACATTAGCTTTTTGTTATTAGGGGAGTATGCAGGGAATTCCCACCCAGGGAAGCCTCCACTAATTGAAACAGTATATGTCCCAGGTGAAGGGTAGGTATGAGAGATAGTTTTAGTTACGTTTTCGTCAGTACTCCCATCTCCCCAGTCCACTGTGAAGTCGTATTTATAACCACTTTCAATAAGTGGAATTTCAATTTGGTTATCGTCGGGGTAACCAAACGAGTCAACTTTCCAAGTAGTTACAAAGGGCCGAGGGTCTTCAGGGTAAATTATAGCTTCTGATTCGGAGGAAGGCGTATCACTGCCAATAACTTCCAGTTCAGAGGAAGTTGTATTACTGCCACCACAGGCAACCAGGAATAAGGTTAATAGCAGAACTCGTAGTGTCATATTGATTCCGTTCATTACAGCGTTCTTGTTCCAATATTTAATGTATTACGTACCTATTTCAGCGCTATATTACTTAATTACAAGTTAAGAAGCATCTGAATACGTATAGCAGAAGTTTGGCCTGTAAACTAAAGCCGGTTTAATTGACGTGCTTCCACTTTTCGGTTGAATACTCGTACTCACTTGGAATTATCTGTAATTCGCCATACTTTCGTAAAATAGAATGCCATAACAGCTTAATTGTGCGCATGCGCGTTTACACGGAATCGCAATTTGCGAAGATTCCATGTAGGTATTTAATTTCACTATTGTTTTTTCAAAATCCATTTCAACGGCTCCAGAAAAACGCGCATGCGCGTTTATCAAAATAACGAGGTCTCGTTATGTCTGAACGGGTTGATCGTAAGCCATTGATTTTGCACAAGTCTCTGCATTACTGCTAGTGTAAATGCGCAATTTTTGATTAGATTTAATGTTATTACTGGCCAAACCTGGGTTAAGCAGCAAAATAAACTGTTTAAACATCCAGTGTTTGATATTTATGCTTTCAGCCAGTCAATCGGCAAGTCAGCCCTATTGCTACGCTTGCCTAAAACACTGGCTGTACAGGCGCTATTTAAAATATACTGTGCCCCTATCCATTGACAAAATCCTCACTATGCAAATATATATCCTCATTGCCTGCGACCACTTGGAAGAGAAGCAAGAGAAGAAACTTAAAACCAACCTGCCCGACATCCTAAAAGCGCTGCAGGCCTACGCCGAATCTTTACCCCAGGCCAAGGTGGTATTAATTAATGACTACGAAAGTGACGATTGTGAAGACTGGCAGCTAGGAATCGAGCAGTCGGTTAAAAAAAGCATTTACCTCAAAGAACCCATTAACTTCTTTAATGGCTTAGCCAAAAAATTTAGCATAGACATGGAAATAGGCACCATTATAAAAGGTGAACGCGAAGCCATTAGCTATTTTGGTACTCAAGAGGGTAAGGGCGATTCATTTATGATTGCTCAATATCTGGATTTATAATCTAGAACGTTTCAACCTTCACCGCTTTCCCCCACAGGGCATTAAATTGCCTGTGGGCTAAATCTTGTTCTCCACTACTAAAAAAACATTCCCCGCCGGCTGCCGTACTGGCAGACGCTAAACCCTCAATATCTAACCGTCTGGCCACTTCCAGTGCAACCGGAATAGCCGTATTTATAATGCTCACGTTTGGCCCCGCTACTTTCTTAATAACCGGTGCTAAAAAAGCATAATGGGTACAGCCCAATACCAAATGATCGGCCCCCTTGTTTAACAGCGGTTGAACATACTGTGCCACCAGGGCTTGGGTTTTGTGGTCAGTTAAGTGCAAAGCTTCTACTTGTTCTACCAAGCCTGGGCAAGCTTGTGCCAATACCTTTATCTTGCTTGAAAAACGCTGTGCCAATTGCTGAAAAGGCGCACTCTTTAAGGTTTGAGTAGTAGCCAGTATACCCACCACACCACTTTTACAGTTTTTCACAGCCGTTTTAACGCCTGGCTCTACCCCCACTATGGGAATAGGAAACATCTCTCGCAAAGCACTAATGGCCGACACTGTGGCAGTATTACAAGCAATCACCACTAGCGTGGCGCCCTTGTCTATTAAACATTGAATTATGGTGGTGCAGCGTTGCAAAATATATTGCCCAGACTTTTCCCCATAAGGGGCGTGGCCCGAGTCGGCTAGATAAATTAAATCTTCATGGGGCAACAACGTGCGCACTTGCTGGGCTATAGATAAGCCCCCTACCCCAGAATCAAAAATGCCAATGGCCATACGTGTATCAACTGCCTAAATATTAAAAACGGCC
>MAAD01000279.1 GCA_002162985.1 Bermanella sp. 47_1433_sub80_T6 | reverse complement strand
AGCGCCTAACCGGGCCATTTAATGTGGCAGATATGGGGTTTAGGGGGCAGCTTGGGGTGTATTTCCTCACTGTGCTGGTGCCGTGTTTGTTGGTGGCATTATTCATGGCCAGTCTTGGAGGTTTAATTGGCGGGGCCCTGTCATTGGGAATTCAGGTGGCGGTGTTGTTGTACGTATTGGGGCGCGATGATTTTAGTTTGAGATTTGAGTCCTATAAAGAGTGTTGGAATAAAGAGGATTACCAAGGGGCGTTTTGCTGTGCCCAGAATTTTTTAAACCTGCAAAATCAGGTGGAGTGCCAAAGCCCGTTTGAGTTACACCAAACCGTACGTCAGGCCATTATCTATGCTTGGTTTGTGCGCTTCTTTGTGTTTGTATTTTGGTTTTTAATGTTGGGTATCAGTGGGGCTCTGGCGTGCTTGTTGAGTTTTTGGTTTTATCGCCAGTTTAAACTGCCCTGGGTGAAAAGCTTGTTAGGGGCCATTGAATGGCTGCCTTCTCGTTTGTTGGCGGTGAGCATCGCCCTGGCCGGAGACTTTGTCAGCAGTTTCCCGGTGGCATTGAAGTTTGCCACCGATTTTCAAAGCACTAGCCGCAATGTATTGACTCAAACTGCCCTAAGCGGTGACAAACAAGGTGAAGCCGACTTTGATTGCCAGACGGCTCAGCAAGTTTTAATGGATACCAATCAGTTGATGTTTCGCTGCGCGGTATTGTGGTTGTTGATTGTGGCCTGTTTGACGGTTTTTGCTGGCTTCTGAATAATAGTCGGGCAGAGGGCTGCCCTCGTACGAGGCCACCCTGTGGCCGATTTTTTCAGGCTGTGAAAAATTAAATGCTTCTAGCTAAATAAGCGGCACCGCGCACGCCGCTTGAATCCCCAAAGATATTCTTCACCAACCTGGTATTCACCTCATCACTAAAGACATATTCCCCCCAGCGCTTGGGCACATCCAGGTACAAACTATCCACATTGGATAAGCCGCCACCCAGCACAATTACGTTGGGGTCCAGAATGTTGATCACGCCAGCCAGGCTTTTGGCCAGGCGCTCCACGTATAAGTCATATGCTTGCAAGGCCTTGGGTTGTGATTGAGTTTGCGCCATTACCTGGTGACTGCTGAGTTGCAAATCAAATTGCAGTTGGTTTTGCTTATTAAACCCCGGGCCAGATAAGTAGGTCTCTATGCAGCCTTTTTTACCGCAATAACATGCCTGCTGGGGCAAGTCCTGCTCGGTACTCCATGGCAGTGGGTTGTGACCCCATTCACCACTAATGGCATTGGTCCCAATTAACAGTTGCCCGTTTATCACTATGCCGCCGCCTACCCCTGTGCCCAGTATCACCGAAAATACATTCGATGCACCCTGGCCGGCACCATCGATAGCCTCGCTCAAGGCAAAGCAGTTGGCGTCATTTTCCAGATAAATGTCTCGTTTAAGTTGTTGTTGCAGGTCTAATTTAAAGTCCCGGCCAATGAGGCAGGTGGTATTGGCGTTTTTAATCTTGCCGGTCTTTAGGCTGATGGCGCCGGGAATACCTATGCCCAAAGGTGAATCGATCTGGCCCAACTCTTTTTCAGAGTCTTCTATCAGTGTTTGAATGGCATTAATAATTAGCTGGTATTGCGAATTGGCATCTAGGTGTTTTGGGGTGGGGGTACGCTTGCGAAATCGTTGTTGGCCGTTGTGGTCAAGGGCGATAATCTCAATCTTGGTGCCGCCCAGGTCTATGCCTAGGCGAATGTTGGAATGTGTGTTGGGGGTACTTGCCATGAATACGTTACTTGCCTAAGTTTACTGCGCAGCATCATAGCTTTGAAACATCTGTTTTGCACTATCGTCGGCCTTGAGTAACCTGAAGCCGGTGCCAAATTGAGTGGTATTGATTTTGTCACACCAGGCACTTTGCACTTCGATGCGGCCGCTGCGTTTGGTGCCGCTATTACCGGGCAAATCGATCATGGAAAAATGGAATGTTTGGTTCACGGCAATGGCCTGGTAGCTGGCAATCATGATGCCGGTGTCAGAGTAATCGGCCATCACCCCCACGCTTTTTTGGTTTTCATCAAAAATACTCACGGTGCAATGCAACGCCTTGCGCAAGAACTGCCTTTGATCTTTCATGAAACTGGCTCCGGCTACCGATACCCTATAATATTAGCTCCTCCATTTCCTTTGACCACTTCTGGCTACATTCTGTGACAAAAAATCAGTCTGAGAACCCTGTTGTTACCTCTTCTTTGCATTTGATATTGGGCGGTGCCCGTTCGGGCAAGAGCGCCTATGGCGAGCGGCTGGCCAAAGACAGTGAATTGCCAGTGGTATATGTGGCCACCGCCCAGGCCTTTGATGATGAAATGCGCGAGCGTATCAAGCAGCACCAGAGCGATCGTCCCGCTCATTGGCAAAGCATCGAAGTGTTATGTGACCTGCCCCAAACCCTGCTAGACAACAGTCACAGTGAGAATGTGGTGTTAGTGGATTGCCTCACGTTGTGGTTAATGAACTTGATGTACCAGCAAAAAGATATTCATCAAAGTGTCACGGATTTATTGCACGCGCTCACCCAGGTGAAGGGTCGAGTCATCATTGTATCCAATGAAATTTCAATGGGGGTGGTACCCATGGGCAAAGAGAGTCGATTGTACGTGGATGAGCTGGGGCGATTGCATCAAAGAATCGCTCAGGCGGCCCAACAGGTAACCCTGATGGTGGCTGGTATCCCCATGGTTGTGAAGGGCAGATAACAATCTATTTTGTTAGGCATTAACTGTCATTAAAAGAATAAAAGGTAAAAATATGAATTGGTATTTACAAGCTTCAGCCCCTATACAGCAAGATATAATCGAAGAAGCGCTAGCTTATCAATTAACGCTTACTAAGCCGCCGGGTGCCTTGGGGGCGTTGGAAGATGTGGCAGTTA
>MAAD01000080.1 GCA_002162985.1 Bermanella sp. 47_1433_sub80_T6 | reverse complement strand
GCTTCGCCCTGCACAGCTTTGGCATTACCCCCCATGAAAACCTGCAAACCCTGGCCCATTTGGGAATTACCCTCATGTTATTCACCATTGGCCTAAAAATTAATTTCCATACCTTGTTAAAGCCTCAAGTATGGGCAGGTACCGGCATTCACATGTTGAGCTGGGTCATTGTGGGCAGTCTTTTATTGAAGGGGCTGGCCTGGCTGGGCCTTAGCTATTTAGAAAACCTGGATTGGCAAGCCATCACCTTAATTGCCTTTGCCTTAAGTTTTTCAAGTACCGTGTGTGTGGTGAAACTATTAGAAGACAAGGGAGAAATGAAAAGCCGTCACGGCAAGTTAGCGGTAGGCATCCTGGTCATGCAGGATCTGGTGGCGGTTGTTTTCCTGGTGGTGGCCACCGGTAGCATACCCAGCCCTTACGCTCTACTATTACTGTTGTTGTGGCCAGCACGAAACATCATTGGACGTTTGCTTAACCAAAGTGGTCACGGTGAATTATTACCGTTAATTGGTTTTTTCTATGCCATGGGCGGGTACGAGTTATTTACCGCGCTGAATTTAAAAGGGGACCTGGGTGCGTTAATGGCAGGTTTATTATTAAGTCAACACAGCAAGTCGGTGGAACTGGCCAAATCTTTATTAAGTTTTAAAGATATCTTTTTAATTGGTTTCTTCTTGTCCATAGGTTTCACCGCCCTGCCCACCATGGATATGTTATCCCCCATTATTGTCATCAGCGCCTTACTGGTCATTAAAGGGGTATTACTGTTTCACACCTTAGGCATGTTACGAGCCCCCGGGCGCAGTATGTTTTTGGGCAGCATGTTGTTAACCAACTACAGTGAATTTGGTTTAATTGTTGCCGCCTTGTGTGTGCAAAACGGCTGGCTCAGTAAAGACTGGTTAGTGATCATTGCCTTGGCGGTGAGTGTGTCGTTTATTTTTACCAGTATCTTTTATGAATATGCTCACGTGGTATACGCCTACATGCGTCGCTGGGTTAAGTTTTTTGAACGCCAGCAACCCGAACCTATTTTTCACCAGCAACTTAAACAGGCATCGGTGTTGGTAATTGGTATGGGCCGTGTAGGTCGCAGTGCCTATGATGTTTTGCAAGATCAACTGGGGGAAAAAGTGTGGGGAGTGGAGTCCGACATCGACAAGGTATACCGTCACCGCAAACAAGGGCGCCAGGTAATTTTAGGGGACGCCGAAGATGCCGATTTTTGGGAAACCCGTGAGCTGTGGCACATTAAATTAGTGATGCTGGCCATGCCCTCGGTAAGCGACATTCACGATATTACCGAGCAGTTAAAGTTAAGCGGCTACAGTGGTCACATTGCCGCCATTGCCCGCTACGAAGATGAACGCCAACAACTCATCGACTTTGGGGTCGACAACGTTTTCAACTATTACGTGGAAGCCGGGGTGGGGTTTGCCGAAGAAAGTTTAAGCCTTATTCAACCGGAATCCTTGGAGACTAAAATATGAGATTTAGTTTAAGACAGCTGGAAGTGTTTTTGGCCACCGCTCATTTTCAAAACGTCTCTAAAGCCGCCGACAGTTTAGCCATGTCGCAAAGTGCCGCCAGCAGCGCGCTAAAGGAACTGGAATCGCAATTCGATATTTTATTATTTGATCGTGTGGGCAAACGTTTGCAGTTAAATGAACAAGGGCGACTCATTCGCAGTCGCGCCGAAGCCTTGTTAGAGCAAGCCCGTGAAGTAGAACAGGCCTTGATGCAACACAAGGACGCCGGGCCGGTTAAGGTGGGTGCCACGCTTACCATAGGCAATTATTTAGCCGTGAGCATTTTAAGCCGCTTAAAGTCTGAACAACCGGAAGCAGAGGTGAGCTTAAGCGTGGCCAATACCCAGCAGATAATGGAACGGGTACTCAATTACGACCTGGACATTGGCATGATTGAAGGGGAAGTGCAGCACAGCGAACTGGAAATTATTGCCTGGCGTGAAGATGATCTGTGTGTCTTTTGTGCCCCGGGTCACCCACTAGCCAAACAACAATTAATCAGCGATCAGGATTTAGTTGATAACCATTGGGTATTGCGCGAAACAGGTTCCGGTACCCGTCAGGCATTTGATCGTGCCTTGCATGGCATACTGTCTAACATAAAAGTGAACCTTGAATTGCAGCACACAGAAGCCATAAAAAATGCCGTGAGCAGTGGCCTGGGCTTAGGCTGTTTATCTCGCATCAGTTTACAAGAGGCATTCAAGCGCGGTGATTTAATTGAACTCAATGTGCCGCAGCGTGATTTTGAACGAACCCTTTATTTCATCATGCACAAAAAGAAATACCGCAGTGCCGGTGTACAACGCTGGCTGGATTACTGTGAAAGCATGTAGCGATTATTAACTATCCTCTAGCTTAAACTTAACATTGTGAACCCAGCCCGCCCGCAGTTGAACTGCTTGCTATTGAGATCGCCGTGCATACCTCCTGTAGGCTTGCTTCGGCATCCCTGCCTCAGACATCTCCATAGCAAGCACTTCAACTACGAGCAATATTAGTCATACTGCCACTCTTTTATTTGCAAACCTTATCAGCCGCCATCTATAAACTTGGAAGCTGCGTTAATCCTCTTGGGGTGTTTGAGGCAGGGATGCCGAAGCAAGCTTACAGGGATGTATTTACAGCGCACCCAAGAGGATTAACGCAGTTTTTAAGTTAGCAGACCACTAAGCCACATGAGCCACCTGCCCCGGGATTTTTTTCGGCAACATAATTTTCCACTGGGCGCCCCCTGCCAAGGGTGAAATAAGCTCTATGGCCCCCTTTAGACTACCGGTTACCTGGTTGTGTACTATATTCATGCCCAACCCGGTGCTGCCCGAGGCGCGCTTGGTGGTAACAAAGGGATCAAACACAGATTCACGAATATCCTGCGCCACGCCCACGCC
>MAAD01000005.1 GCA_002162985.1 Bermanella sp. 47_1433_sub80_T6 | reverse complement strand
AACGCTTTCTGCTTGTAAACCACCCAGGCTAAACAGGCAGTTGTTACCTAATTTAAGACTGTGAATAAGCTGCTCGAGCACCGGGCCGTAGGAGAGTTGGGTGAGATTTTTGAGGGTGGAGCCTTCCACGCGGCCACTGCTATTAATGACACTGAAGTGAAGCTGGGGGGCAAAACCCTGGCTAAACTGTTGCAGGTATTGGTTTTTCTCTAGGCGTTGTTCAAGCTGCAGGTTTTGCCACTGGCGCTCAAATTGATCGGCACTGGCTTGGGTTTTGAAGGCCAGTCTCGAATAGGCCTCTTGATACTCCCGTTCAAAATCATTAAACAGCAGCAAACCCACCAGTAGCAGCCAGATACTGGCCAAAATGGCGAGCAGGGTAAATCGGGAGTGGCCTAATAATAATGTCTTAAGCACCGCCCCTCCTGCAATTAAATGGCCCTTTGAACATTTAGTATAGACATTAATAGTGGCTTGTCTGGAAACTGTTAGGAGGTTAACGCAGTCAATTAGGCGCGCAGGCGCTAGGCCTGTATGCCCTCATATAAACTCACCAGGCGAAACTCATCAAACTCGTCCAGATCGGGCACGGTAAAGGATTCAACTTTATCCAGGGGCTGGTACTTATCATGTTGAAAATTCTTGATGCGTGAGTCGGCCAATAGCACTTTGGGAGCATATTCGAAAAAGGTATCTAAAAAGCTTAAGTTGGCGCGGTCATATAAAACGTCGGCGGCGATGAGTAAATCGATGTCGTTATCTTCAATGGCAAACAGGTCATCACTGAGGGTGAGGGTCACCTTATTGAGCTTGGCATTTTCTCGGCAGCTGATTAACGCATCCGGGTCTATGTCGCAGGCAATCACTTCCCTGGCGCCAGCCTTCATGGCGGCAATGGCAACCACTCCTGAGCCTGCGCCAAAATCCAGTACCTTCTTGCCCTTTACCCAATGGGGATTATCCAAGATGAAACGTGCCAATACCTGGCCACTGGCCCAGCAAAATGCCCAGTACGCAGTGTGATCCCATATGCGGCGAACCTCATCCAAACTGAAGGGACGATCCATGGTGCTGGGGTCTACTAGGTACAAAGGGATTTGTGGGCATTGTGGCATGATTTGCACGCTCACGAAGGCATCGTTCAGCATGGTTTTAATTAACGTGTCTAATTCGCTGTTTGCATCTGGTTGTGAAGAATCTTTTGATTTAATGGGGCTCACCTGGAAAAAATATCCTGCTGCGGGTCAATAAGGGTTTGAAAACGTTTTTGTAAAAAGTACAAGATACCATCGGCCACCGGGCCAATTTGCTTGTCGATATAGTGCTGGTAATCCAGCGGATTCTGAATGTTCTCAACCGGCTCCGGGCCGGCCAATGTCATGACATATTCTATCCAGCCACCGTGGCGATACTGGCTGGTTTGATTGTGTTGTTTATAAAATTCTTCGGCTTTACGGGCCGCCTGAATTTGCGGCGGCACATTTTTTACGTATTCATCCAGCTTGCGCCGGATGCGTTTTTTATACACCAGTTGGTGATCGCGCTTGCCCTGTTTAACTTCTTTTACCATGTTTAACAGGTAGTCTTCATAGGGTTTTTTATGAAAGATCATTAGGTACAGGGTGGTTTGAATCTCCTTGGATAGTTGGGTCCAGTCGCTGCGCACCGCTTCCAGCCCCTTAAAAATTAATTCATCCTCGCTGGTGATGCCGGCGTAGCGTTTTTTGCTGCCCAGTTCACTGCCACGTATGGTGGGCATGAGAAAGTGCCGGTAGTGGCGTTCAAATTCAATTTCCAAATCACAACTTAAATTAAATTCCTGCTGTAAACGATGCTGCCAGTAATGGTTAAGTTTGTTTTGCAATGACTTGCCCACTTTTTTGGCCTGGGCAAGGGAATGGTCTTTTTTAAGGTAGACAAATACCGAATCGGTATCCCCGTAGATAACCCGGTAACCCTGTTGTTCAATCCACTTGGCGGTGTCCTGAATAATCTGGTGGCCGCGTTCGGTGATGGAACTGGCCAGGCGTGCATCAAAAAAGCGGCAACCCTTGCTGCCTAAAATTCCGTAAAAGCTGTTCATTATAATTTTAATGGCTTGGGACACGGCGGCGTCTTTATTCTTTTTAGCGGTTTCACGCTCCGACCAAAGCTGGGTAATGATGTCCGGTAAAAAATGTTGTTCTCGATGAAATTTTGCGCCGTGAAAACCGTCGATAGTCTGCTCTGATTCGCTTTGTAAACCTTCAATTAATCCCATTGGGTCAATTTTAAAGGTACGAATAATACTGGGGTACAGACTCTTAAAATCCAGTACCAATACATCTTTATAAATACCCGGTTGGCTGTCCATGACAAAGCCCCCTGGGGCTTTAAAGTCATCAAAACCTTCACCCAGGTTAGGAGAAATATAACCGGCGCGGTGCAACTTGGGCAAATATAAATATTCAAAAGCGGCCACCGAGCCACCAATTCTGTCCAAGGTGTGGCCGGTAAGGCGGCTGCGTTGTATCAGGTAATTTAATATTTGGGTGTGTTCAAAAATATCCAGCACCAGCTGGCAGTCTTGCAGGTTGTATTTGGCCAGGGCCACTTTATCCTGCTGAAACATTTCCCCGATGGCCTGGCCACGATTCTCAATTTGCTCGGCGTCTATTTTTTTGCCTTGCCCCAGTAACGTGCGGCTCACAAATTCCAGCGAAAAACTTTCAAACTGATAGGTGGCTGCTCTTAACGCATCTATGCCATCGACAATGACGCGCCCGGCGATGTCGGTGAATATTTTATTATTTTGCCCGTCCCGCAAGCGTACATTTTGTTGCCCTCGGCCCCACGCAAACGGTACTCCCTGTTCGCGGTATACACGCTCCAAAACGCGAAAATCAAAACCCACCACATTCCAGCCAATGAGCACATCGGGGTCATAACCCTGCAGCCATTCATTGGTAGCCAGTAATAGA
>MAAD01000098.1 GCA_002162985.1 Bermanella sp. 47_1433_sub80_T6 | reverse complement strand
GACCGATAAAGACTCTCTGGCCACCGGGGAAAAACTATTAAGTTACCTTAATGAAACCGCCGAAGAAAATGGCATCAAGGAAAAAATTCGCTTTAACCACAAGGTAGTGAAATTGGCCTGGTCCAGCGTCAGCGCCACCTGGACCGTTGAGGTGGAAGTGGATGGCAAAACTCGAGTACTTGAAAGTCGTTTCGTTTTATCGTGCGGTGGTTATTACGATTACAATGAAGGCTATGAGCCTGAATTTAAAAACAAGAGCAGCTTTAAGGGAGATTTTATTCACCCTCAACACTGGCCACAGGATCTTGATTACACCAATAAAAAAATAGTGGTTATTGGCAGTGGCGCCACCGCTGTCACCCTAGTGCCTACCCTTGCACAGAAAGCTCAACATGTGACCATGCTGCAACGCTCTCCCACCTATATTGCATCCATGCCTATGCAAGATGGTTTGCTGAGTTTTATGCGGCTGTTTTTACCCAAGGTTTGGGTATCGCGTTTTGCCCGTAAACGTAATGTAATCATGGCCTCACTTATTTATAGCTACATGACACGTTTTCCCAATCGCGGCAGAAAACTTCTGGACAAAAAACGCAACGAAATATTAACGGCCGACATCGACAAGAAACACTTCACACCCAGTTATGAGCCCTGGGATCAAAGACTGTGTTTGATTCCGGATGGGGATTTATTTGAAGCCATCAACCACGGCAAGGCCGACATCAAAACCGATCATATCGATGAAATTACTCCGGATGGTATTCGCCTTAAATCAGGAGAACACCTGGATGCCGACATTATTGTCAGCGCCACCGGTTTAAAATTAAAGATGATGGAAGAGGTAAACATTACTGTAGACGAAGAGGTACTTAAGCCCAGCGAAAAAATGTTTTACCGTGGGATTTTACTGGAAGATGTGCCTAACTTTGGCACCGTTTTTGGCTACACCAATGCCTCCTGGACACTCAAGTCCGAGCTGGTAAGCGAGTATGTCTGTCGCATCATTAATCACATGGATACCATTGATCGTCCCATCTGTGTGCCCGTGGATGAGTGCAATACCCAGCGGGAACTGTTTTTAAATTTAAGTTCTGGTTACATCCAGCGTGCACAACAGGGCATCCCCAAACAGGGGGCAGTGCAACCCTGGCGCCTGGATCAAAACTACCGAAAAGATAAAAAACGTCTGCGAGGGGTGAAAATAGAAGACGGCATCTTGCAGTTTAAAAGCCCGGCCAGTGCAGACGCCAAATTAAGCCAAGCCCCAAGAGCCCAGTCCAACTAGCGGCCGTTCATAAAACCCGCCACTGAGTCTCACCTCACGGCGGGCTATTTAATTCAATATTTACAGGGAAAGCCCCATGGCATTAAAACGTGTTGGCCAATTTTTTAGCGTGACTCTTTTAGGCCTGGCCATCGTGGCTGGTGTTTATTCCACCGAACTCAAACAGTTGTATATGGTGGTGAATTTATTCAAGCCCGATGTGATTGTGCATAACTTCTCTAACATGCAGGATGTGATGACCACTAAGGTGATTAAACGCTCCGGCACCATTCGCGCGCTTAATCATACCCCCAAAGACTTACCCAAAACGTTTACCTTTAAAGGGCAAGAATTCAATCTGGATACTTTTTTAAGTGATACTCAGTCCACCGCTTTACTGGTGGTGAAAGACGATGATATTACTTTCGAAAATTATTATTTAGGCACCCACGACACCGACTTACGTGCTTCTTGGTCCATGGCCAAGAGTTACCTGAGCGCCATCTTTGGCATCGCGGTTTATGAAGGCCACATCAAGGACTTAAATGTGCCGGTAACCGATTATGTGCCAGCGTTAGTGGGCAGTGGTTACGACGGGGTTACTATTAAAAATGTATTGCAGATGAGCAGCGGCGTGGCCTTTAACGAAGACTACAACGACTTTAATAGCGACATTAATCGCTTTGGTCGCATGATGGCCATGGGCGGCAGCTTCGATGAATTTGCAGCCACATTAACCCATGAACGTGACCAGGGGACTTACATGAAATACGTGAGCATAGACACTCATGTACTGGGCATGGTGCTACGCGCCGCCACCGGTAAAACCATAGAGGAATACCTAACCGAAAAGCTTTGGTCCAAGCTGGGTAACGAACAGGATGCGCTCTATTTAGTAGATGGCTTGGGCGAACCCATGGTGCTGGGCGGCCTTAATGCCACCACTCGTGACTATGGCCGCTTAGGCATGTTGTTTCGCGACAACGGCATCATCAATGGCGAGCAAGTGGTGCCCGCCCAATGGATCACAGACAGCATTACCCCAGATGCCTCCCACCTAATGCCAGGCAAACGCGACAATGCTAAGTCGGTATTTGGTTACGGTTATCAGTGGTGGATTCCCGAGCAAAGTGATCAGGAGTTTTTTGCTTTTGGCATTTATGGCCAGTTTATTTACATCAACCAAAAAGCCGGTGTGGTGATTGTGAAAAACAGCGCCAATACCCATTTCACCGACAACGACTATGAAAGCATTCACAAAAGCCTGGCTGCTTTTCGTGGCATAGCGTTAAGCCTGATAGAACAACCCAGCAGCGAGATGGCCAGCGGTTCGGTTCAATAAGTTCATCTCACACCCCATGTACGAGGCTGTTTGCAGGCGACAATAGCTAGCCAATAGCTTTGCTCCAATTAACCTTGATCGCCTGCAAGCAGCCTCGTACTAGATTTATTTTTCTTAACCATGTTCAATTTGAACGCCCAAAACTAAGCATTAACCACCCATAAAAAACCCCTTGTCTGCATGGTGCAGGCAAGGGGTATTTATTTTAAGCGGAAAAATAACGTCTTAGGCAGGATGCGCAACCTGGTACTCGGCACTGGCTTTGTTTTGCTCGGGCTGAGCGTATTCACGCTGCCATTTTTCAACCAACTCTAAACCGCCATTTTCCCAAGGATGAAATCCTTTTTTATAAAACGCTTTAAAGGGCTGGCGTAAC
>MAAD01000074.1 GCA_002162985.1 Bermanella sp. 47_1433_sub80_T6 | reverse complement strand
TGGTCAAATAAAGCATACTTTACATATATACAGCACTGTATATAATTACAATTGTATATAAAAACAGATAAGCGAATATGATTAAATTAACTGCTCGCCAACAACAAGTTCTAGATCTTATTAAACAAGCCATTAGTGACACTGGCTTCCCCCCCACTCGCGCTGAAATCGCTAAAGAATTAGGCTTTCGTAGCCCTAATGCGGCCGAAGAACACCTGAAAGCGCTGGCCCGTAAAGGCGCCATTGAAATGGTGGCTGGCGCCAGCCGCGGCATTCGCATCGTTGAAGAAGATAAAGGGCTGCCCCTGATTGGCCGAGTGGCGGCCGGTGAACCTATCTTGGCGCAAGAGCATATAGAGAGGCATCTAAAACTGCCCAGGGAGCTTTTTCACCCTGCTGCGGACTATCTTTTGGAAGTTCATGGGGAGAGCATGAAAAATATTGGCATCATGGATGGCGATCTAATTGCAGTCCACAAAACCAACCAAGCCCGTAACGGCCAGGTTATCGTTGCACGAGTGGGTGATGAGGTAACGGTAAAACGCTTGCAGCAAGAGCAGAATATTGTGAAATTATTACCCGAAAATGATGAATTTGAACCCATAGTGATTGATCTGAGCCATGAACAACTGGAGGTTGAAGGCCTGTATGTGGGCATTATTCGCCAGAACATTCACTAATCCCTGAATCCGGGACTGCACAAACAAAAAACCCTGCCGAGGCAGGGTTTTTAAGTTTTGAGTGGCGCTTATAACATTAGTGCAGAATGCGGCTTTCTAACTCGGCGATAGCCGAAACATCTTCCACATGAACTCCGCTAAGCTCACCCACCTTGCGTACACCAGCCTCAATCATGGCACGAGCTATTTCCATGTGTTGCTCAGGAAAACTGGCTTTAGCGTCGCCGGAAAAAACGATGCGGACCAGAGGCTCACCTTCACCGTCATTGCGCTTAAGGGCCACATCACCGTTTTCTAATTCTACAATCTCAAATACCGCTGCCATATCAATACTGCTCTCGATGTACCGGTGATACTAAACCCCAAATGCACCAGGCATTTATTAGCGAATCCAGTCGCATTTTCAGGGCATAAAAAAGGGGACAAAGTATAGCACTGCCCCCTTACGTCTCCAACGTCTATCCGCCTACAATTAATTCTCTTGGTAATGCTCGCGCATGCGTCTAGATATTTTTTCTAATTCAATCAACCAGTTAGAGAACAATTCAGCGTAATCTGACTGACTAAAAATTAATCCACTGGCGGGGGCCGAATCATCGAGTCCCTGCTGAATTAACCTCTGGTACTGATTTACAAGGGATTTCAGCCAGGAATTATCATCGGCCATGAGCAAACTTAACTCTCGCAATTCACTGGGCAAGTCACGACGATTAAGCAGTTCAGACAGTTCAGAGAACGGTGGTAACGCATATTGCGCCACCAACTCCCCCGCAAAGCTCATGGTGGCAGCATACAAGTGAAACAATGCACTTTCTTCACTGTAGCGCTTAACCTGAGCCCCTTCAGCCTCACTGGCTTTATCTAGGCTCAAACGGCTGAAATATAGCGCCTGATTGGTGCGCCTAACCGAATTCACAATTAGAAGTTAATGCGCAGGCCGAGATGCCCTGCTTTAGTGATTTCAAGGTCAACATCTTCATCGCTGGCCTCAACAAAACGATACCCCAAATACACCAACGCAGTTGGCAATAATCGGTATTCAACACGCAAACCTAAATCCACTAGATTGTCGGTGGTATGAAATGACAAAACACTGGGCGCATAATAAACATGACCAGCAAACCCTAAGCCAGCCAATTCAGCCGGTGTGTAGCGCACAAAACCACCAATAGCTAAAGCGCCACTGTCGCTTTTATCGTTAAAATAACCATACATCTTACCACCGATACCAATCTTAAACGGGCTACCCTGGTTACGAACATCAACAGCGTTTATACCGAAGGTCACCAGATTACCATCACTTTGATGATGCAATATTCCTGTGGAGATATGCAAGGGCGTGCCCATACGAGTGGCGTCATATTCTAAAGACGCTGTGTCATCGTTCACACTTAAATCCAGAGAGCCTCCGGCAAATACTTGCGAGGAAAGAAGAACACACATGGGGGCCAGTAAACGCAGCAATTTCATGAATCACCTTTATTATGATTGATAAGTAATTTTTTCATTACCGAGCTATGACTTAAGCCTAATTAGGCACTTTACAGCAACGGTGATTTTTATAGCTGGCTATGATACGCCAAGGAGAGATTGAAACCTAGAGTCCTTCTAAAGAATTGAGTAGTAATAACCCCCGCACAGGTGCGGGGGTTATATTTTGATTATGCTTCCAACAAATTAACCAACAGTTTGTTAATACGATCTACATAACCGGCCGGGTCTTCCAACTGGCTACCTTCAGCCAATTGGGCCTGCTCGTAAATTAGCTCAACCATATCTTCAAAGCGCGCTTCATCACTTTGCAGGTCCATCTTAACGATCAATGGGTGATCCATATTCACTTCAAGCACACGCTTGGAATCTGGCAGAGCCTGACCAGCCGCTTCCAGCATACGACGCATCTGCATGCCCATTTCTTCTTTACCCACTACCAGGCAAGCCGCAGAATCGGTTAAACGTGAAGAAACACGTACGTCTTCTACCTTGTCTTTAAGGGCCGTTTTTACACGGCCAATTAAATCGGCGTGCTGTTTTTCTGCTTCTTCAACTTCTTTCTCGTCCGCTTCATCACCCAGATTTAACTCACCCTTAGTGACATCTTCAAAGGTTTTGCCTTTAAACTCACTAAGGTGACTGATCATCCACTCATCCACACGATCGGTTAGTAGCAATACTTCTACACCCTTTTTACGGAACACTTCCAGGTGCGGGCTACGAGATGCCGTCAAATAGTTTTCGGCTGTCAGGTAATAAATCTTATCCTGGCTTTCTTCACAGCGCTCAATATACGCATCCAAAGAAACCGACTGAGAATCGTCCGCACCCTTAGTAGAGGCAAAACGAAATAATTCGGCAATTTTTTCTTTGTTGGCGAAGTCATCGGCCGGACCTTCTTTTAAAACCTGGCCAAAACCCTGCCAAAAAGTTTGATAGGCTTCTTCATCTTTTCTGGACAGTTTTTTCAACATATCCAAAATACGTTTGGTCAACGCGCTGCGCATGGAGGTGATACTGCTATTGCCCTGCAGAATTTCACGACTTACGTTTAAGGGTAAGTCGTTGCTGTCCATAACACCTTTAACGAAACGCAAGTAAGGTGGTAAGAACTGTTCGGCTTCATCCATGATGAATACGCGCTGCACATACAACTTAACACCACGACTGCCTTCACGGTTCCACAAATCAAATGGGGGACGTTTAGGTACATACAATAAGCTCGTGTAATCCAGCTTACCTTCAACCTTATTATGAGACCAGGTTAGGGCGTCTTCATAATCATGAGATACATGCTTGTAAAACTCTTGGTATTCTTCATCTGTAATATCAGTTTTGCCACGAGTCCATAACGCCTTGGCACTGTTAACCGCTTCTAATTCAGGCTGCTCAGGTTGCTCTTTTTCTTCACCTGGCTCCGCAAGTGGCGCGTCTTTATACATCTCAACCGGCACAGAGATGTGATCGGCGTATTTTTTAACCAGGTTGCGCAAGCGCGCACTGTTAGCAAACTCGTTTTCATCACTCTTTAGGTGCATAACAATACGAGTACCACGAGGGGCTTTTTCAACACCTTCGATGGTGAAGTCCCCTTCACCCTCAGATATCCAGCACACGCCCTGATCGTCTTTATCACCGGCGCGGCGAGTGGTGACTTCTACTTTTTGAGCTACGATAAACGAGCTATAGAAACCCACACCAAACTGACCAATCAGGTTGGCGTCTTTTTTATCATCCCCAGACATTTCTTTCAGGAATTGCGCGGTACCGGACTTGGCAATGGTACCCAGGTTGGCGATAACTTCATCACGAGTCATGCCGATGCCATTATCTGCAATGGTGACGGTGTTAGCAGCTTCATCAAATTCAATTCTGATTTTTAGCTCGCTATCCCCTTCTAATAATCCATCCTGGTTTAACGCCTCAAAACGAAGCTTGTCGCAGGCATCGCTGGCGTTGGAAATCAGTTCACGCAGAAAGATTTCTTTATTGCTGTAAAGGGAGTGGATCATCAAATGAAGCATTTGCTTCACTTCGGTCTGAAAGCCCAGGGTTTCTTTTTGTGCTGTAGTCATGAAGACTCCTCAACGGATCCGCGAAAATTGGACACTTCTATAGGCAAGAGTGCGATTGACAGTAGATAAGGCTGAAAGCAGGAATTTCAAGGGCAATGATTAAATTCATTAACCCTTGAAGGGTATTATTAAGGCGCCAACAAAAAATGGACTCGAGCCGTGGCCACAGAATTTTCTCGACGGGTTTGCCAGGCATTAATGGTGACATTGGCCACACGACTGCCTTGACGCACCACTTGGCATTCGGCGAAGGTATCTCGACCACCCTTGGCCGCTCGCAAATAGTCCAACGAAAAGTCCACTATTTTGGGCATAGTGGGGGTATCCATAAACATGACCAGATGGATGGCGGCTGCTAATTCCATAAAGCCTCCCACTACCCCACCATGCACCGCAGGTAAAATGGGGTTGCCTATGTTGTCGGGGTTATTGGGTAACTTAAAAATGACATCTTCACCAAACCGCTCAAAGTCCAGCCCAATTAACTTGGCATAGGGTATGGCATCCACCACAGGTCGGTAATCGCCGCAGGCATTGGCCTGTTGTAATATTTCTTCAAAACTGGCCATATTATTGCGCCTCCCCTAATATTGCTTGCTTAAACTCAGGGGGCGACAAGTGACTGCCAATACGCATAAAGGTGGCCACACAATTGGCCACCGGCTTGTTTACGTTACCCTGATGCACCGTACAGCGAGCAAATACCACGTTTTGACTCACCCGATAGGCTTCCGCCAAAGCAAAGATAGATTTATTGGGTTCGGCGGCACGTATGTAGTCAACCCGTAAATCCAGGGTGGGACACAGCTCTATGTCAGGCAGGGCATTCACCACCATAGTGCCGCAGGCGGTATCCATTAAGGTGGTTAATACGCCGCCGTGAATGACCCCGGTGGACGGGTTGCCCACGTGGCTTTTGTTATAGGGCAATTCTATGGTTAGAGATTGAGCAGTGGCTGCAAAGATTTTCATACCCAATACCTGAGTGTGTTTTAACATACCAATAAAACGGGCCGCTCGACCAAAATAGGGATTGTCTTCGCTCATGTATTATCTCAGTGAGGTGTGAACATCATCTTTTAAGAATAGACAATTTTCACAGGGCAGGAAATTGCGCGCTTTATACAACATTTTGCGCCACACTCCTAGCACCTCCCCATGAGTGTCACTATTTACGAGTTAACTTGATGTTATCGGCTAGCTATCTCGAGCAGGGCTTTATATTGCTGAATTTATGCCTACCACTGTAAACGGTGTTCGCCCCAAAACGTACCCTGGAAAACGCTCCTGCATTTCCAAGATACCGTACTTCCTGTACGTAAAAAGCCCTCTTGCGAGGGCTTTTAAATGGAGTACGTTTAAGTTTAGGGTCTACCAGCCGGTCTTTTCCTTTAATGCCGCACCGATATCTGCCAAGGAGCGTACTGTGGTCACGCCGGCGTCTTGCAAGGCTGCAAATTTTTCCTCTGCCGTACCCTTACCACCAGAGATAATGGCACCGGCATGGCCCATGCGTTTACCAGCAGGGGCGGTCACTCCGGCAATGTAGGAAACCACAGGTTTTGTGACATTTGCCTTGATGTAAGCGGCCGCTTCTTCTTCGGCGCTGCCACCAATTTCACCAATCATGACGATGGCTTCGGTAGCCGGGTCTTCCTGGAACAGCTTCAACACATCAATGAAGTTAGAGCCGGGGATAGGATCCCCCCCAATACCCACACAAGTGGACTGGCCAAAACCGAAATCGGTGGTTTGCTTAACCGCTTCATAGGTCAAGGTGCCAGAACGGGAAACGATACCCACTTTACCGGGCAGATGAATGTGTCCCGGCATAATCCCAATTTTGCATTCACCCGGTGTAATCACACCCGGGCAGTTTGGCCCAATCAGGGTCACACCCAGTTCATCACACTTAACCTTGCACTCAAGCATATCCAAAGTGGGTATACCTTCGGTGATGCATACCACCAACTTAACCCCTGAATTTGCCGCTTCCAAAATGGAGTCTTTGCAAAATGGGGCAGGCACATAAATTACCGACGCGTCAGCACCGGTGGCCGCCACTGCTTCTTGCATTGTATTAAAAACAGGCAGCCCTAAATGGGTAGTGCCGCCTTTGCCAGGCGTTACCCCACCCACCATGTTTGTGCCGTATTCAATGGCTTGTTCGCTATGGAATGAACCCTGGCTACCGGTGAAACCCTGGCACAACACTTTGGTATTTTTATCAATCAATATGCTCATGATGTCTTCCCTGCCGCTTTAACAACTTGCTCAGCTGCATCGGTTAAACTGGTGGCGGCAATAATATCCAAGCCGGATTCTTTTAACTTTTGCGATCCTAACTCGGCATTATTACCCTCCAGGCGAACCACCACAGGTACTTTTACGCCCACTTCTTGTATGGCACCAATTATTCCTTCGGCAATCATGTCACATCGAACAATGCCACCAAAAATATTCACCAGTACGGCACTGACCTTGTCGTCGGATAAAATTATTTTGAAAGCTTCGGCAACACGCTCTTTAGTAGCGCCGCCGCCCACATCCAGGAAGTTGGCTGGGTCGCCACCATGAATTTTCACTATGTCCATGGTGCCCATGGCCAATCCGGCGCCATTGACCATACAACCAATGTTGCCATCCAGTGCCACGTAATTTAATTCCCAGGATGCCGCTTCTGCTTCACGGGCATCTTCCTGACTGGGATCTTGCATAGCCACTAATTCAGGATGGCGATACAAGGCATTACTGTCGATACCAAGCTTGGCGTCCAGACAATGCAAATTGCCTTCAGATGTAATCACCAGGGGATTGATTTCCAATAAGGCCAAATCCTTTTCAACAAACAGCTTGGCCAAACCTAAAAATATTTTGGTGAACTGTTTAATTTGATCGCCTTTTAAACCCAGCTTAAATGCCAGATCACGACCCTGATAAGGCTGAGCCCCAGTTAAAGGATCCACTGTGGCCTTTAGAATTTTTTCAGGTGTCTCATGAGCGACTTTTTCAATTTCTACCCCACCTTCGGTGGACGCCATGAAGACAACTTTGCGTGTAGAACGATCAACCACCGCCCCTAAGTATAATTCCTGATCAATATCGGTCAGGTCTTCTACCAAAATTTTACTGACCGGCTGACCCTTTGCATCAGTTTGATAAGTGACCAGGTTTTGGCCTAGCCATTTTTGGGCAAAGGCTTTTACTTCTTCGGTACTTTCAACCAGTTTAACCCCACCCGCCTTACCTCGACCGCCGGCATGCACCTGAGCTTTCACCACCCATTTATTACCGCCAATTTTTTTCGCCGCGGCTACCGCCTCCTCAGGCGTATCAACTGCGATACCACTTGAAACAGGCAAACCGTACTCAGCAAAAAGCTGCTTGCCCTGATATTCGTGTAAATTCATTAGGACCTCTTGGTGCTTACATCAACAAAAATGTGCATTTACAACTTTGCTGCACAGCCGTATAGATTTTTATATCAAAAACTTAAGATAAAAGACACCATCATAATAAAAACCAACGAGTATAAAGCTACCCACTTAACGGTAGATTACGCCAACTGCAATGACTGTCTTTTAATGTCTAGCCATTTTGGCTTTGAAAAGCAAAAAAGTAAATACTGGTGCACTCGTGCTTTAGGATGGGGCACAATATTTTTTAAAGGGGGGAATACTGAGAATTTGTACGGAGAAATGACAAACTAAAAAAGAATTCACCGCCCTGTTGCACACAGGACAGTGAAGTCACTTACATTATTTACGTTTTCTATTGGCCTTATGAATCGCGTGGCCATTTACTGCCAAGGCAGCTTCATGCACAGCTTCAGACAAGGTTGGATGGGAGAACACCATCATGCCCAAATCTTCGGCACTGGAACCAAATTCCATGGCGATCACTACCTGCTGAACCAGATCACCAGCACTTGGGCCAATGACGCTGGCACCCAGAATACGATCGGTTTCAGCATCGGCAATTATTTTCACAAAACCAGCGGTATCATTGGCTGCCATGGCACGACCCACAGCGGCAAATGGGAACATGCCCACATTGTATTTTTCACCGGCGGCTTTTAGCTCATCTTCATTTTTGCCCACAAAGGCAATTTCAGGATGAGTGTAGATAACCGACGGAATGACATCGTAGTTAACCTGGGCTTTATGGTCCGCTATGCGTTCAGCCACCATCACGCCCTCTTCCGAGGCTTTGTGCGCCAACATAGGGCCACGCACCACATCGCCAATGGCGTAAATGCCAGGGGCATCTGTAACACATTGATCATTAACAAAGATGAAACCACGCTCATCCAGATTCACACCACAATCACCGGACAACAAGTTTTCGGTGTAAGGACGACGACCTACTGCAACGATTAGCTTGTCGAAAGTGACCGATTTTTCACCTTCACTGTCCGAATAATTAACCGTTACTTCTTTGCCTTTAACCTCAGTACCGGTGACTCGTGCGCTCAGCATCACTTTCATGCCTTGCTTTTTCAGTTGCTTGGCGGCTTCTTTGGCCACTTGCTGATCGACCAGACTCAAGAACTTATCTTGAGCTTCCAATACAACCACCTCGCTACCCAAACGATTCCAAACGGTACCCAGTTCCAGACCAATTACGCCAGCACCAATCACACCCAAACGTTTAGGGGCTTTTTCAAATTCCAAAGCACCGCTAGAGTCCACAATCAGGCCTTCTGTTAATGGCGCAGGTGGAATTTCAACCGGCACTGAGCCAGTGGCAATAATGATGTTATCTGCATCCAGAATTTCTGTTTTACCGGCGTGATTGGTAAATTCAACTTTTTTACCGGCCAATAATTTACCAAATCCTTCCAGAGCGGTAACACCATTGGCTTTAAATAATCCGGCCACACCCATAGTAAGATTGCTCACTATTTTGTCTTTACGGGCCAACATGGCACTCACATCAATCTTGATGTCTTTGGCAGTAATACCGTGCACATCAAAATGATCCTTGGCTTCTTCATACTTATGAGTACTGTCCAACAAGGCCTTAGAGGGAATACAACCCACATTCAAGCACGTGCCGCCATAAACGCCCTTGCCTTCTTTGTTGAGCCATTTATCAATACAAGCTGTTTTTAAACCCAGCTGCGCCGCACGAATGGCTGCCACATACCCACCAGGTCCACCACCAATTACAATTACATCAAACTTATCAGCCATCAGTTGTTCCTTAGTTTCAAATTTTAAACGTAAGATTTATATAATCTGCCGAATAGTGAAGTTGTGTGCAAGCCAGGCCAAAGAATAGGCGCTATCTGGCCAGGCAAAACCAGAAATATGGATCACAACTTCACATAAACTTTATTTGTCCATAATCCGAAATTTGACCGTAAATATCTATACCCCTAAATGATCACGGAGCACGGCCAAATCTTTAATGAAGCTACAGATTAAATATCCAACAGGATACGAGTTGGATCTTCTAACAGCTCTTTAATGGTCACCAGAAATTGTACGGCTTCTTTGCCATCAATCATGCGGTGATCATAGGACACTGCCAGGTACATCATGGGGCGAATTTCCACTTGTCCGTCGATAGCCATTGGGCGATCCTGGATTTTATGCATACCCAAAATAGCCGTTTGTGGTGGATTAATGATCGGGGTAGACATTAATGAACCAAAGGTACCGCCGTTAGTGATGGTAAAGGTACCACCCTGCATTTCTTCTATGCCTAGCTTGCCATCACGGGCTTTACCGGCATATTCAACGATGCCAGATTCAATATCGGCAAGCCCCATGGAATCAACATCACGCAACACGGGAACCACTAGACCTTTTTCGGTGGAAACAGCCACGCCAATATCCTGGTAACCATGGTAAACCATGTCACTACCATCGATGGAAGCATTCACCGCAGGGAAGCGCTTCAACGCTTCGCCAGCCGCCTTCACGAAGAAAGACATGAAGCCCAAGCGCGCACCGTTGTGCTTTTTCTCAAACATGGCCTTGTATTGCTTACGCAATGCCATGATGGCCGTCATATCCACTTCGTTGTAAGTGGTTAACATGGCCGCATTTTGCTGAGCCGATACCAAGCGCTTGGCGATGGTGGCTCGCAAACGTGTCATGGGCACACGCTTTTCGATACGCTCACCCTGGGCAAACACTGGTACTGCTGGCGCTACATTAGCAGGTGCCGGAGCGCTGGCGGGAGCGGCGGCAGGTGCCGCCGCGGGCACCGCAGAAGCTGCCTTGGCGTGATTTAATACATCTTCTTTGGTGATACGACCATCTTTGCCTGTGGCTTTAACATCGCCCAGGCTGATATTTTTTTCTTCCGCCAGCTTACGTGCTGCCGGATTCACCTTTAAATCATCGTTGGCAGCTGGCTCGCTTGCCGCTTCAGAAGCCGGGGCTGACGCGGTAGTGCCAGCAGCACCGTCTTCAAAAATAGCGATGACTTCAGCGCTTAAGATGGTTTCACCTTCAGGCTTAAGAATCTCTTTAATAACGCCGTCGTTTTGGGCAACCACTTCCAAAACCACTTTGTCGGTCTCAATATCTACCAACAATTCATCACGGCTCACCGCTTCGCCTGGCTGCTTGTGCCAGGTAGCGATTGTGCCATCGGCAACTGACTCAGGGAAAACCGGGGCTTTTATTTCAGTACTCATAATTATTTCCTAATTCCTTGAACTCGGGCCTATAGGCCCAGTGCGTCTTTGATCAATTGCTCTTGTTGTTTCAGGTGAAGCGCCATATAACCTGCGGCAGGTGAAGCCGAAGCTTCGCGACCCGCGTAATCCAGATACACATTAGGATTATGACGATGTACCACTCTGCGCATGTGATGCTGAGAGCTGTACCAGGCACCCTGATTCATTGGCTCTTCCTGACACCAAAAGGTTTCTTTTAGGTTTTCATATTGAGATATGACGGCAAAAAACTCTTCCTCGGGGAAAGGATATATTTGCTCCAAACGAACAATGGCAACGTGTTTCATTTCTTCTTTACGGCGACGATCGATCAGATCGTAATAAACTTTGCCGCTACAAAGAATCAGACGCGTAATATCTTTTGGATTAACGTCTTCAATTTCTGGAATAATAGTTTGGAAATGGCCATCGGCCAATTCTTCGAGGGTACTAATGGCCTCTTTGTGTCGCAGTAAGCTCTTGGGTGACATGATCACTAAGGGCTTACGCAACGGTCTAATTACCTGACGGCGTAACAGGTGAAAAATTTGAGCCGGGGTGGAAGGCACACAAACCTGCATGTTGTGCTCGGCACACAATTGCAAATAACGCTCTAATCGAGCCGAACTGTGCTCTGGCCCTTGCCCTTCATAACCGTGTGGCAACAACATGGTTAACGCACATAAGCGATCCCACTTGTGCTCACCACTGGAGATAAATTGATCCATCACTACTTGGGCGCCGTTGGCAAAATCACCAAATTGAGCTTCCCAAATCACCAGCATATCAGGCGTGGTGGTAGAGTAACCGTATTCAAATGCCAATACCGCTTCTTCAGATAACAATGAATCATGCAAGGTATAGGTCGGCTGATCATCGGACATGTTCTTTAAGGAGCAATACACTTCCCCGTCTTTTTGGTTATGCAACACCGCATGACGGTGGGAGAAGGTACCACGCCCCACATCCTGCCCGGTAAGACGAATAGGGTGCCCTTGATCCAACAAGGTGCCATAAGCCATGGTCTCGGCAAAACCCCAATTAATGGGCAAAGCACCAGCGGCCATCTTGCGGCGATCTTCCTGTATTTTGCTTACCTGGCGCTGAACCACAAAACCTTCCGGCACATCTTGCATTTGAATGGCTAGCTCTTGCAGGCGCTTCAGATCAAAAGTGGTATCCCCTTCAGTGGTCCATTCATGGCCCAGGTACGGACGCCAATCAACAAACATCTCACTATTAGGCTTAGTAACCAGACTCTTCACCACGTGATTACCTTCTTCGAGGGTATCACGGTAATCATTTTCCATTTTCTTGATGCCATCGACGTCAACCACACCTTGCGCTGTCAACGTTTCGGCATACAGGGTACGAGTGGTTTTAAGGCTCTTGATCACCTTGTACATCATCGGTTGGGTGGCAGAAGGTTCATCGGCTTCGTTGTGCCCACGACGGCGATAACACACTAAATCGATGACCACATCTTTTTTGAATTCGTTGCGGTAATCCACCGCCAACTGAGTGACAAACAACACCGCTTCCGGGTCATCGGCATTCACGTGCAGGATGGGTGCCTGAACAATTTTAGCTACATCGGTGCAATGCTCGGTAGAGCGCACATCTTCACGCTTGTTGGTGGTGAAGCCCACTTGGTTATTGATCACCAGGTGAATGGTGCCCCCGGTTTTATAACCGCGAGTCTGGGACATTTGGAAGGTTTCCATGACCACGCCTTGACCGGCAAAGGCCGAGTCACCGTGAATGATAACCGGTACCACTTTCTCGCCCGTGGTATCTCCACGACGATCCTGGCGGGCACGCACCGAACCCTCAACCACAGGGGAAACAATTTCCAGGTGGCTAGGGTTAAAGGCCATGGCCAAGTGCACTTCGCCACCCGGGGTTAATACATTAGAGGAAAAACCCTGGTGGTACTTAACATCGCCCGAACTGTTGTACTGAGCCTTACCATCAAACTCGTCAAACAAGTCGGCAGGCGCCTTACCCAGAGTATTAATCAATACGTTTAAGCGACCACGGTGGGCCATACCTATGACGATTTCCTTCGCACCATAACTGCCACAACGCTGAATCAATTCATCCATTAATGGGATGAGGGTTTCGGCCCCTTCTAAACCAAAACGCTTCACACCCGGGTATTTGGAGCCTAAATATTTTTCCAGACCTTCAGCTGCGGTTAAACGCTCCAGCAAATGTTTTTTAGCTTCTTCACTGTATTCGGGTTTTGCTCGTACGCTTTCGATACGCTGCTGGAACCAACGCTTTTCGGCGGTATCCACTATGTGCATGAATTCAGAACCCACACTCTGACAATAGGTATTCTGAACCACGTCAAAGATCTCACGTAGCGTGGCTTCTTCTTTGCCTATGAATAACGAACCGGTTTGAAAGACACTGTCCATGTCCGCTTCACTAAGTTCATGGAAGCGAAGATCTAAATCGGGTACCTGCTCACGTTCCATGATGCCCAATGGATCTAGTTTGGCATGTTGATGACCACGGAAACGGAAAGCATTAATAAGCTGGAAGATACGCAGCTGTTTTTGATCGTAGCCGCTGGACACTTGACTCTGGGTAGCGGCAGCGCCTCTGCGTTGATTCTTGGATATCAGTAAGAATTGTTCGCGTATGGGGCTATGGGGAATATCGTGAAGTGCGTTGCCTTCTGAACGAGGCAAGCCATTAAAGTAGCTTCTCCACTGCTCAGATACCGAATTGGGGTCGGTTAAAAATAATTCGTATAATTCTTCTATGTAAGCAACATTCCCACCAGCTAACTGGGAAGTACTCCATAGCTGCTCCATCGAGCTATCGTGCATGACTAAACCACCTTAATTATGACAGGAATTACTGCTTGCTAAATCTCTCTGCTGTGGAGGCAGTTGGCCGGGTGAGGCCGAAAGATTCTTTAAACAGTACGGGGGTTACCCGCTTTCCAAAATTTGTACTTACTTAATAGCCTAGCAAAAACAATGCTAGTAGAACTATTTTTTATAATTTTTAGAGCACCATGTGTCTGATGCATCCATTTTGGCACGTTTTACTAAACTTCTAACTATTACGAAGGTACCAGTCAGAGGTAAACCTTCATGCATTTTTCTATTTTGCTTACTTGCATTCGACGTACACGGCATGCCTGCCTTTTTGTTCGCCAAACTCAAAACGCTCAAAGCCTACACCAGTAAACCTCAAGATACTGCTAACCATTTCTTGAATCCAAACAACAGAGTGTTCCGATCTGGATAGTTTGAGCTGAACAACGCCGCTCTTTGCCATCCTCGGCACCGCGTCATACCGTACGTCCTGTACATAAAAGGGGCTAAAAAGCCCCTTATTATTTAAATGTTACGCGACAATAGCATGTTGCGGATATGTCCAATTGCTCGGGTTGGGTTCAACCCTTTAGGACATACACTTACGCAGTTCATGATTCCGCGGCAACGGAATACACTGAACGGATCATCAAGATCTGCCAAACGCTCTGTGGTTGCAGTATCACGGCTATCTGCCAGGAAGCGATAGGCCTGTAACAAACCGGCTGGGCCGATGAACTTATCAGGATTCCACCAGAAAGACGGGCAAGACGTTGAACAGCATGCACAAAGAATACACTCGTACAAACCATCCAGTTTTTCACGCTCTTCAGGAGACTGAAGGCGCTCAATGGCTGGAGGCGCTGTATTGTTCTGCAAGAAAGGCTTAATTTTCTCATACTGCTGATAAAACAAGCTCATGTCGATGACGATGTCACGGATAACCGGCAAGCCTGGCAGTGGACGTAAAACTAATTTACCGCCTTTTGCACATTCAGATAACGGTGTCACACAAGCAAGACCGTTTTTACCGTTAATGTTCAGACCGTCAGATCCACACACACCTTCACGGCATGAACGACGATAGGCCAAAGAGGTGTCCTGCTCTTTAATCAGTGCCAAAACATCCAGCACCATCAGGTCTTTCCCTTGTGGAATCTCGACCTCGAAGTCCTGCATATAAGGCGCAGAGTCTGTTTCCGGGTTGTAACGATATACGCTAACTAACATATTCTCTCTCCCCTGCTCTTAGTATTTACGAATCATTGGTGGGAACGCTGGCATGGTTTTAGGTGCAAAGTTTACTGCACGCTTACCTACAGTTTGAGTCTCAGGGAAGAACACCGAGTGACACAACCAGTTTTCATCATCACGCTCGGTGAAGTCATTACGAGCATGGGCACCACGAGATTCTTTACGCTCTTCAGCAGCAATAGCGGTGGCCATGGCGACTTCAAAAAGGTTATCAAGTTCTAGCGCTTCGATACGAGCCGTGTTGTAGGCGTTAGACTTATCTTCAAGGTAAGTATTCTTAACACGCTCACCTATCTCTTTAAGCATAACCAAGCCTTTTTGCATGGCTTCGCCTTCGCGGAATACACCAAAGTAAAGCTGCATGCATTTCTGCAAATCGGCACGTACTTGCGCCACAGGCTCACCTGATGTTGAGTTGTTTAGACGGTTTAAACGGTCCATGGCACGATCGATATCTTCATCACGCGCATCAACGGCATCAAACCCTTCACGAAGACTCTTCTCAATCTGGATACCAGCGGCACGACCAAATACCACTAGATCAAGCAACGAGTTGCCACCCAAGCGGTTGGCACCGTGTACAGATACACAAGCGGCTTCACCACAAGCATAAAGACCGTCGATGATGAAATCTTTACCGTCACTGTCAACACCAATGGCTTGACCGCCGATATTGGTCGGTACGCCACCCATCATGTAGTGACAAGTTGGTACCACTGGAATTGGCTCTTTAACCGGATCCACGTGGGCAAAGGTACGAGACAATTCAAGTATGCCAGGCAACTTGGCGTTTAGAGTCTCTTCACCCAAGTGATCAAGTTTCAGCATTACGTGATCGGCATCTGGGCCACAACCACGACCTTCAAGAATTTCAAGCACCATCGAACGGGCTACCACGTCACGACCGGCAAGGTCTTTGGCGTTAGGCGCATAACGCTCCATGAAGCGTTCGCCGTCTTTATTGATCAGGTAACCACCTTCTCCACGACAACCTTCAGTTACCAATACACCGGCACCTGCAATGCCCGTTGGGTGGAACTGCCACATTTCCATGTCTTGTGCGGGAACGCCTGCACGTAAAGACATACCCATGCCGTCACCGGTACAGATAAGCGCGTTAGTAGTAGACTGATAAATACGACCAGCACCACCGGTAGCCAATACAGTGGCCTTGGCTTTGATGTAAACGGTTTCGCCTGTTTCGATACAAATGGCGATCACACCGGCAATCACACCGTTTTCGTTTTTAACCAGGTCTACTGCATACCATTCGTTTAAGAAGGTAGTGCCGCCTTTCAGGTTACCCTGATAAAGAGCGTGCAATAGAGCGTGACCGGTACGGTCGGCCGCGGCACAGGTACGAGACGCTTGACCGCCCTTACCAAAATCTTTTGACTGGCCGCCGAATGGACGCTGATAGATACGGCCCTCTTCGGTACGAGAGAAAGGCAGACCCATGTGATCCAGCTCAAAAACCGCCTGCGGACCAATTTTACACATGTATTCGATAGCGTCCTGGTCACCGATGTAATCGGAACCTTTAACGGTATCGTACATGTGCCAGCGCCAATCATCGTTAGGATCGTTAGAGGCGATTGCACAGGTAATGCCACCCTGAGCCGATACCGTGTGTGAACGAGTTGGGAACACTTTAGTAACACAAGCGGTCTTAATACCAGCTTCTGTTAGTTGAAGTGCGGCACGCATGCCTGCACCACCACCACCAATTACGATGGCGTCATATACCATTGTGCGAATACTTGTAGCCATTTTTTATAGACCCCAGATGATGTCGATGCCCCAAACCAAGAAAACAAACATGGTCAAAAAACATGTCGCTTGGAAGGCAAAACGTAGAACGGCGGGTTTGATGTAATCAGTGGAGATGATCCACATGCCAATCCAGGCGTGTGCTACAACACTGATCAATGCCAATAAGGTAAAGATACGAACACCGGTACATTCAAAAAATTCTTTCCACTGGCTGTAATCCAAACCAGGAGTAGACAGAATGTAACCAACAATAAAGACAGTGTATAAAGCCATTACCACGGCAGTGAAACGCTGAATCAACCAATCAGATAAACCACTGCGGCTGAAGTTAGTAATACTTACGCCCATACCCAAACTCCTGCTAGAACAATTAGCACACCGGAAATGACAACCACTAAAGATGCTGCAATTTGCGCACTCTTCAGTTCTTCACCGATTCCAAGGTCCATAACCAAATGTTTAATACCTGCCACGAAGTGATATGCCAAAGCAGACAACAAACCCCATGTGATGAAACTACCAAAACCGGTAGTCATTGAATTCTTTATTGCAGCGAAGCTTTCTGCAGACTCAAGAGAATCTTGCAAAGCGCACAATAAAAAAATTGTACCTACGAATAAAATCACACCCGCAATACGATGCGTAATGGATACTAAAGCAGGAAAAGGAAAACTGAATTTGGATAAATCCAAATTTACGGGTCTATTTTCATTCACGGTTATCTACACTCTCTCTCACGCTCCATTATGAAGCGAGCCTATGTGGGCAAGCACGGTAGTTGTGCATTTCATTAGGGAAACCCCAATAAGAATGCGTACTTACGAGCTTTTTTGCGTGCCATCTAATCGCGGCGAATTATAGACACATGGCTGGTTAATTTCAAACAAGCACCTATGCTTAATGTCATCATCCTTTAGCATTACGCAATCTGTTTTAATAATAGATCAAACTTTAAACAATATGAGAATACTTACTGCCGGATGCTTGGTCAAAAATTGACATTCGGTATTTTGGCTCTATAGTTGGCCGTCTTTGCAACGGTCCAGAGTCTTACCAGACTCACGATTTTAAGGGTTTTATCCGAACCCTGGTAACAGACACAGCAGAACAGGAGGCCATTCATGGCTGACAAAAAAGCAACACTGAAAATTGATGGAATTGATGAAGCCCTGGAGCTTCCCATCTACGAAGGCACTATGGGCCCGGACGTTATTGATGTTCGCAGCCTAACCCCTAAAGGCGTTTTCACGTTCGACCCAGGTTTTGTATCCACCGCATCTTGCGAGTCCAAAATCACTTACATAGATGGCGGCAAGGGTGTTCTATTACACCGCGGCTACCCTATTGAGCAATTGGCCGCGAAATCTGATTTCCTTGAAGTTTCTTTCCTACTGCTTCACGGCGAGCTACCGACTCCGGAAGAAAAAGAGAAATTTGTGAGCACCATAGGCAAACACACTATGGTAAACGAGCAATTGGCCGAGTTTTTTAACGGCTTCCGCCGTGACGCTCACCCAATGGCTCTAATGTGTGGTGTTGTAGGCGCACTGTCTGCGTTCTACCATGACTCACTGGACATCACCAATGCCGATCACCGTGAAATCTGTGCCCACCGCCTGATTGCCAAGATGCCAACTTTGGCTGCCATGGTCTATAAATACAGCATTGGCCAGCCGTTCATGTATCCACGTAACGACCTGTCTTATTCTGAAAACTTCTTACACATGATGTTCAACACCCCATGTGAAGAAAAAACAGTGAGCCCGGTATTGGCCAACGCCATGGATAAAGTGTTCCTATTGCACGCCGATCACGAGCAAAACGCCTCTACCTCTACTGTACGTATGGCCGGTTCTTCTGGCGCCAACCCATTTGCCTGTATCGCCTCTGGTATCGCAGCACTTTGGGGCCCTGCCCACGGCGGTGCTAACGAAGCCGTACTTAAAATGCTAACTGAGATCGGCGACGAAAGCCGTATCGAAGAATTCATGGCAAAAGCCAAAGACAAGAGCGACCCGTTCCGTCTAATGGGCTTTGGTCACCGCGTTTATAAGAGCTACGATCCGCGTGCTGTCGTTATGAAGCAGTGCTGTGATGAAGTATTGGAAGAGCTTGGTTTACAAGATGACCCAATGCTTAAGATGGCCATGAAGCTAGAAAAAATCGCCCTTGAAGACGAATACTTCAAAGCCCGTGGACTATATCCAAACGTTGATTTCTACTCAGGCATCATCCTTAAAGCTATCGGTATCCCAACTGAGTTGTTTACCGTAATCTTTGCCACTGGCCGTACGCCAGGCTGGATTGCTCACTGGAACGAGATGATTGGTGGTGAATACCGCATCGCTCGCCCACGTCAGCTTTACACGGGTCACACTAAACGTGATTACCCAGGCTAGGTTTTAGCTTAGATATAATGGCCGCCCTGATTAATCAGCGCGGCCATTTTTATGCCTACATTAATTACAAAACCGTTTAAATTGAATATTTTTCGGCACCAACCAGACTAACAGCGCCATTAAATTAACGCCTAATACCCAATAACATAAGCCTCCACCACCACTAAACTTCTGAAAACAGGCTTATTTTCAGATAACCCCTTCCTGCATTCCCTCATAAACATTCCATTTACAGCTATATTAAATACTAGCCAGTACATTAGTTTCTCGGAATCAAAGTCCTCCATGCAGCACCCACTACTGCAAATACATCAGCTGACTCGCCACTTCAAGATGGGCGATCGATTCGTTGCGGTGTTAAACAATAGCCACCTGCACGTACAAAAAGGGGAAACCATTGCCTTACTTGGGCGCAGTGGCTGTGGCAAGTCTACCCTGCTAAATTTACTGGCTGGCATAGACTTACCCGACAGTGGCCACGTATTCATCAACAATGAAAACCTGGGCCAAATGAATGAGAAAACACGCACCCAGTTTCGGCGCCGGCACATCGGCTTTGTACACCAGTTTTTTAATTTAATCCCCACCTTAACCGCCGCCGAAAACATCGCCCTGCCCCTGGAATTAAACCAGCAATCAAATTCCGAAATTAAAATCAGGGTAAAAAAAATGCTTAAAGAAATCCAATTGGAAGAACGCGCCGACGACTATCCCGAACAATTATCCGGTGGCGAGCAACAACGCATTGCATTGGCCCGAGCGCTAATCCACCAGCCCATGCTGGTACTGGCCGATGAACCCACAGGGAATTTAGACGCGCAGACCGGCAAACAAATATTAAATTTACTTCATACCCTGGTAAAACAAATGAATTGCACCCTAGTCATGGTCACTCACAGCCTGGCGGTGGCCAGAAATGCCAACCGTATTCTCACTTTAGATTCGGGGAAAATATCCGAGCAGCCAGGTGACTTTGCATGGTAAAAATTAGTGCCCGCACTGCTCATTAAAAACAGCCTGCGCCATTTAAGCAGGCACTTTTGGCAAACCTGGCTGTGTGTAATGGGCATCATGCTGGGTGTCAGCATCATAGTGGCGGTAGACCTTGCCAATAGCAGCGCGCAAAGAGCCTTTACCTTGTCACTCAACACCCTAACCGGTCACGCCAACCACCAACTAACAGCAGGACCACAGGGAATAAACGAAAGCCTGTATGCCCAGCTAAGACTGGAATTGGGCCTGCAAAATACCCGTGCCAGCGTCAGTGATCAGGTTTCCGTTGCTGGCCACACTCTCACCCTACTGGGCATAGATGCCATAACTGGAAATTCGCAACGTTTACAAGGTTTCCAGATGACAACCGACAACAGCTCTCTTTTGGATTTCATATTGTCACCCAATACCGCGATATTGTCTGAACGCACCGCGCGCATGTTAAAGGTGATGCCTGGCCAATCGCTGACACTCAATCACAGATCCAAGTTACATCAAATTAAAGTGGTGGGCATATTTACCAGTGATAACCCCGCCGCCAGTGTTGGGCTTATTTTTTGTGACATGGCCAGCGCTCAGGAGATACTGGGGCGCTTAGGACAACTGGACCACATCAACTTAACACTCACCCCAGGCCAACTGGCGGTTTTAAAAACCTGGTTAACAAAACAAGATCACCCGCAATTAAAACTCATCACTAGCCAGCAAAAAAATGATGCCATAAAAAAAATGAGCAAGGCCTTCCACACCAACCTCACCGCCATGAGTCTATTGGCGGTACTGGTGGGAGCCCTATTAATTTATAACTGCATGACATTTTCTGTGTTACAACGGCGTCGCACGCTAGGCATCTTGCGCAACCTGGGAGTGAGCAAAACTGAAATATTTAGCCTGATCCTGTTTGAGGCTTTGTGCTTGGGCGTCTTGGGCACCCTGGGCGGCTTGCTGTTGGGCCTATTGATGGGCCAGGGGCTATTAAGGTTAGTGCTGCAAACCGTCAATGACCTGTATTTCATCCTGCACGTAAGTGAATATTTTATCTCTTCCTGGTCACTGCTTAAGGGCGCAGCCGTGGGTTTATTGGTCACCGTAATGGCCGCCTCTATTCCCGCTTGGGAAGCTACCCATACCCAGCCAATAGGGGTTATGCAAAGGGCATTATTGGAAAAAAGTATTAACTCCAATTTGCCAAAATTATTCTTAATGGGACTTGCGCTCATTGGCTTGGGATTACTATTGGCTAAATACCCCGACGTAACCCTGTGGCAGGGTTTCTTTTCCCTGTCATTATTGGTGTTGGGGTTTACTCTGTGTGTGCCGCAAACAGTCTTATGGATACTTTCCCGCTTACTGCTATTAACTCCCTATTTAACCAATATGGCTCGGTTAATTTTGCGCGGCATCACAGCGGGCATCAGTCGTACTGGCCTGGCCATGGCCGCCCTGGCATTGGCCATCGCGGTGACCATAGGAGTGGGTATCATGGTAGAAAGTTTTCGCGTAACGGTGGCCAGTTGGCTTGATCAAACCCTGAGCGGTGATATTTATGTGAGCACAGCCGGGCGATCTTCCCGTCGCAACAACCCTGGATTACCCAGTTCGCTCGTGGCTGACATTCAACAACTGCCCGGCATAGCCGCCATTAATACCAGCCGCATGCTTAAAGTGGAGACCCAATTTGGTTTAATTCGCCTCATGGCCATCACTTCCGCTCATGAACCCAAGGGTTTTAATATAAAACATTCTGTCACAGACTTTCGTCGGAAGTTTAAACAAGGCAAGGGAATACTCATTTCCGAGCCCATGGCCTATCACCAAAAGATTCAACTCAATGACTCCATAAAAATTCAAACCCCTAGCGGTGAAAAACCTTTCATAGTGCTGGGCATATTTTATGATTACACCTCAAGCCAGGGTCTCATGGCCATGCATAGAAACCTGTATGAACAAAACTGGCCGGATACACAGATCTCTGTGCTCAGTATTTATCGACAGCACGACACCGAGCAGGCAACCCTATTAAAGGCCATTAGGGAATTGGCCAGTCATCACCCCATGGCGATTGTGGTGCGCTCCAGCAAAGAAATTCGCCAGGCATCCCTTATAATATTTGATCGCACCTTTACCATCACCCAGGTATTACGACTATTGGCGATTGCGGTGGCCTTCATGGGCATACTCAGTGCGCTCATGGCCTTGCAAATGGAGAGAAAAAAAGAGTTTGCCACCTTAAGGGCCATCGGCATGACCCAGGGAGAACTCAGATTTATGATCATAGCCCAGTCCATGTTGATGGGGTTATTGGCCGGGCTGATGGCCATTCCTTTGGGAATGCTGATGTCGAATATTCTAATTGAGGTAATTAATGTTCGCTCCTTTGGCTGGAGTATGCAGCAAATTTATCCTTTTTCGGTCATGTGGCAGGCGCTGTTAATTTCCACTTCTGCTGCCGGTCTGGCTGGAATTTACCCTGCAATTAAGAGTGCCAATGCCGTCATAGCACCTGCATTGAGGGAGGAATAATGATCGACAAGTTTAAACATTGTCAGCGCCCCATTGTGACATTGCTACTCATTCTGGCTTCGACTGCATGCTCTCCCCCGCCACCTGTCAGCCACTTGCTGGTGAGTGATATCCTGGGAAATAACGCCAATCAAGAATTTCGCCAAGTGCTCGAAAAACGCGCACTTGTTTTCCCCAAAGATCACGGCCCTCACCCTGAATATAAAAATGAATGGTGGTACCTTACCGGCAATGTGCACGATGAAAACGGCCGCCAATTTGGTTACCAGGTGACTTTTTTTCGCATTGCCCTGACCGCCGGCACTGCAAACCCTATTGCCCACCAATCCGCTTGGCGTACCCAACAAGTTTGGATGGCCCACTTTGCCATTACCGACATCAAAAAACAGCATCATGTGCATGGTCAAAGAATTGTGCGACAGGCTCTAAATTTGGCCGGAGCCAGTACAGAGCCGGTAAAAATCTGGCTGGAAAACTGGCAACTTATCGGCCAAAAAGATAGCCAACACGGATTTCCCTGGCAGCTATCTGTGCAAGATGAGCAGATGTCAGTCAATTTTTCCCTCGCCTCACACAAACCCGTGGTACTGCAGGGGGATGAAGGGCTCAGCCAAAAAAGCCCAGCTTTCGGTAACGCCTCCTATTATTATTCCCTGAGCCGCCTGCAGACCCAAGGCAGATTAAATATTGGTGAACACAGCTATCAGGTCACAGGAACGTCTTGGCTAGACAGGGAATGGGGCAGCAGCCAGCTAAGCGACAACCAAGTGGGATGGGACTGGTTTTCAATTCAGCTACATGACCATCAGGAGCTCATGTATTACCAGCTCAGAACAAAAGACGGACAGGCTCACCCAAGCAGCCAGGGAAAATGGATAAATCAAACGGGCATGACTCAATCCATCCGGCCAAGCGATATACAACTTACGCCGCTGGCATGGTGGACCGCAGAAGATGGCAAAAAATTTCCCATTAAATGGCGACTAAAATACCCAAGTAACAACAGCGACTGGGTCATCGAAGCCCAGGTAGCCGACCAATACATGACCACCCTGGTACGCTACTGGGAAGGCACGGTAACCATTGTTGATGCACACACCGGCCAAACACTGGGAGTAGGTTACCTTGAGATGACCGGCTATTAATCCATTACTGCCAGCCAAACCATAACGCCCTAAATACCGCCCTGGGTTAAGCGTGACGGATCCAATAGTACCTGTAACTCCTCTCGGCTTAACTGGGTATTCTCCAGCGCCACCTCGATGATGGCTCTATTCTCCTGGTAAGCCTGCTTGGCAATTTTTGCTGCTTTTTCATAACCAATAATAGGGTTAAGCGCGGTTACCAGTATGGGATTTTTTGCCAATGCCTCGTTGAGTTTATGATCATTGACGGTGAAGGTGGCGATGGCCTTATCCGCCAGCAATTTGGATACCGAACTTAATAACTCCAGGCTGGACAGCAGGTTGTTGGCAATCATGGGCAACATGACATTCAACTCAAAATTGCCCGATTGCCCGCCTATGGTGATGGCCACATCGTTACCCATCACCTGAGCGGCCACCATGGCCGCGGCTTCAGGTATTACCGGGTTCACCTTGCCAGGCATGATTGAGGAGCCTGGCTGCAAGGCCTCAAGAGATATCTCCCCTAACCCGGCCAAAGGCCCCGAATTCATCCAGCGTAAATCATTGGCAATTTTCATAATGGAAACCGCGGTGGTTTTTAGCTGGCCAGACAGGGCTACAGCGGTATCTTGAGTGCCGATAAGCGGGAAAAAATTCTCGGCCGAGGTGAAGTTAATCTGCAAGGCCGACGACAATTGCTTAGTAAACAGGCTGGCAAAATCCGGGTGGGCATTAATGCCCGTGCCCACCGCTGTGCCACCTTGAGCCAGGGTTTGTATGCTGGCTTGATGCTGAGTGAGCATACGGATATTTTGTGTGACCTGAGCGCCCCAGGAATCCAAAGACTGAGCCAGACTCACCGGCATGGCATCCATCAAGTGAGTTCGACCGGTTTTAATGTGATGGGCAACGCTGGCCGATTTCTTTTCAATCTCAGCCGCCAAATGATTTAATGCCGGCAATAGTTCTTGATTAAGGGTCAATGCCGCACTCACATGAATACAGGTGGGTATAATGTCGTTGCTGCTCTGCCCACAATTCACGTGATCGTTGGGCCCTACCTTAGCGCCCAATTTTTGGCTAGCCAGGTGGGCGATCACCTCATTAGCATTCATGTTGGTGCTGGTGCCAGAGCCGGTTTGATACACATCAACCGGAAAGTGCTGCATCAGGTTAGGGTCTTTAAGTAATTGCTGGCACACCACAACGATTGTCTCGGCCACGTCCTGGGGTATTTGTTTTAACTGGGCATTGGCCTGGGCGGCCGCTCGTTTAATATGCAGTAAGGCGTCAATGAAGGCCCTGGGCATAGGACTGCCACTTACCGTAAAATTATTGATGGCACGCTGGGTTTGGGCACCATATAAAGCATCCACCGGAACCGATAATTCCCCCATGCTATCCCGTTCAATTCTGTTGGCCGTCATAACAAGCTTCCTGGTAATTGGTGTCATGATTACCAGTATAGACGTCTAGGCAGTGCATGAGACAACGTGAATGGCTCACGCATAAAAAGCGGTTTATTTCGAATAAGGTCCCTTGGAAAAAGAGTCGTGTATGGCTCGTTGTTGCTTATCTCGTTTTCCATCCGGGTCCTGGACACTTTCAATTAAACTAATTCTCTCAATGTACGCGTCAGGTAGGGCCGATTCTATGGCGCCTAATAAAACGTGTTTTTTATACCAGGAATAGGGTTTTAGGCTGGCGTCAATGTCAGTGGCGTAATAGATAGAGGCTTTAACTTGCCTGCCAATTTCATCTTCTAATAGCACTTCTTTTTGCTCATAACCCAGCCCCAACCCTTCTACTTGATCCAGATGTATTTTCTCACTGGCGTCCAGCTCAAACAGGGCTCCCAACACCAAATCGTTGGCATCTTTTGTAAAAAAGGCATCACACTTTCCCGAACCATCGGTGCCCACCTTATGAAAACACAATACATGCCCCCTCAGGGCATAGCTGCCCAGCCGCTGTGCGCCAGGCGCTCGTTCACGCAACCTAGCCAGAGACATATTCGACCCGTATGCAAAGTATTTCATGAGCTGCTCCCTTTAACCCTTGGGGTGGTCATTATCAGCGTGGCATTTTCCACTCAGTTAAATAGGGTTAGCCTTTTCCTGATATTGAGCCAGTAACTTGGCCACAGCTTTTTTGGGCGTTTTGCTAAGCTTGCCAACAAATTGAAATGGTAAATCCCAGCACTGATACTGGTCTCCAATGTCTTCGAGCATGGCCAACCATAACTTTGCTGTCATCTGGGCATCCGCCAGGGCACGGTGAAAAACCCCATCGTGTTCAATGTTACGATAAGAAACCAAGGTGCCTAATTTATGATTAGGCGCCTCTTGATAAATGCGTCGCGCCAGTAACATGGAGCAAGCAAACTGCCCGCTATAAGAAGCGCGTATCTTGGCAAATTCGGCATCCAGAAAGCGTTTATCAAACGAGGCATTGTGGGCCACCAGGTTAGCGTCCCCCACAAATTCCTGAAACTGCGCCATGACCTCTTCACAACCTGGGGCAGCAGATAACATATTGTTATCTATGCCGGTGAAATCCTGAATGAAACTATTGATGCGGAAGCCCGGATTCATCAGGCTTTGAAACTGGTCAACCATGATGCCATCTACTATTTTGACCGCGCCAATCTCTATCGCTCTATCACCGTAATCCGGTGACATGCCCGAGGTCTCGAAATCCAATACCACTACACTGTTTGCAAGCATGACACGCCATCTAGATTAACAAAATATTCAGCCCCATGATAACGGGCATTGGCCAGCATTGCCTGGTTTATTAACCGAGACCGTGGGTCATTAGGAGATGGCAATTTATCAGGAAAGAGTACTGCGCAGATTGCTTTTAAGTTCAGATTCAACATCGGCATTAAAACAACAGAATATGACTTTTTCCAGGTACGGCTTAGACCTTAAGAAAGCCTTCACTTCTTGCATGGCGATGGCGCAAGCCTGGTCAACGGGATAACCATAGACGCCACAACTGATCGCCGGGAAGGCCAGGGTTTTAATGGAATATTGCGCCGCCAGCTGTAAACTCTGGCGATAACATGAAGCCAGCAGTTCAGCCTCGCCCTTAGTACCACCATGCCAAACAGGGCCCACTGTATGAATGACATATTTTACAGGAATCTTATAACCCTTTGTTAGCTTGGCCAATCCGGTTTTGCAGCCTCCTAAATCCTGGCACTCTTTTAACAAATCGGGTCCTGCCGCCCGATGAATGGCACCGTCTACGCCTCCACCGCCGAGTAGGGATTCGTTGGCGGCGTTAACGATTGCATCTACCTGGAGACGGGTAATGTCGGCTTGAATAATTTCTATAGGCTGCATGATTTTTCATTCACCGGTTTTCACCATAGCTAATTAAGTATAGTGAACAGCCAACCAAATGGTCTCAAAATCGGGCAAGGTCCAGGATACTTTGTGGCGGCATTGTGTGGGGATATTTATATGGTCACCGGGTAGCAAGTGAACTTCCCTGCCATCCTCAAATAAAAGCCTAGCTTCTCCCTTGAGCACCACCACCCATTCGTGTTGCTCTTGTTGGTACCAACCCTTAACCGGTGAGGTGTGTCCCTTGGAAATAATACGTTCTATTTTTAGGTTGTCACCCTGCAGCAATGACTGGAACACTTCGGTATCCAGATTTTCAGGTATATCGGTAAACAGATTGATGGGAGTCATAATATTGCGCCATTATTTCATCATAAAGACCACGGCCACGCCGTGCACGGGTTTTAAGCTTTCATTGCCATAACAATGGGGCAAGTGCCCCAGGAAATAAATCAGGTCACCAGCCTGCACCTCAAACTTTTCCCCCTGCACTTCCAGGGTTGCGGTG
>MAAD01000341.1 GCA_002162985.1 Bermanella sp. 47_1433_sub80_T6 | reverse complement strand
AACCCAGATTTCTTTTCAGTCACTTATGGTGCCGGCGGTTCTACCCGCGACAACACCATCGACATAGTGACCAATATTAACAATTTAGGCATTGCTGGCGCACCGCACTTATCCTGTGTGGGAGAAAGCCGTGATAGCATTAAAGAATTATTAAACCACTATGCCAGCAACGACATTGATCGCATTGTGGCATTAAGAGGAGACCTGCCTTCCGGCATGGCCGCCAGTACTGGCGAACTTAAATACGCTAACGAATTAGTCGAACTTATCAAGCAAGAGCACGGCGATCGATTCCAGTTGGAAGTGGCCGCTTATCCTGAGATGCACCCCCAGGCTGGCAACTTTGAACAAGATTTAATAAATTTCAAACGCAAGGTAGATGCCGGTGCTGACAGCGCTATTACTCAGTATTTTTTCAACATCGACAGCTACCTGTATTTTGTAGATCGCTGCCTGGACATGGGCATAGACACACCCATTTACCCAGGCATCATGCCCATCACTAACTACACCAAACTAGCCCGTTTCTCGGATGCCTGCGGCACGGAGATCCCCCGCTGGATTCGTAAACAACTAGAAGCCTATGGTGACGACAGTGAAAGCATTCAAAAATTTGGTGAAGAAGTAATTACCATGATGTGTGAAGACCTGGTTGAGAATGGTGTACCAGGCTTGCACTTCTATACTTTAAATCAGGCCGATCCTTGTCTTAAGGTTTGGAACAATCTAGCCCTGTGGTAAACAATTAGTTTCCATTTATAGAAACTTAAACGGGCATCGCCCGTTTTTTTATAGCTTAGATTTTATGTATTAAAAATATGCGAATACCCAGAATTTATACCCCACAAACACTCAGCGAAAACACGGCTATCCAGCTGGATGAAGCGGCAGCCAACCATGTGGCCCGAGTGTTGCGTATGAAGGCCGAACGCGAACTGATCGTTTTTAACGGTGAGGCACAACAGCATTTTAGCGCACAAATCATCAGCGTGGATCGCAAGGCCGTATCCATACAAGTATTGGCAAAAAACTCTACCCAACTGGAATCACCACTGCACATTCATTTGGGGCAGGCCATTTCTAAAGGAGATCGTTTCGAATTTGCCATTCAAAAAGCGGTGGAGTTAGGCGTTAATGAAATTACGCCCCTATGGACCACCAATTGTGACGTTAAACTCAATAGTGAACGCTTGGAGAAAAAGATACGCCAGTGGCGTCAAATAGCCATTGCGGCCTGCGAACAAAGCGGTCGTGATGTGGTGCCCACCATTCACCTGCCTGCACAGCTTGAAACCTGGCTACCAGCTGTGGAAGGAGATGAAAAGTGGGTGCTGGACCCACGGGGTTTGCCACAGGAAAGTGCTGAGCAGGTTAGCAGTGCCTGTATCCTGGTGGGGCCAGAAGGAGGCTTAAGTGAGCAAGAGGTGGACTTAGCCTGTGAACATCAGTTTATAGCAAAACTAATAGGCCCAAGGATACTGAGAACCGAAACAGCGGCATTAACCGCTGTTTGTTTAATGCAAAGTTTATGGGGAGATTTTTAAACGCAGCTTATAAAATGGATGGGGCAGCTTGCCCCGCTCATTTAAATCTATTGCCAGTTCTCGTCTAGAATTGCACTTTCAATCACATCCAGGTCGGGCACGATGGCATGACCGGTTTCCAGTGTCACCGCCAATTTTTGCCCTTTAATCAAGCTAGTATTCATATTCTCTTTAATGGCGGCTTCTTCTAGTTTAATCAAACTGGGAATGCCCTGTACCACTAAGCCAAAAAACCTTAAGGCACCACCGTCGCCATTGGGCGCATTCACCACAGCGATTCGTAAGTCTTGTCCAGGCACACCAATTTTTTGCCCACAAAAATTTTCATAAGACACGACTGGAATCATGGTGCCGCGCCACTCCATACGACCCAAAAGCCAATCACTGGTATTTTGACTGGCAATGGGAGCCTGGTAGGCAATTAATTCAGCTACTGTTACGTTGGGCAGGATTAAACGTCCACCCAGTACGGGAATTAATAAACAAGGCAGCACATCACTTTCGTTGTTTTCGCCGGTTAATTGCAGCATGTGTAACCCCTATTCATATTTATGCTCACTAAGCTTGAGCATGTTGAATTTTGTTTTCTTGTTGTTGTATGTATGACACTAAATGCTGGGCCAGTTCTCGTGGGGTGCCGGTGTAATTTACCGCACCGGTTTCACGACTGGCGTCTGGCATGGCAGCACTTGCGCAACTGGCGGCGCTTTGCGCCCATATTTCTAACGGCTGTCCTTTATTCTTTTTAGATAAAGATTGCAGCGCCACGGCGCCATCGTTACCCATGCCACTGAAGATAATGACGCCGGAGTTTTGGTAGGCACGCTGCACATTTAAAATTAACTGATCCACGGAAGGCCCATAGGGCCCTGGCCACTCGTGACTGCAAATTCGTACTGAGCCTGCGATAATTTCCACCTCTTTATCGGCGGGTACTATCATCACTTCGCCATTATGCAAACTCATGCCATCGCTTGCCATTATGAGTTTAAAATGTGCATGGCGAGCCAATACCCGAGCCAATATAGGTACCGATTGAGCATCTATGTGCTGCCCGTATATGAATGCAACAGGTAACCCTTCAGGTAAGGCATCGAGAAACTCTTTAACTGCTTGAGGGCCGCCAAGGGAGCTGCCCAAGGTCCAAACATACTTGGCTTTGGCACCGCGATTAACAGCAACATTCTGCGGTAAAGTTAAACTGGGGGACGCTGTGATGGTTTTATCAATTAGGTTTAGACTGGCTGCGTTTTTCACATGGATTAAGTCTGTGCCAAGCAACTGTTTAAGTTTGCCATAGAGACGCTTCTCCCATTTTGGGTAATCACTGTGTTGTTTACTAGGGGCGGCTTCAAAACCCAACAAAACCGGTTGCTCTATCTCAAAAAAAGCATCCAGCAAAGAGTCATCTTCTCGCAAGTCTACCAACCAGGCAGAAACCTGTTGGTCCAGACCCTTTTCTCTTAGAAGCTCAGGGCTGAG
>MAAD01000281.1 GCA_002162985.1 Bermanella sp. 47_1433_sub80_T6 | reverse complement strand
TGCGGCTATTGTCAGGCTTGCTGGCCGGCCAGGATTTTGATGTGGAATTAACCGGTGATGAGTCCTTGTCGGGTCGGCCCATGAATCGTGTGGCTAACCCCTTAAGGGAGATGGGTGCGCAAATAGAGACGGCTGAGCAGGGTCGTCCACCACTATTCATTAAAGGTGGCGCCCAGCTTAACGGAATCAATTATCAATTACCCATGGCCAGTGCTCAGGTTAAATCCTGTGTTTTGTTGGCCGGCCTATATGCCAAGGGTGAAACCGTGGTAACAGAGCCAGCCCCCACTCGTGACCATACCGAGCGCATGCTCAAAGGTTTTGGCTACCCAGTGAAGGTGGATGGCAGCACCGTAACTATTAAATCTGGCGGTAAGTTAACAGCCACTAACATTGATGTACCAGCTGATATATCGTCGGCAGCGTTTTTCATGGTGGCTGCCAGTATCGCGCCCAATTCTGACATTACCCTAGAGCACGTGGGTTTAAACCCTACTCGTGTGGGTGTGATTAATATACTAAAGTTAATGGGTGCCAACATTGAGGTATTGAATAAGCGCGAAGTGGGTGGAGAACCTGTGGCAGATATTCGTATTCAGTCGGCGCAACTTAAAGGCATTAATATCCCTGAAGATCAGGTGCCTTTGGCCATAGACGAGTTTCCAGCCATCTTTATCGCAGCCACCTGCGCTACAGGCACCACAGTGTTAACCGGAGCTGAAGAGCTAAGAGTTAAAGAAAGCGACCGTATTCAGGTAATGATTGACGGTTTACAAGTTTTGGGTGTAGATGCCAAGGGTACAGATGATGGCGCCATTATTCAGGGCTTGGGTCCGCAAGGTACCATGGGTGGTGGGGAAGTGATAAGTCATGGGGATCATCGCATAGCCATGTCGTTTGCCATTGCGTCATTACGCGCCGGCGAAAGCATTAAAATCCTTGACTGTGCCAATGTGGCCACGTCCTTCCCGGGGTTTATCGAGTTGGCACAAAACTGTGGTATAAAAGTGCAGTTAGAAAGTTAGCGCTGTAATTAGTGTTAAGAGCAATAATAACAATTGTAATAGTAAGCTAATCACTGGAAGTCTCTTTGGTTATAAGAGCATGGGGGAAAAATGAGTCCAAAAGAAGCGCGAGTAGTGGAATCGTCAAGTCGACAGTATGAAGATGCTCGTTTCCCTGCGGAGGGAGTGTCACCTATACAGTCAGATCATGATGAAATAAATCTGTTTGAACTATTGGGGACTATCTGGCAGGGGCGCCTCAAAATCGCTCTGGTGGCACTGTTATGCATATTATTAGGGGCTGCATATGCCTTTACCGCTACCCAGTGGTTTGAAACCAATTTTAAAATCAGTGCTAGTAAGCCTGAGATTTTTTATGGTGTGAATAATAGTGAGTTGGTTAAAGTGACTCCACAAAGGGCTTTGCAGGAAGTTAGGCAGAAGCTGTCATCGGCTGAAAACTTCAAAGAATTTTACTTGGAGTCTAGCGTTGCGCAAGAGCTTTTGATGCTTCCTGAGAATGCCACTAAAGAGCAGTTTGCCTATTCAGTGTTTAATGGTCATCTTGAAGAAGTAGTCATGAAAATTAAGAAAGGCGAAGATAAGCCTTTAAATCCCTTTGTTGAGTTTAAATATACTTATCCTAAGGTGGTGGAAGGTGACCAACTATTAGCTGCCTATTTGCATTGGTCTGATGCATTAGTTAAATCAGGGTGGGTGGCTACCTTTAATAAAACCCGTGAAAACGAGTTGTTGTTAAACCAGAAAAAAATGCAAAAAATTCTCAATGAATATAATAAAGATATAGAAATAAAAGGGGTGCAATCTTCAGAAAGCTATAAATACAAACGTATAGTTCTGCAGGATCAGTTGAAGGCATTAAAGGATCTACTGATTAAGAAGAATCAGCAGCGGGTATTGGTATTGAGTGAAAATATTTCTATAGCCAAGCGTTTAGGCTTTAAGAAGCCTACCACTCCAGCAGATGTTAAAGAAATCAGAAATTCTTCGCCAGTGAGTAGTTCTGGAGTTGAGATCATAAATTCAGAATATTCAGGCCTGGACAAGTTACCCATGTATTACCGTGGATATGAATCTCTAGAAGCTGAAAAAATTGAGCTTAATAATCGTAAAAAAGACAAGTTTCCATCGGCGGCTATCGTAGATATGGAGAAGCAACTAGCGCTGTTGGAAAAAGACCGCGAAATTGAAAAATTGCAAAACCGTGAAACCCCTCAGGCATTTATCAAGAAATATGTAGCTCTTGAAAAAAGAAATGCCCACCTGAGTACTTTGCAAATTGAAATAAATAATGTTGCATTATACAAGCTGGATTCCAAACCCATGGCCAGGCAAAAATCCATTAAACCAAAAAAGCTTCTAATACTGGTATTGGCCGCATTTGTGGGTCTAATGATGGGTACACTTTTGGTATTGATTCAAGGCGCCAGCAAAAAACGCAAAGCAACTGCGTAGGAGCGTGCTTGCACGCGATCTTTTAAGAGGTGGGCATTGCCCACCTTTTGCAGTGTTAATTCACCATAGTTATATTTCTCGTTTTAATTTTTAAGGACACACCATGAGCCAGGAAAACAATGTACCTGTTCTCACTATCGATGGCCCAGGCGGCGCAGGCAAGGGCACGGTATGTCAGTTGGTTGCTAAAAAGATGGGCTGGCACCTATTGGACAGTGGTGCCCTGTACCGCTTAACTGCCCTGGCCGCTCAAAAACACGGCGTATCCCTGGATAACGAAGAATCGGTTGCTGTGTTGGCCAAGCACTTGGACGTGCAGTTTATCCCCCAGGATGAAGGCTTAATGCAAACAATTCTTGAAGGCGAAGACGTAAGTCTGGATATTCGTACCGAACAGGTGGCAGGTAATGCCTCAATAGTAGCGGCGT
>MAAD01000021.1 GCA_002162985.1 Bermanella sp. 47_1433_sub80_T6 | reverse complement strand
GGCGGCCTGATCAAATTGACCGTTTTGCGCCAAGGTTAAACCGCTGCGAACATCCTGACCATAGGTGGCGCAACCGGCTAGGGTAAGCGTGAAAAGTATGAGGGCAACTACCCGAATAGGCCTAAACATGACTGCCGTGCTCCATGATATTTATCATCTTATTATTAAAATTCCTGAGCGCGCAGTGTAACGGCAAACCATAGCCAGTACCACTTGTCGGCCTGAAAGTGTTTGTCGGGCAGGGTCTGCCCCTTAGACCATGGGGGTTAGGGCATTTAATACTTGCTGCAGTTTTCCTGAATCCTCATTGACCAACTGGTGACGCCCCTGCACCACATACTTCACTCTAAAACCGGTAAACTTTTTTTCCAGTACTTTCATATTATATTGATAATCCACCGTGCCATCGTCGGTGCCCTGGATGACGTGCACATCCAGGTCCACGGGTTCAAAAGCCTCAATGGTTTTGATCCACTTTTTTAACGCACCTACCCAACTGGTACGCAAGAATAACGGCTGCAACGGATCATTTTTACTAATAAATTTTAAAAAATCTTCATTGCCCGAATTCACCGCAAATACTCTTTTCACTTTATTGGTAAACGGGCGTACCAGGTAATAAAAAAACTGCCCCGTGCCCCAACTGACCGGGCGCACTAACGGCGCCATTAACACTATTTTTTTAAAGGGAGAGCTTTGGCGGGTAATGCCACGGCTTAATAGGTAATTGATAATCACCGCGCCGCCGGTACTTTGCCCCATGAGCACTAACGGCTGCGGCAAGTTTTGCTGAAGTAAATTAAGCCCTGCATTAAACACTTCATCATATTGAGAAAAAGATTCGATACCGGCCCGCTCACCACTGCTTAAACCATGACCGGGCAAATCGTAAATAAACACGTTAAAACCCTGCTGCAAGCAGTGCTCTATGATATTGCCGTATATGCCCACGTGATCGTAATAGCCATGATGTATATAAGCCGTGCCCTTACCGTGCTCAAATTTATACACATGGGCCACTATGTTAAAACCAGCGGCCTCAAACGTGCCAACGGTATGGCTAAGATTTTCAAAACGGTTTTCAAAATCCAGGCCGTAATACTGATTATAAAGCCCCACCTCTTTTGCCATGGGTTGATTCAGGGCATCGAAGCTCAGGGGGGAAATCTGTGTTTTAACCTGTTCGGCCTGCCATAACATGGCGCTTTCCTTATGGGTTGAGTGTTCATTGAGTGGTTATCTGCAGTATAGCCAAGATAGTATTTTTTTATAAAGCTTAAGCCCGTCATACTTTGGCCGATAACGTCTATATAGGTCGTCATTTTTACTCGGGGAGTCTTGACTGGGAGAGGAATATGAAAATCGGCAGCAGCCTGATGCAACAAGGCACCTATCTGTTAGACAAGCAAACCTCCACAACAGAACAAGTAAACACACAGGTTAGTGACTTGGATTCTTTACGGGAGGGCACCATCAGCGGCACTCAGGATACTCGTACCCTGCACACCTCAATGTTAGCTCGATCCCTGGGCACTATATCCACCAATCAAGGAACCATCTCCGTCTCCCGCCAGCACCTGCTGGTTAGCAGCGAGGAAGTGAAGAGTGACAGTGAGCTGCGTATCTGGGGTTGGCGTTCCGCTGATGGTCTCATGCAAACAAATGGTAGTGATGATAATTCAGCCGAGGTGATCCACACTAAATTTAACCGAGTGACGGAGCGTGAGCAACGCATGATTTTTGAATCTGTGGGGGAAGTTCAAACCGTAGACGGCCGCTCTATTAGTTTTATGATGCAGCTGGATTTTCACAATGATTTTCGCCATGAAAGCCAAGAAGAAACTTTTACCGGCAATGCCCAATGGATCGACCCTTTGGTGATTTCCTTAACCGGTGAGGTGCCACAAATAAGCGACGGCTCATTTGAATTTGATTTAAACGGTGACGGCACTATCAATAAGAGTCAGGAAACCATGGGCAGGTTATCCAGCGGCATGGCCTATATTGCCTTCGATAAAAATGGCGACGGCATCATCAACGACGGTAACGAATTATTTGGCGCTACTAGCGGTCAGGGTTTTGCCGAACTGGCCGCTTACGACAGCGATGGTAATGGCTGGATTGATGAAAACGATGCTATTTTTGAGCGTCTTAGTGTATGGCAACCGGATGCCGAGAATGCCCTCACATCTTTTGGCCAAGCCGGGGTGGGTGCCATTTACCTGCACGCCGAACAAACTCCTTTTGAATTAACCAACATCAGCGGCCAGGCCGATGCCCGCATCACGCAAAGTAGCGTGGTGCTCATGGAGTCCGGGGTGACCAGCAGTGTATTTCAGCTTGAATGGGCACAAAGACCACAAGACACTTTCACCATCAACCAGGTTAATTTATCGGTGGCAGGTATGGCCATCAATGATTCAGGTGCTGGTCAACGGGGCCTTATGAATTCACCAAATGCCATAACCTCCAGCGCCGCCCCGTCCCATGTCCAGCATACCAATGCCCAAAGCTATCGAGCCACGTTTATGCAGCAATACAGCGAGAGCTATACCCACCAAATTAAATCGACTAATACTCAAGCCGAGAGCCTGGGCGGCCAGCTTTTGCAAATACAGTCCAGCTCTGCAACTACCCAGCAGGATAATTTTTGGGCGTCGCATTTTAAAGAGGATTTACAGGGTAACCAAGATGGTAAGATTCGCTCTTTGCGAGCGGTAATCGAAGTATTGCGAGATATGCGCGAGTCGAATTCAAAACAGCAGTCCGTTTTAGGGCGGTTGCTAGCTACCTGAACATACCGTTAGAAATTGCTTGCTGCATTTCTAAGATACCGTTCATCCTGAACATACCACTGGAAACCGCTCCCTTCGTTTCCAAGATACCGCCCTTCCATGGGCATAAAAAAACCCACCAGAGGTGGGCTTCTTATTTATCGGCTTTTATTATCTCTATTTAGAGATTACTTAACCTGAGCGATTAACTCACCGGCCTGATAACGATCAAACATGG
>MAAD01000289.1 GCA_002162985.1 Bermanella sp. 47_1433_sub80_T6 | reverse complement strand
GCTCATGCAAGTGGTCACGCATTTTTACATCAAAATCGGTAGAAGCCGATTTAAAATCCGCCTCGAGGGTTTGCCCTAACGTCATCCACTCCTGTAACGTCTGCAGGCGCTCGTTGAGGTTAGTGAGAAAGGCATCAAACTCTTCCTGCTCCGAACCCAGGGCCGACAGCACTAAGTCAGACAAAATTTCCAGGGCGGGCACCAGCTCATACCAATCCAGGCCGGCCTTCACCTTATTTAACAGGCGCAGGGCTCTGGGTTGTTCGGCATTGGGCAGGGTCAATTTTGAAACCAGGGCAGTGAGTACCTTGCTGGCTTCCTGGCTTAAGTTGTTTAAACCGTCACAACATTCATCCGGGTCATCAATTCCATATACCGGAGTTGAGGCATCGTCAGTCGCTTCGATTATGGTGGACGACTTGTTAAATAAACGGCTAAACCAATTATTCTTAATGGGCCCAGCTGGGCTGTCGGCAGATTGATCCGCCATGGCCTCGGCCCATAGCGCAATAACGCTCACTAAGGCCAGCAGCAGCTCGGCCTTGTCCATGCTGCGCACCTGTTTGCGCAAGCCTGCCAGTTTGTCTTTGATGTCTGACGGTAAGTCTGCAAAGCGGGTTTCTATATTTAGCAGGGATTCAAATAACTGGCTGTGGAAAGTTTCCTGATGGGCCTGCCAGCGCTCAAAACCGGCTTCTACGTTCTCTAAAATTTTTGACAGGCCCACCACCTGCTCTTTACGCAGCAAATCCCGTGTGGCCGACAGCTGGGTATCCAGGTCGGGGTCACGCCCTTCCGCCACCACAGTAAGACGGATAAGCGCGCGCCGTAGCTGAGTGGTTTGATCTTCAAAGCGCTTCTCGAGGCTTTCGTGATCATCAATCAGATTCAGGTATTTGTTTTTCCAGCGATCGCTGTTGGTGCTCATGGATTCCCCCTAGATTCAGTGTAGGAGAAGATTTAATAAACAGCAGGGAGAAAATTAAGGGAGGAGTAGACCGGCTTCGGGACCGAAGCCGGATCTATAAGCAGGCCCTAAGGCTTACTTTTTAAGGGTTTTGCGTTCTTTCTCAATCAGGAAGTTCACCACCCCGAAGATTTTGTCCATGCCGCCGGCGCTGCTGGCATTTACCATGTACTTACCGTTCACAATAATGGCCGGTACGCCGCTAATGGCATAGTTACGCACCATTTGGTCGGCCATTTTTAGCTGGCGGCGCACACCAAAAGAGTCATCATATTTATCAAAGTCCGCTTCGCTCACGCCATATCCCGCCAAAAATTCTTTTTGATCGTCTTTGTTTAACAGCGGGTTACGCTTCTTGTGGATTTGGTCAAAAATCGCCTGATGCACCTTGTCGTTCACTTTTAAAGCGTGAGTTAGGTAAAATAACTCGGCGTGGACTTTCCACTGGCGGCTAAACTGGGCCGGTAGCTGGTAGAAATCCACATCTGCCTGAATAGACTTTTTCCAGGCCTGTACGGTGGGTTCAAAGTGATTACAGTGACCACAGCCATACCAAAACACCTCAACCACCTCGACCTTGCTGGCATCACGGGCCATGGTAGGGTTAGCCAATACTTTATAGTGCTGGCCTTCCTGGAACTGGGCCGCTTGGCTGGTGAAGGCCAGCATTAATGCCGCACCCACTAAGATGGTTTTAATTAACTTCATGTGACTTCCTTTCGTCAGGACGATGTTTAAAACTTAAAGCTGGAATGGCTCAAGGCTAAATTGTTATGGGCATTTGAACAATAGATAAATGCAAAGTTCCATTGGCTATGAAATGTAAAACAAAATGATGGGCGATAGATCACTTACGCTCCTTGGCATCCATGCCACCGCGCTATACCGTTCATCCTGAACATAAAAAAGGCGACCTAAGCCGCCTTTTCATAACTCACTTCGGTTTCACAAATTCTAGTGAAGGCCCTGAATGTAAGCCGATACCGCATCGATTTCTTTGTTAGACATACGACCGGCAATGTCACGCATCACTTTACTGGCATCGTTGGTGCGTTTGTCTTCCTGGAACTTAACCAATTGTGCCTTCACGTAGCCGCCGTGCTGACCACCCAGAGCCGGGAAACCAGCAGCTGACATGCCTTCACCTTTAGCACCGTGACAAGCCAAGCAAGCTGGAACGCCTGTGGCGCGGTTACCGGCGCGGAAAATTTTCTCGCCAAGGGCAACCTTGTCTTTGGCAGCGTAGCCAACAGTACGAGTTTGAGACGCGAAGTAAGCCGCTAGGTCAGCCATTTGAGTTTCGTTTAAGGCAGCCAACTGACCGGCCATCACCGGATCTTTACGATTGCCGCTCTTAAAGTCTTTAAGTTGCTTAAGAAGGTACTTTTCACCCAAACCCGCCAGCTTAGGGAAACTTGGTGCAGCACTGTTACCATCTTTGCTGTGACAAGCGGCACAGGCACCAGATATTTTTTGACCAGATGCCGCGTCGCCGGCTTGTGCGCCAACCACTAGACCCAGGGACAACATTAAGCTGATTGCCAGTTTTTTCATGGTGATCTCTCTTTAATTGTTTAATTCTTATGCAGACGTTAATACGCCTGTTTTACTGTGCGCTAAATTCAACTAAAATGGGTTGAATAAACTCCCAGTAACACATGCCGCTCTCATAACAGCATTGCTAAAGCAATATTGATGGCCCAAGTCGCAAACCATCTATTAAATGGTTAGCAGGTCCAAGATAATTTTGTGGCATTATAACCAAAGTTACCCTACTTACAACTTGACCCTAAGCAGTAAAGGCATCATGGACCCAGTTCTCGTTAATTTTCAAAAGGCGCAATACCTCAAAAGCGCCCCCAGTTTAAAGCAATGCCCTGAAGATACCGGCTGTGAAGTTGCGTTTGCCGGGCGTTCCAACGCGGGTAAATCCAGTGCTCTTAATACCCTAGCTCAACAGGGTAAATTAGCCCGTACCAGTAAAACACCCGGTCGCACCCAGCTTATCAACTTCTTTGAGATTGAGCCCGGTGTTCGGGTAGTGGATTTACCCGGCTATGGTTTTGCCAAGGTACCCGATCGCGTTAAGCGTGAATGGCAAAAAAACATGAACGAGTACCTGGAAGACAGAAAAAGCCTGAAGGCATTGGTACTGGTGATGGATATTCGCCATCCGCTCACCGAATTTGACCGCATGATGTGTAATTGGTGTGTTGATTGTGAAATGCCGGTACACATTCTTTTAACCAAGTCCGATAAGCTTAAAAAAGGGCCGCGCCAAAATACTATGTTTGCCGTGAAAAAAGAGTTGGCTTATATGGGCGACTTGTTGACCCTGCAAACCTTCTCGTCTTTGAAAAAAGAAGGTACCGAGGCCTTACGCCTACAACTTAGTGGCTGGTTGGCAAACTAAGCCTAAGACTTACCTTTATAGACTTGTCTCGTCGCTAGCTTGCAAACAACCTGTTTAAAAGCTGGCGCGAATTTGTGCACCCAGGGTGACATAGGTGCCACCAGTGTATTCCAGGCTGCGATCCACATCGCTTTTAACAAACTTCATGTTAGGTTGCTGCACGATGCTCACATTTACAAACGGGCGTAACTGCACGCTGGGCAACCAGTTCCATACATATTCGGTTTTAAAGCCTAAAGAAGACTGTTCGCTGTAGCGCACTTCGGCCTGAACTTGCTCGGAGTAGGCGCTGTATTGCAGGGCGCGAGTAAGACTGAATTGAGAAATCAGGTTATGGCCATCTCCCATGGAGTAGGCATGGCCCACACCAAAACCATATACAAAGGGTGAAGAGGCCTTGTTGCCAAATACCTGGTCGGACAGGGTAATGGAGCTGAACAGACGGGCAAACCAGCGTTCATCATCTTCGCTCAGCCAGTTGGCGGCTAACTCACCATTTACTTGATAATAACCATTGCCCTGGCCACCGGATTGACCGGTACTCACTGTATTTTTGGGTTTAGAAGGCTCTGAATTACATACACTGGAAGCCGCACTGG
>MAAD01000296.1 GCA_002162985.1 Bermanella sp. 47_1433_sub80_T6 | reverse complement strand
TACGTACTTCTACTGATTAACGATTACGAAACGGCACCTGGTGGGTACATAAGTAGCGCCCCCATTCGATGACGCTGCGGGGAAAATGGCGGTGCACGATGGCATCAACAATTTGTGCGGTGCGGTAGTCGTTTTTTTTCAATACCAAAAATACCAGGTCGCTGCGGCGCCACTCAAATTCCGCCAGTTGGCAGGGGATTTTGGCGGATCGCACTAAATAGGCAATTTGATAGGCCGCTTCGCGTTTCATTAACAATAACCAGTAGCGGCTGCGTAGAATTTCCACGGCGCGTAAGTCGGCGTATTGAATTTCAATATCGGCCTTCACGTTTAAGTCGCGGCTTTTTTCACGGCAATGCAGTAACAAGGCGCCAACTTTATGGGGCTCCCCCTCGTTACGATAGTAATAACGGCCATCCCATTCCCGGTATACAAAGGGATAGCGTTTGCCTTGTTCTCCAAATAATTCGTGACTCAGTTGATCAAAATGTTCGGCATGATAGGTGGGGATGTCTTTACACTCGGCTTCGGCGTATTCCAATATATTGCTGTAATCGGTGTCCCCGGTGCTGGATTCTACGGCGGTAATATTACGTATAGATAAATATCGTTTAAAAGTGCGTGTTTTATAAATTTTTAGTAATAACTGGGCGCAGTCCTGCCATTGATCCCCAGCATGCTCCAGTGAGGCCGCTGCAGCCTGATGGGTGTCATTGATGGATAACCAGCGGTGTGACAGGTAGCTCTTGGGATTGATCTCGGCCAGCATTTCCATTGGCATTTCAGTCACATAGCGCACGCAGTACCACACCGGAAAGATGCGCTGTAGCAGCAAATTAAACCAGGTTTCCACGTCCACCAGTTTAAAGGGGCTGGATTTTTTAATGGGTTTTGGCTGGGTGTCTGTGGTGCTCATGGTGATTTTTGTTGCTCCTGCGTGCCTTTATTGAAGTGTGAGAGCTTCAAAGTCGACGCTTTTTATTCATTCCCTGATTATTTCCTCGGCTGAAAACTCGACAACTTTAATTTACTGGTCTTTATAATTAAGGATAGCCATAAAAAGGGATGATGAACATTGTGGCCCAAACAGAACCAGACCAGCCTAAATACATGTGCCTATCTGCCAATACTCAGTATGAGTTGGCCCAAGGCATAGAAGCCGCGGCCAAGGCAGCCCAACTGGGTGAAAGTGAAGATTTAACGCAGACCTGTTATCAGATTTGTTGCCAGCAGCTCTTGGACCAATTACAGGAAGAATACCTACTTGAGGTACCGCTTTCTCTCAGCCTGGCGCAAGTTAAAGACAAAAAAACTTTGCAAAACACCCTGCTAGCCTTGCTGCCGTTGTGTGCCGCCCAGTGGCAGCTACAAGGGGGCAGTTCTGCACGTTTGGCCAACTTCCAGGGCGAGTTTAAATTAGTGGTGGCGCGCAGTTTACTGGATGGCCTGGATATCATGAGCGCCAAAGATATTTGGCGCTTTGATATTCAGCGTAATGTTCAGCAACTTCAAAAATGCGTATTTGCTGCCGTGGACCAATATAGCCTCTGATGAGCATCGATGCTCTTTGTCATGCTGGCATTGGTTGGCAGCAGTGACAGCAACTTTGGTCAGATTGGCGCCATGATCGAAGCGCTTATGATTGAATGACAGGGGCCAGTATTGTGTGATCGCTTTAACACTGATGCCATTGAGCACCTCAATCCGGTGGACGTGGCACGTCAGTGGGCGCTAGACTGCGTGAAACAGCTGTAATATATTCAGTCTTACCCTCACAAACAGAACCGAGTGCCCATGGCGACAATCTTAATAGTTGATGATTCGGCCACTATGATGGAAGGTCATAAACGCATCCTGGAAAGACAGGGTCACACCGTTCATAGCGCCGAAAATGGCGAAGAAGGGGTCGCCAGGACTCTGGAACTGATGCCGGACTTGGTATTGATGGACGTGGTAATGCCCAAGATGAATGGGTTTCAAGCCACTCGCAAGATCACCAAGAATGAGATAACCAAACACATTCCCGTGGTGATCGTGACTTCCAAAGATCAGGAAACCGATATCATGTGGGGCAAGCGTCAAGGGGCCAGTGATTACCTGATTAAGCCGGCCGACGAAACACAATTAAAGGAAACGGTTGACCGCTTGCTGGCAGAAGTAGTTCAGTAAACCCTTCCTGTAGACTGCCTTCGGCAGTCTAATAATCCCTCCTAAATTTTCAAACCCATTTAAAAGTTATAAATCAGCACACTGTTGTAGCTGGTTTCAGTGTCGTTCGCGCCGTTGGGGGTTTGTGTATCGTGCTCAACATCCCAGGTGAGGCTGAGGCTAATGGTAGAAGTTACGCTAATGCTAAGGGCATTTTGCCATAAACCCTTCTGGTCACTTAGCTGCCCCACCTCAGGCTGAAAATACAAGGTACTGGTATAGAGTATGTTGTCGTGAACCTTGTTTTTATAGGCCCAGTAAAGGTTTAGACGAACGTTGTTTTCATCTTCTGATGTGGTATCTGTATAATCTTCTTCTTCGTAAAACAAACCAAAGCCCATGTGGTTGGCCTGCTGTAAGGGGGCTTGCGACGATAGGGTGTAGCGTAATCCGCCGCCTAACAAAGTTCGCCGAGCTAAAAAGCTGAACTTGTCTTCTTGATATTGGGTGAATACCTCGTGACCCCAGTTGCGGCCGTGTTTGGTGAGGTAGCGCAGGTGAACCAGGCTCTCATCTGTGTTTACTTCGCTGTCTACTTCGGCGTAATCCCGGCTGATAATGGCAATCCACTCATCGTGACGATAGGCACGAATAAGCTGCACAGCGGTACCCAGCGCCAGTTTATCGCTGTTACCTATGCGTCCGTCCAGGCTTAAGCTGATATTACCCGTGGTGCCTTCTTCGGTATTTTTGAGGCGAGTGCTTTCGATGTTGGTGATGCCGTGGCTCGCTGAGGCCAGGCAAACACAGATTATTAGGCTCAGGCGAAAAAGCAGGATACGTGACATAACGTGGCTTCTTAAAAAAAGGCGCTACTTTAGCATAGTTTGTTGTGGCGGGTTTTGCCCATGAGCGGGCCGTGAAAGCTTTAAAAGAGTGGCCATGTACGGGCTAGGGAAGGGGGGTTAAGCCGCTTGGGATTGTTGCTGGCGAGCACTTACCAAATTGCGCACCACATTTAATACGTGTTTACCCTCCTGGAAGTCGGCCAATACCGCGCCTTGTTCGGAAAGACGGCCCAAGTGTTCCTCCAGCGCCGCTTCCACGTCCATGGGGCCGGCCTGATAATGATGGTAGGCCAGCTGGGTTAATAGCCCTTGCGCCCGAACCTGATCTTCACCTATGAAGCCATTTTCCATTAAAGAGCCCTGCAGAGGCTTGAGCTCACTTACCGGTAGGGCTTTTAAGTCAAATTGGCGGGCCAGGCTGTCCAGGCGCTCGCCTAATGGGGACATGCCCTGGGGGGGGAGTGTGCTGGTGTCTTTAAGTGGGCTGGATTGGGCGGTTTTTTGCGGAGCGCTCATCTGCTCCAGGGATTGGAACATACGCTTGGGTAGCCCTAATATATCCATGATGCCTCCTTACCGTGCGCTCATCAGTTTTTGTCTAGTGTTTCATCTGCTCTCAATTAATAAAGATTCAAGATCCAGGCCAGGCGGCCATTTGCTCGTAATTCCATCTTTTTTTGAGTGAATACTCTAAAAAATGGGTCGATTTTTAGCCATTCCCGATTGGCTTTTGTGTAACTATTCAGTAACCTTACTTACACATTGTTACAAAAAAATAAAAACAGGTTTGTGGCTATAACAAACCACTGCGAGCGGACAATACAATGACAGTGTTAGAAAGAATGATCAGCAACGAGCCCAATAAGATTCAATATCAGGGCCGTAAAACCTCTCGTGCGGGCAGTGAACAACGCCGCAGAGCCATACTGGAAGCGGCCTTACGCATAGTGGTGCGTGATGGTGTACGCGCCATACGCCATCGAAGTGTTGCCAAAGAGGCCCAAGTGCCCCTGGCGGCCACTACCTACTACTTTAAAGATATTCAGGAGCTCATCAGCGATACCTTCATGTTGTATGCCGAAAAGGCCCAATCTATCGTGAACGTCTTTTCACGCAAGATGTACGAGCCATTGGAGAATGCCGACGGCAAGAAGCTGGCCGAGCTCACCACTGGCCCCAAGTTAGTGGAAGTGATTGTGGATCAGCTGCTGGCGTATGTGCTGGAAAAAACATTGTTTAGCCGGGAAATGGCGGTGGCGGATCAAGCCTTCCGCTATGAGGCCTTGTTAAATGACAACTTGCGAGGTTTGGCGGGCAGTCATGCCCAGGCCCTTGAGCAAAAGCTCATCGAGTTTTTAAACCTGGTGCACAGCTCTCACCCTAAAGAAGACGCACAAATTCTTATTAGTACCCTGCGTCGGGTGGAATACGAGGCCTTGTTGCAAGAGCCTGAGGATATTAATAAACAAGACCAGAGGAAGATTCTGGAGCGTCAGGTGTCGTTAATTTTAAAAATTGAAGTGCCTGAAAGCGACTAGTTTGTGTTTTTACTAAAATGAAAAATTAAGACCCGGTGCGCCAACGCGTAACCGGGTTTTTTTATGTTCAGGATGAACGGTATGACGCGGTGCCAGGGATGGCAAAGAGCGGCGATGTACAGGATGTACGGTATGACGCGGTGGCATGGACAGTTTTTTGCTCCTGCAAAAACTGCATTTCCACCATCCATGGCGGTCATGCCAAGGAGCGGCGATGTTCAGGTGCTTTAAGGAGAGTCCCTTAAGCTAGGCACTCTTACTCAAGTAATAACCCATGGTATTAAGCGCACTTTCTAAAGTCGTTAATTCAAACACGCTGAATTGACGTTGATCACCGCAGTGATGGCAAACCAGTTCGGGTAGAGAACGCAGATGGTGCATGCTGTAACTTTGCTCATGATCGCAGGCATCACACGCCAGCGGCATGGGAGTATTGGCCGGTAATATGTTGGCCACAGGAGCAAGATTCGGGGCCGACTGTGTGCTGATCTGGTGGTGGGTGTTGGTGATCATAGTCGCTCCGGATGGCTGGCTTGTGGCTAGCGCGTGTAAATTTGATAAAGGTTTGCCCGATGAGGCGGCGCCATTGTAGTCAGTTAAAAACGAATTTCTAGTGGTCAAGCCCGCCATTTAGCAGGTTGTCGCGCTCTACCCAAGAGCAACTACTCTAATAATTTAAGCAAGCCTCATGGCTAGGGAGTTTGCGAGCAGGTGGATAAAAAACGCCTAATTTAAGCAACAGTCTTATTCAACGAACGTGATGGGAGTAAGCTGCGTTGCAAACCCTTGGCTTCACTGTATTTATGGCTCAAGGTATTTTCTGCCACAAGGAAGTCATATGAGATCCTTTCTAAACTCCATCGAGAAAGTCGCCAATCGCCTGCCTCATCCCATGGCCTTGTTTATTTACCTGTGCCTAATCGTGGTGCTGTTCAGCTGGCTGGGGGATGTTTTCCAATGGGGCGCTCAGCATCCGGCCACAGGAGAGTGGCTGCAGGTACGCAGCCTCATCAGTCGAGACGGCTGGGTCTTTATGCTCAGCTCCATGGTTAAAAACTTCATGAACTTCGCCCCGGTGGGACCGGTGTTAATGATTGCCCTGGCGTTTGCCCTAGCTGAAAAAAGTGGATTATTGCCCACCCTTATTACCAACCTTACCCGTCATACCAAGAGTCATATGTTACCGCTGGTGGTGGCGTTTTTAGGGGTCATGTCCAGCATAGCGGTGGACTCGGGTTATGTGGTGTTGTTGCCTTTATGTGCGGCGGTGTTTGCGGCGGCAGGGCGGCATCCTTTAGCCGGACTAACTCTGGGTTTTGCCTGCGTTTCCGGGGGCTTCAGTGCCAATTTGATGGTGGGGCCGGTGGATGCCATATTATCCGGTATTAGTACCGAAGCCGTGCAGTTGGTGGCCGATAAAGAAGTGAGTATTTTGGCCAACTACTATTTTATGCTGGCCAGCGTGGTATTGATTATTTTCCTCACTGTCATGGTAAATCGCCTATGGGTGGAGCCCTACCTGAAAGACAGCCCGTTTGTTATACCCGAACCTGATTCAAATGAGCCCATAGCGGTACACAACCTGGGCAAAGCCTTCTGGATTACGCTAATTACGATAGTCGTTAGCTGGTTAATATTAACCCTGCCCGAGCAGGCGGTACTGCGCCATGCCCAAACCGGCAGCTTGGTCAAAGGGCCGTTCATGGCTTCTTTAGTGGCGCTTATTGCCTTGAGCGTGGCCATTCTTTCCACGGTTTACGGTATACAAAACGGCCGCTTTAAGTCCTGGGGCCAGTGGGTGAAGTCGCTGGAGCAGGGCATCTCGGACTTGGCCCCTTATCTGGTATTGATGTTTGTGGTGGCGCAATTTATTGCCTGGTTCAAGTGGAGCATTTTGGGCACCGTGCTGGCGGTACACCTGGCGGCGGTGTTACAGGACTGGGCTGTGTCTCCGGCCTTGGCCATGGTCGGACTCATGATCTTCACCAGTGTGTTGAACTTGCTGGTGGGTTCGGCCTCGGCCAAGTGGGCGTTGCTGGCGCCTATTTTGGTACCGGCTTTTTACTTGTTGGGCATCGAGCCGGCCGCCGTGCAAGGGGCTTACCGCGTGGCCGACAGCAGCACCAATATCATTACGCCGCTTATGCCTTATTTTCCTCTGGTGCTGATGTATGCGCAGAAATATGAAAAAGACATAGGGGTCGGGCGTCTGTTAACCCTCATGTTGCCTTATGGTATGACTCTATTGTTGGGATGGGGTGCCATGTTCACCCTGTGGATATTTCTAGGTATTCCTTTGGGACCGGCCAATTAGCCGGTAAATTAACTGGTTAAGACTTCGCCCCATTGGTTATAATGCGCCCAAAATATCTGGGTGCCGATTATGGATTTTGAACAATTTGAAGAAATAGCCCTCATGGTGGGCCTAACCATCATCATCGGGTTCATGATGTTCATCATCTATGATCTGGGTAAACGCAGTAAAGCCGGTAAGTTTGGCATGGCGGTATTATTTTTTGCCCTGGGTTTGGGCATGGTGGGTTTTGTGGTTAAAGGTGTATTGAAACTCACAATGAATATCTAGCTTTATCTGCGGGCCGTCCTTTAAAATAATGAACGGCCCAACTATCCCCTGCTAGTTTTCCCCTTTTCTGACATCCAGTAACCCTCATCTTTTGATTTACCTCTTTCTTTGTCCTTTAAGAACTAGTCCTAGTTTTTAGGAGATGCCAATGCGCTTTTTACTTTCTTGATCTATATTGAAGTATGGCCTTTTACTGTGTTTTAAGCGGTTAGAGCACTAAGGAGCAAGTCGAATGCATGAGCAACTAAAAGCCAAACTCGCCCATTTGCGCGAATCTTTAAGCAGCATTGAACAGCTAGACGACGAGAGCCGCAGTTTATTGTCCCAGTTAGATGAAGATATACAGGGGGTCTTGGCCGGGCAAACCAGTGACGACAGCCTGGATAGCCGTATAGAACAACAAGCGGTGCAGTTTGAAGGCAAGCACCCGCAGATGTCGGCCATTTTGCGCGACATCATGGACGCATTGAGCAAGATGGGTATTTAAGGAGGTGTAACCGGACCTTTCTACTCGCCACATACGAAATAAGGAAAAATGTATGAAGCGCATGCCAAAGATTAAAGATGTCATGAGCGCGTTCCCGTTTTCTATTTATGCCACCGACACCGTCACCCAGGCTCGCACTATGATGAAAGAGCATAAAGTGGGTCATTTGCCGGTGAAGATGGAAGATGGCAGTTTAAGTGTAATAAGCCTGCGTGAACTGGAGCGCACTCAGCTACCAGGTCACAGCCATACCGATTTTGATGAGTTAACCGTGGGTGATCTATGCCCGTTAAATGCTTACCATGTGGACCTGCAAACGTCCCTGATTGAGGTGTTGGATCACATGAGTGAAACCCACACCGACTGCGCATTGGTGACCCGTAACGATAAACTGGCCGGGGTATTTACCTTCAGCGATGCCTGCCATGCCTATAGTGAGCATTTAAAAGAGATTTTTTTCCCTCCCAGCGGCCACGATGTGGCTTAAGCACTGCGTTATTAGCGCTTTGAGTACTTGAACATACTCTATGCCATTGTTAGTGTTTGCCGCTGACGTTAGGTTTTCGAGTATTCATGAGCATGACCATCTTTATCCTGTTATTCAGTGTGGGCTTTTTAGCCCTGCTGGGCGTTTTGTTACAGCAGAAAAAAATCCGCGATGTGGTATTCGCCACCCTGGTTGCCTTATTAGTGGTGTTTGACTTTGCATTGTTGAGCCTGGACAAAATTTACTTGCTGCATCAAGAGCAAGACAGCCAATATGAGCAAACATTACTCGACTACGATAGCCAGATTGCCCAGCAAGTGGCCACGTACCAGCAGCTAACCCAAATTCAGCTGGATATGACCTTACAAATGTTGGCGCAGAGCAACCCTCTGGAAAACGAAGCCAGCATTCAACAAAAGTTGAAGTGGCGTGATGATATTCAGCAGCAACTCACAGGCATAAATTTTGATGCCACTGCCATCGAACAAGTGAAAATTAAAATCGATCAGCTGGCCCATCAGTATTTAATGGAAAACCTTAATCAGCAATTACGACAGAGTATTGGTCACCGCAATTACAGCGAATTTGTGCGCTCTCGCCCAAGGAGTCAGTGGACCGATGAATTGTTTGTTAAAGAAGTAGAAGCCTTCTTAAACAAGGGCAAACTCATGGAGCCTGATATTAAATTTGCGCTTACCCGAGTGCGTGAATTTGATCAAAGCGGTGTCTTGATGCAACGCCCCCAATAAACCCGAGGGCAACAACGGGTTATAAAACCCGGCTACACCTGGTAAGGCAGTCAGCCCAAATTCGGCTTTGGGAACGTAGGCGGGCTTAAGCGCGTTTTGTTGGGGGCACCATTGTGTGACTTTCCTGCCAATTTCAGCTATCCCGGCTATGCTGAATAAATATGTTTCATACTCGAAAACTCCTCAAGCATACCGCCCGCCTGTTATCGGCCTTCATCTCGATTATCATCATCTGGTTGTCGGTGAGTTCGGCTTCTTCTTCTAATGTGTTGGCGCGCATTGAATACCTGTTTTACGACCTAAGATTCAACCTGTTACTGTCTTATACCAAGCGCGGAGAGAGCGACCACAACATCGCCATCATCGACATAGACGAAGACTCTATCGTGGCCGAAGGGCGTTTTCCCTGGAGCAGGCATAAGATCGCCAAGCTCATCGACAAATTAGGAGCGGCCGGGGTAATTGTCACCGCATTCGATGTGGTGTTCAGCGAAGCCGAAGTTAACCCGGTTGAGTACATAGGGGAGCTGGTGGACAAACCCTTGCTGGAAAAAATTAACGCGCAACATTGGCAAGAGATTTCCCACAGTGTGGATGCCGACAGCAACATGGCGCGCATCCTCACCGAGCAAGACGTGGTACTGGGTTTTTTCTTTCAGGATGATGAAAAATATCGCAACGGCCAGATGCCGCCGACCGTCTTTGATATCCCCCAGGAATGGGATAACAAATTAGTGGTGACCGAACGCCCTGGTTTCACCGCCAACATTCCTATCCTGCAAGACAACGCCACAGGTGGCGGCTTCGTCACTATGTTTCCAGATTTTGACGGCACCGTTCGCCGCGCGCCGCTAGTGATTCAGCAAGGTGGCAAGTTATACCCGTCCTTGGCACTGAGCGCCGCCATGCGTTATTTATTCATCGACAGCATCGAGCCGCAGATCGCCGAGGTGGGAAATGTACTCACGGTCACCGACATTGCCGTCAGTGAATTTCCCGCCCCTACGGATGCCTTGGGGTTTGTGCGGGTGCCTTATCAGGGCAAGGCCTTTACCTATCCCTATATCAGTGCCACCGATGTATTAAACGACAATGTGGAGCCGGGATTATTGGAAGGGGCGGTGGTGTTTGTGGGCACCTCGGCCATTGGCCTGGCGGATTTACGATCCACCCCCATGGGGCCGCAATACCCGGGTGTAGAAGTGCACGCCAATATATTGGGGGCGCTGTTAAGTGGTGGCTTTCCTTATCAGCCAGACTGGACGGCCGGGGCAGTATTTTTACAATTGGTATTAATTGCCATCTTCATGATTATTGTTCTACCCATGCTGGGGCCCACTTCCATGCTGGTGACGGGTACCGTGATTATCTCTGCAGTGTTTGGCTTTAACGGTTATGCCTGGGTATTGGGGCTGGATTTGCCGGTGGCGGGGGCCTGGATTCTCACCACCTTTTTAACCGGGGCGTTTGTGGCCGACGGTTTCTTAAAAGAAAACGCCAGTAAAAAAATGCTTAAGGGTATGTTTGATCAATACGTGCCCCCCGCCCACATCGACCAGATGATGGCCGATCCGGGCGCTTATACTTTTGATGGCGACAGTAAGGAGTTAACTGTGTTATTCGCCGACATTCGCAGCTTTACTACCATCAGTGAAAGCCTCACCGCCAAAGAATTAAAACGTTTTCTGAATAACTTTTTCACCCCCATCACCAAAGAAATTTTTGATCAGCAGGGCACCATAGATAAATATGTGGGTGACATGGTCATGGCATTTTGGGGCGCGCCCATCGATGACGATAACCACAGAAACAACGCCATCTTGGCGGCCATCAATATGCAAGTTATCACCGAAAGATTAAAAGCCGAGTTTAAAGAAATGGGTCTGCCCGAGGCCAACATTGGGGTGGGCTTAAACACCGGCCCCATGAACGTGGGCGACATGGGATCCAGCTATCGCCGTTCTTATACGGTACTGGGTGATGCGGTGAATTTGGGCTCACGACTGGAAAGTATTACCAAATTTTATGGCAGCAAGATTTTAATTGGCGAAGAAACTTATGACCACTCCAGCGGATTTGTCTGCCGTTTTGTGGACCGCATTCAGGTGAAAGGTAAAGACACGGCCATTCGGGTGTATGAGCCCTTGGGGCAAGAGGGCAAGGTGCCGCAAGATACCCTGGATGAACTTGCAGATTACAATACCGCTTATCAGTTACATCTGGATCGAAAATGGGATGAGGCGCTGGCGGCTTTCAGCGCGCTGTTCGATAGAAATCCACTGGGTGTTTATAAGGTATATATGGAGCGCCTTCCCCACCTTAAAGATCATGACCTTCCCGATGACTGGGATGGCACCTTCCGCCATACCACTAAGTAACCCCTAGAATAATGGCCAATCTTGTCTAAGCTTAAACCGAGGTGAATGTGGTGAATAAGCCTGCGGCCGGCTGGTTGATCATGGCGGCCTGGCTACTGTTTGTGGGTGGAGGTTTTTGGTGGTTTGAATACCGCCATTGGCAGCGCTTTACCGCACAAAACGTGGTGTTTAATGGCGAAATTTTAAGACAATTTCAGAAAAGATTGCCGGCCAGTGTAAAAACCACCGTGGTGCATTTTAACGATTATGCATGCCCTTGCAGCCGTTACAGCGCGCCTCACATTCAGCGACTGCAAGAGCTGTTTAAAGACACTCGCCAATTGGTGATAAGTCCTGGTGATACGTTGATGCAAGGGTTGAATATACCGGCCACGCCGTCGGTGGCGGTATGGGATGAAAAAGGTCGTCTCGCGTACTTTGGCCCCTACAGCAGCGGGGCCACCTGTGGCTCGGGTCAAGATTTTGTGAGTAGGGTGTTGCACAGCTTGGCTGAGGCGAAAAACCCCATGTGGATAAATACCCTGGCGGTGGGCTGTTATTGCCCCTGGGTCAGTTAGGAGATGAGCATGCAAGACAAAAAGCTGGTGCTTGAACAATATGCCAAGGCCGACAGGACCATGTTGGCCGTGATCTATATAACCACCCTATATTCATTAGCTTTGGCAAGTATGCATGGCACGTGGGGGCAGGCCATCGTAATAGGCGGCGGCACCGCTCTGATTGCCACTATGCTGTGTCAATTTCAGGCCGGATTGCGTAGCACTCGTGTTTTTATGGGTTTGGCTTTAATGGTTATGACCATGCTGCATGTAAATCAGGCTCAGGGCATGATTGAAATGCATTTTGGTTTTTTTGCTTTCTTGGCGCTGCTGCTTTATTACCATGACTGGTTGCCCATATTGGCCTCGGCTGTTCTGGTAGCGGTACATCACCTGGGGTTCTTCGCCCTGCAACAGCAAGGGGTGGATCTGTATATATTAGATGCGGCTAATCGCAGCTGGAATATTATATTTTTGCATGCCGGTTATGTGGTGGTGGAGACCGGGGTGCTGCTGGTGATGGCCAAAGACCTGCACGGCAAAGAAGTGGCCAGTCAGGATTTGGAAAATACGGTGGATGAGATTACCGGGCAGGGGGCCTTGAACTTGAACCATCGTTGCCAAATGACAGGGCAGCCCATCGCCGACAACTTTAATAACTTTATTGGCCTGACCCATGGCCTTATTAAAAACATGAGCCAAAACGGCCAGACCCTGTCACAGTCCAGCCAAGAAATGAATTCGTTAATGCAAACCAATGCCAGCCAGCTGATTCTGCAGCAAGAAGAGACCGAAAAAATTACCACCGCAGTAACCGAGATGACTGGGGCCATTCAGCTTATCGCGCAAAACGCCGAGCAAGCCGCCAGTTCGGTGCAGCAGGTAAAAACCACTGTGAGTGCCGGCAGCCAGGAAAGTCAGCGCGCCCAACAGGGCATGGAGCACTTGGGCACACAGATTAACCAGGCATCCCAAGCCATTACGCACCTGGCTACAGAAAGTGAAAATATAGGTTCTGTACTGGACGTTATTCGCGGCATTGCCGAACAAACCAATTTACTGGCATTAAATGCCGCTATAGAGGCGGCTCGCGCCGGAGAGCAGGGGCGTGGTTTTGCGGTGGTGGCCGACGAAGTGCGCTCCCTGGCTTCGCGTACCCAACAAAGCACCGAAGAAATTAATAGCATGATTGGCAAGTTGCAGGAGGGCAGCAAGAGTACGGTGGCGGCCATGGAAACCAGTCAAACTCTCATGGGACAGTGTGTGGAAGATACCGGTAAAACTCACAGTGCCTTGCTGGAGGCTGAAGCAGCCATGAACGCCATACTGGACATGAATAATATGATTGCCTCGGCCACCACCGAGCAAGAAAGCGTGGTGAACGGGGTGAGTGAAAATGCCCAGGTGATGCGTACTTTAAGTCAGGAGAATGCCCAGCGGCTGGAGTCTATCAAGGACTCAGCCACCACAGTGAATACGGTGGCCGTTGAAATACAGCAAGGTATTTCGCTGTTTGGGGTTTAGCCAAGCTGCTTGAAAATGAATAACCAGCCTGGTCAATGAATATTTCAGGCGTGAGAGGTGCGGCTGGCGTTCAGATACTGCACGCCCAGGCGTGCCGTTAAACGAAATGCCAACTGATTGCCCTTGGCCCAGGCCCGTGCTGCATGTGGCGTGTCGCTATTGCAGTAAGGGTTTTGCGAGCTGTGCTGCGCCTTTAGTCCTTCATGAAACGCCTGTTGTTCAATGGCGCTTAGAAATTGATAACTCTGCCCTGTGTACATAGTCTGCTCCTTGCAAAATTTGGTTGGCATCAAATGCCTTAACAAGGTTATCGGGCGTATCTATAAAATCTTTAATGATGTATTAAGCAATTGACCTTCAGGGTCATGGCTGGTGGTTTTTCAGAGGGCTATAGTAATGC
>MAAD01000183.1 GCA_002162985.1 Bermanella sp. 47_1433_sub80_T6 | reverse complement strand
GTAACAAGGCAGTGGCCAGACAAAATGATTTCTTGTTGATGATCGTAGCCGGTCACGAACTTACCCAGAGTGATTTTTTACTGGAGGAAGACGGCGGCAAACAGGCCTGCGACGTGGGCAAGATATTTAAGCGTTTGCAGAAGCGTTGTGGTGTGCGCGCCGTAGAAAAATACGATACCAAGAAACAATATTTACGTCGTTTGTACGGCGCCTTGCGCGGTCGTGATGATGCGGTGAGTGAACGGGAAGCTGTAAATGCCGCCCGTGCCTTCTCGCGCTTTATGGCGTATAAACCGGTTAAGAGCATTAACGGTTTTGTGGCCAATGAAATTCTCGAGAAAAAAGATTTGGGGGAGGCCATTCGCAGCATCAGTGACTTGATGAAAACCATTCACTCCATGGAATCCGATGCCAATCAGTTGATTGAAAATATCGAGATACTACTGGGCGGAAAATCCCACAGCCAAACCTATATTGACCAGTGGATCGATTACCAAACGGCGCATTATGTAGCCGCCAAGAGTCGCTTCATGGAAGACCAGGTGGCCTACCGTGATGCTAAACAACAACAGCAGACTTTGCGCAGTAACCTTACCAGCCACGATAGCGAACGAGAAACCTGCGAGGCTCGTCGCAAACAAGCCCGTGAACAGCTAGTGAGTTTAGAGGCACGCCGCCAGGGCATTCCTGCCTTAAAAGACAAGGACCGCCTTGAGCAAGATATAAAAGGATACCAGCAGCAGTTACAGCAACAGGCTGTGTTATTGCTGGAGCAAGACAAACAACTTAAATACACTTTGGATGCCACCAAGAGCATTCACAAGACCTTGCAAAATACCAGCATAGGGGCCGAGATCGCCGCATTAAATGAGCGTGGTTTTTTAAAGCAGGGCAAAGAGGTGATGTTGCTGGGGGATGAAGAGCAGCTGGATTTTCCCGCCATTTTAAACAAAGACATGATTGATATGTCTCCCCTTGAAGCGCACCTGGATGATGGCATTAAACGCCAGGAACAAATCAACCAGTGGCGTCATAAATGGTTCAGCAGTGAACTCACCACCGAAGGGGTTAGCCTGCGCGATCAGCTGGCTCGTCTGGCCGATCGCCGTGAGCAAAAACTGCAAGCCCAATCGAAAAAGATGCAACAAAATCAGCAGGATATCGATCGCTTAAATGCCAGCCAGGTAAGCTACCCGTATTTTGTGGAAGCGGCTCTGGATGCCATTCAAAGAGAATGCCCACAGGCCGACCCAAAAGTGTTGTGTGACTATGTAGAAGTGTTAGATGGCCAGTGGCAAAACGCCATCGAAGGTTACATCGGCGGCGCTCGCTATTCCATTATCGTGGAAGCGGATTACGAGCGTGATGCCATCGCCATCGTGCGCAACATGCCAGGGGGCAACCGTGCCCGTGTAATTCAGGGCAGCAAAGCCAAACAAGATAGCGATCGCATAAAGGTGCCACACAATTCCATCATGAACTTAATGGAATTTGAACACGCCACCGCCAAACATTATTTAATGGCCAGCTACGGCAGCGTCGAACAAGTGCCCGATGCTGCGACCTTGCGTAAGACCCGTCGTGGCCTTACTAAGGAAGGCATGGGTTCGGGTTCTTATTCCATGTATCGCTGCGACATGAATGATGCTGAGCTGGTATTTGGCCAAGGGGCACGCGAGCGCGCCTTAAGCGCCAAGCAAAAAGAATTGCAGCAACTGGCGCAGCAAGCCAGTAGTGCCCAGCAGGCCCAACGGGAAGCACAAGACTTATTGCTGGCGGTAAATCAGTTACGTCATTTAAGTTATGCCGATCAATTGCAGCAGATGGTGAGCGTTAACCGTCAGTGGCAAAATGCCGAAAAACAATTAGAGCAAGTTGACCTGTCTGACTTCTCTGATTTGGAGGGGGAATACCTGCAGTTGGCCGAACAGGCGCAGACGCTGGATTTGCAAATTCAAAATCTGGATGGAGAACTGGGGCGCACCCAGCAGCAGCTTAAGGAAAGTGAAAAGCGCTGCGTGATACTGAGTGATCAGCAAGAATTTACCAGCGAGAAAGCCGACCAAAACGAAGATAACTTGCGCAGCATCGCCAAATTTTGGCCAGATTTTGATGTTGAAAAATGCATGGAAGAGGCCGATGCCGAATCCCAACGCACCACCGCCGAAGTGGCTCAAAATCAGCAGCAATCCATCTTGAGTGAACTTAATAGCCGAGCTCAATCGTTGGAGCGTGCCATCAGCGAGCACAACCAAAGGTGCCAAACCCTGGATGCCATCGTATATGCGGCAGATTACAGTCACGAACACAGTAGCGATTTTTTCCAGGGCGTGTGTGATGTGCAGCGTGAAATGGAGCGCATTCATAACCGCCTAAAAAATAATATTCTGGTTGAAAAACAAGACAAACTATCCAGCTTGAAGCTAAGTTTCGACAACGCCTTTGTGACCAACCTGTGCCACAGTATTCACCAGTCCATTAGTGACGGTAAGCGCGTACTAGAAGAGATGAACAAAGAACTTAAACATCACCGATTTGGTACCGACAAAGAATGTTATTGGTTCGATTGGGAGTGGGTGCCAGAGTTTAAGGATTACTGGAACTTCTTTGAAGAGGTCATTAAAAACCCCTCCATAGGTGAGGGGCAAACCTTGTTTGAAGCGGAACTGAGTGCCAAGTCGGTGAAAGTGCGTGAACAATTAATGGCCATGTTGCTGGATGATGACGAGCAAAAAGCCATGCGTGAACTGGAGCGGTTATCGGATTATCGTAACTATCGAAGCTACGAAATTTACAAACACCCGGAAGGCAAAGAGCCCATCGCCCTGTCTCAATACGGTACTGGTTCGGGTGGGCAGCTGGAAACCCCAGCGTACATTATTCGCAGTGCCGCCATTACCTCGGCGTTCCGCTTTAATCAGGGAGACAGTCATTTACGCATGGTGTTAGTGGATGAGGCCTTCTCCAAGATGGATGAAACCCGCTCCAAGGAAGTGATTAACTATCTAACCGAGAGCCTGGGTTTGCAGTTACTGTTTATCATGCCCACCAGTAAGTCAGGGCC
>MAAD01000237.1 GCA_002162985.1 Bermanella sp. 47_1433_sub80_T6 | reverse complement strand
ACGGGTACATTGCCTTGCAACTGGATAATGGCGCCACCCTAAAGAGTCGCTCTGTATTGTTGGCTACCGGCGCACGCTGGCGTGAAATGAATGTGCCCGGCGAACAAGAATATCGCAATAAGGGTGTGGCCTACTGCCCTCATTGTGACGGCCCATTATTTAAAGGCAAACCAGTGGCGGTAATTGGCGGCGGTAACTCAGGCATAGAAGCGGCCATCGATCTGGCAGGTCTTGTGGCGTCGGTGACGGTACTGGAATTTGCCGATACCCTGCGCGCCGACCAAGTATTGATAGACAAGGCTAACAGCTTAGACAACATTGAAATCATCACCATGGCGCAAACCACAAAGGTGATTGGCGACGGCGAACGGGTGACCTCTCTTGAATATAAAGACCGCAATACGGGTGATACAAAACAATTAACGTTGGCGGGTATCTTTGTGCAAATTGGCCTAGTGCCCAATACCGAATGGTTAAAGGGTTCTGGCATTGAGCTTAGTGGGCGCGGTGAAATTGAAGTGAGCCCTAAGGGGGAAACTAACATGTCCGGTGTATTCGCCGCCGGAGACGTGACCACAGTGCCGTTCAAACAAATTATCATTGCTATGGGGGAAGGCGCCAAGGCCTCTCTAGGGGCATTTGATTATTTAATTCGCACTCCCGTGAAAGCTATATAGCCAACTATAGAGCTGATGGTAGCTAGTCATTGGCTCTATAGTTATTTTTTTTAGGCACGAATTGTTAAGCCCGACTAATCTAGTTTATTAATACCCGATTATTTGTGACCTAGATGACCACCAGCAGCATCACACAATACCCGCCAGCCCTGGTTTACCTGCTGCTAATCCTAACCACTCTGCACCCTCAATTGGGCCATTCGCAAGAAATCCTGGTGGGTGTGCACCACTCTCCTCCCTGGTCATTTAAGAATGGACAAGGGGAAATAGTAGGCATAGAAAAAGACATCATTGAAAAGTCCCTCACCAGCCAGGGCCATACCGTTCGTTTTCAAATATTTGGTTATAGCCGGCTCCTGAATCAGTTTTCCAGCCAGCAGCTTGATTTTGCCAGTCCTTTCACTGGCCCTACTGGCGCAGCGTCCTTAACCGTTAACTACTTACCATTTCAAGATGTGTCGGTGAGTTTAAAGAGCCGAGGCTTGGCCATTAACATCGTAGAAGATCTGGTGGGGAAAAGAGTGGTGGCCTACCAGCAGGCCCATCGGGTGTTAGGGAAAAAATATGGCAAGCTGGTGGCATCACAGGCCAGCTATAAAGAATTTGCCAGCCGTGAGAATCAAATTGAATTGCTGTTTTTTAAACGGGCCGATGCGGTGGTGGGAGAGAGACGAATTCTGGCATACATCGCCCATATAAATCATGGCTCCGACAAGATAGCCATTCACCCTATATTTCCAGAAACCCATTACCCTGGAGCGGCATGGGATAGGCAGATAGTAAAAGACTTCAACACCGGTTTAAAGTGGCTGCGTGCAAGCGGGGAGTATCAAAAAATTCTGGACCAGTATCGGCTTAAATAACCCCTGTCATGCAACAAAACAAGGGAAGTCATGAAGGTTAATTAGACGGCAACATAACGCCTTAGTACAAAATCTCATAATGATCACCCCATCACAAAACCCACCAGAAAAGTGACCAGCTTTGTCTATAGTTAATTTATAGGCCCGAATGTCGTGATAATTGTCCCCGGGACTTCTTTACCGTCTACTATTAAATAAGCGAGAGGCGCCATGGGATTACCCAAAAAAGTCCAAGCGGTTTTGGATCAATGGAACGTGGAGTACCGTATCGCCGACATATCACCATTCATTAGGCCTTCAGCGGTTTTTAATATGCCAGGAATATCAGAAAACTCAGCACAACTCTCCATCCTGGAAGACGAACACGGCCGCATCCAGGTAATTTTTCCGGCCCAGAAAATTCTCGACCTTAATAAACTGCAAACGCTTACCTCACGCCAACTCAAGCCCGCATCGCAAGATAAGGTAGACAAGATTCGTCGTAGCCTTAACTTGCAATCCATTCCGGCTTTGCCGCAGGTTACCGGGCTCGAAACTTACGTGGATGAGGGTCTACTGGCCTGCAGCAGTATTTCCATGGAAATCAGCGATGAACAACAGCTGGAAATTCCCATGAGTGATTTTCAAACCCTGGTAGGCAGTGCTCACGTGGGGGACTATTGTTCCGCAGTGCCTAAGATTGTATTACCCGACCAGCAATGGAGCGAAGATACCTCACAGATTATTCACGCCGTTAAAAACTTCACCACCCGCAGAATCCACCAGCGCCTGGAAGAAACCCTGGATATGCCGCCCATGCCAGAAACCGCCCAACGCATTATAGATTTGCGCATGGACCCGGATGCCGAGAGTGACGAGCTGGCCGAACTGGTGGGCCACGACCCAGGTTTAGCCGCCCAGGTTATTAGTTGGGCCAACAGCCCTTATTATGGCATTGCCGGTACCATCACCAACGTGGAGGAAGCCGTGATTCGAGTACTGGGCTTTGACCTGGTCATCAACCTGGCCTTGGGGTTGTCGTTAGGCAGAACCCTGTCTGTGCCCAAAGACGGCCCTCAGGGGTATACGCCTTTTTGGCAGCAAAGTGTCTACACCGCCGCCATGATGGCCGAGCTGGTACGCGCCTTACCGCCCAAACAAAGGCCCAGCCAGGGCATGGCCTATTTATGTGGGCTGCTGCATAACTTTGGATTCTTGTTGCTGGGCCATGTTTTTCCGCCGCACTTTAATCTGGTGAATCGTCACATTGAGGCCAACCCGCAGATTAATCGCTACTACATAGAGCAGCATCTAATGGGCATTACTCGCGAGCAAATTAGCAGTAATTTGTTTAAGCAGTGGGGTTTGCCAGATGAAGTATGCACCGCCATTCGCTATCAGAACGAACCAGGCTATGACGGAGAACACAGCATGTTAAGCAAGATGCTGTTTGTGTCGTCTCGCTTGTTAAGCGAACAGAAGCTAAATGATGCGCCGCTAGAATTCATTACAGATGAACTGAAATCAAGCCTTAACCTGGATATGGATAAGGCTGAAGCGG
>MAAD01000006.1 GCA_002162985.1 Bermanella sp. 47_1433_sub80_T6 | reverse complement strand
TGGGGTCAGAGGTTTCTTGCACCGGCGCCATTACCGAGTTGTTGTCCGGAATGTAGTTTAAAAGTTCTTTCACTTTTTTAAGGGCCGCCACTTCGTCTTCCACCACAAAGTCGGTGACACCGGTTTGACTGTGAACACCCGGTCCGCCTAGTTCATCGGCGGTAACGTCTTCGCCTAATACAGATTTCACAACTCCGGGCCCTGTTAGACCAAAGAAGGTCTCGTTGGGTTGAATCAGGAAGCTGCCCTGGCGGGGTAAGTAGGAGCCGCCACCCGCGTTAAAACCAAACATGCACATAATGGATGGCACCACACCGCTGATTTTACGCAAGGCGGTAAAGGCTTCAGCGTAACCGTCAAGACCACCCACACCGGCAGGCACATAGGCACCGGCCGAATCGTTCATGCCCACTAAAGGAATGCGACGTTTGCCGGCCAGCTCAAAAAGTCGGGCCAGTTTTTTACCGTTGGTGGCGTCCATGGAACCGGCACGCACCGTGAAGTCATGCCCGTACAAGGCCACATCACGACCATTAATCTTAACCACCGCGGTAACCAAACCGGCGCCGTCGAGGTTTTTACCCCAGTTTTGGAACAATACCTTAGGGTCTTCGTCGGTGAGTACCGAGATACGCTCCCAAATGGTCATGCGGTTTTTGCTGTGCTGGCGGGTAATAGACGCCACACCGGCGGCTGTTTTAGGGCGCTGTATTAAATCAAAGCCCTTTTTAAGGCTTTCTTCATACAAACCCGGCTCGTAAGAGGCCTGGCCAGGCACGCTGAATTCTACTTCCTGAGTGGTATTAAAGGGGTTATTTAAAGAAGCTTGTGGATTGGTTGTTTTAGTCATAGCCGTCACATTGATGCATGAGTGGTGTTAAATATAGCCACTGTCATGTTAGGTGTCTGTTTATTGGAGTTTTGATGCACATGATCTTATAAGAGTATGTCTAGTTTGTGAATGACTTTGAGAATCCGATAAATAGTAACTATTTTCCATATTTCCTTTAGTTTCGGGCACTGTGGACGTGTTTGCACTCATAACGAGTCACTAAAAAACAGATTGTCAGGTGACATAAACGCTCATTCATATCACTAAATCCCGAGTAAAAATAGACATAAACGCTCAGCATGGCTCAAACACCTTTGATATGGGCTAATACAAAGCCCCTGTTAAAAGGTGGTTTTTACCCAGCTGGTTAAAAGGTATACTACGGCGCTGAAATTAAACGGGTGAATACATGCAAAAACTATTGGTTTTAACCACGGGTGGCACTCTGGATAAAGTGTATTTTGATGCCTTGAGTGAGTTTCAGGTGGGGGAGCCTGTGGTGGCGGATATTTTAACGGCCATGAATGTAACCTTTGATTTTGACGTTCAGGAAGTGTGTAGAAAAGACAGTCTGGAAGTAGACCACCAGGATCGCCAAAAGATGTTGGCCATGGTGAATGCATCATCCGCTCAATACATATTAATTACCCATGGCACGGATACTATGGTGGACAGTGCGCAGTTTTTGGGTGAGCAAACCCAAAAAGTGATTATATTTGTTGGCGCCATGCAGCCCAGTGCTTTTAAGGACAGCGATGCCACCTTTAACATTGGCTGTGCCGTGGGAGCTTTGAGCATTGCAACACCTGGGGTATACATCGCCATGAGTGGCCAGATTCACAAATGTAATAATGTCTTTAAAAATTATGAATCGCGACGCTTTGAAAGCTTGCCGGTAACCGAACCCGTTCAGTAACTATTATGGGCAGTCACTAGCTGCCGCGACTGTCGGCCATGATGAACTCCAGCGCTTTTTGCGCCTGCTTGGGATTTTTAATGTCCTTGGGCTCAATCATCTCGCACTCATCCAGTATCATTTCGCTGAGAGTGCTGGGGTAATAGCGGCAATCGTCCGGGCGGTCGAAGTAGATCTCACAGCTGTATCTAACCTTGCTGCTCCCACTGCCTAAACCTGAGGTAGTTGGCTCCTTTTTAAGCCAGGGGCATAACTCAAGTGGCTCATGGGTATTTGGGTCCATCCAGATTTTTCCCTCATGCACATGGCGATAGATGTTAGGGGAGTCCACATCCCACAGTTCAATCTCGCTTTGTGAGGCACTTAAGCCGCCATTGCTGTATTTAATGCAGCACTTTCCACATGAGTTACATTCTTTCACGGATTAGGCGGCCCCTTCATTTTTTGCAAGTATTAACATTCGCTCATGGGTGGCCTGTTCAATTCTATCCAGAGCCTTGATTAAGATCTCTTGCTGGCAACCAAAGTTAAGGCGCACATAATCGTTGTCACCAAATTCACTGCCCGCCGACATGCCCACCCCATATTCTTCAAAATACTTTTGTGGTTTATCCAGTTTTAACGATGAAACATTGAGCCAGGCAAGATAGGTGGCTTCCACCGGGCGCATGGAGATACCAGGTATGTGGTTGATGCGCTGCTCAATAATTTTAAGGTTACTTTGCAGGTACTTAATCAGTTCCTGGCGCCAGGGTTCACCATGTTTATAGGCGGCAATGGCCGCTTGGGTGCCAATAATATTTACATGGCCCACTAAACCATACATTAAGGCCTGATATTTTTTACGCATGATGGGATTGCTGATGATGGCAAAGGCAGTGTCTAACCCTGCAATATTGAAGGTTTTGCTGGGGGCCATGAGGGTGATGCAACGGTCGCTAATTTCATCACTGAGGCTGGCTATGGGAATGTGGCGTTTGCCATTCAAAATTAAATCGCAGTGAATGTCGTCGGAACAGATAATCAAGTCGTGTTGCAGGCACACCTCGGCCACGGCCGTTAACTCTTCCCGGCTGTAAACTTTGCCCAATGGGTTATGGGGGTTACACAATAAAAAAACCCCGGTATCGTCACTGATATTTTGCTGCATCTGCTGCAAATCCAATTCCCAGCTGTCTCCTTTTGCCTGGGTTAAAAAATCCTGGTTTTCAAACGTTAATACCGGGGAGTGTTGCATTAAATGAGGGTAAACCGGCTTGGCGGTAATGCCGGCAGGCTTGCCATTTTGGGTTGCCAGAGCACGGGCAATGTTTAAACCTTTCACCACCCCTGGGGTGAGTACAATCCATTCAGGTTTAATCTGCCATTGGTAGTGATGCTGGCAGTGTCCAACAATTAAATTCATGAGCTCCGGGTTATCGGAGCCATACCCTAGCACCCCGTGCTCTGCTCGGTCATTAATGGCATCGATGATCTCAGGGATCACCTTAAAATCCATGTCGGCCACCCACATGGGTAAAATATCTTTGCCAGCATAGCGTTTCCATTTAATGGAGTCGGACTGGCTGCGATCTA
>MAAD01000299.1:6116-11905 GCA_002162985.1 Bermanella sp. 47_1433_sub80_T6 | reverse complement strand
CCATTAACTTTAGGATATTAATCACCCCTACACGAGTAGGGTTTAAACCCACGTGCTCTAGGGTAATGTCAGAATTGGGCGCGATACTGGCAGCCACCATGAAAAACGCTGCCGAAGATATATCGGCTGGCACATCAATGGTAGTGGATGTTAACTTACCGCCAGATTTAATAGTTACGGTACTGCCATCCACCTTCACGGGGTAACCAAAGCCTTTAAGCATACGCTCAGTATGGTCACGAGTAGGCGCTGGCTCGGTCACTACGGTCTCACCTTTGGCGTATAAGCCCGCTAACAATACACAGGACTTTACCTGGGCACTGGCCATGGGCAATTTATAGTTAATACCTGTGAGTGGTGCACCGCCCTTAATGAATAGCGGTGGACGACCCTGTTCGGCCGTTTCAATTTTCGCACCCATCTCCCGTAAGGGATTGGCCACACGGTTCATGGGCCGACCTGACAATGAATCATCGCCGGTTAATTCCACATCAAAATCCTGGCCGGCCAGCAATCCTGACAACAGGCGCATTGACGTACCCGAGTTTCCTAGATACAAAGTATTGCTAGGGGCTTTAAGACCATGTAAACCCACACCATGAATGGTCACGCGACCACGATGCGGCCCTTCTATTACCACACCCATATCACGGAAAGCCTGCAAGGTAGCCAAACTGTCTTCACCCTCTAAAAAACCGGTGACCTCGGTAGTGCCTTCGGCCAGAGAACCCAGCATAATGGAGCGGTGACTGATGGACTTATCACCAGGCACACGAAATGAACCGCTTAAGCTGCCGCCTGGGTTGGCTATAAAGTTTATCTTTTGGTCTTTCATAGGTTCCACATAGGCTCTGCGGGCCAGTATTTTAGAAAAATGGTCTCGGGCCACTTTGGCCCGGGTGAATATGCCCATCATGGCATTACTGTCTGAACTGTCGATGGCTTCTCTTAATAGAGCCAAATCATGATTAAACAGGTCTAGCGCGTCAAGAACCGCTGACTTATTCGCGGTAAAAATGTCATGCCACATCTTAGGGCTACTGGCAGCGATGCGGGTAAAATCGCGAAAGCCACCGGCGGCGTAATTAAATATTTCTTTGTTTTCATGGCTGTGAGCCAGAGTATCCACTAACGAGTAAGCCAACAGGTGAGGTAAATGACTGGTGGCGGCCAACACTTCATCGTGATGCTTTACCTCCATCTGCTCTACCCTTGCACCCGCAAATTCCCATAAGGACCGAACTGTTGCCAGTGCCTTGGCATCGGTATTCTCCAGGGGCGTCAATATAACCGTATGATTTTCATATAGGCTTGAATCACTGGCTTTTATGCCGTTTTTTTCACTGCCGGCTATAGGGTGCCCTAAGATAAAATTGGCTTTATCTCCACCAAATACCTCACGCATGGCCTCAACCACATTGCCTTTTACGCTTCCCACATCGGTTAATATGGTATCGCTGGACAAGTTTGGCTTTATTTCCAGCAAAATATCTTTAATGGCCAAGATTGGCACCGACAAGATAACCAAGTCTACACCCTTTACCGCCTCGCGGGCGGTTGATGCATAGCGATCGATTATTCCTAATTCTACTGCTTGCTGCATGGAGTCAAGGTTACGATCAAAACCAGTCACACAACCCTGCATGCCTTTTTCACGTAAAGCCTTAACCCAAGAGCCGCCAATTAAACCCAAGCCAATGATGCAAATATTTAATTGTGGCAGGTTTTCAGATGTAGACATCAGACGCCCAACAAACTTTTAAGCGCCAGTAAAAATTGCTGATTTTCTGCCTGAGTACCAATGGATACTCGCAGATGGTCTGGCATCTCATAATTGGCCACAGGGCGAATGATCACGCCTTTTGCTAACAACCCCTGAAATATATCCATGGCCATGCCTGGAACTGCAAAACAAATAAAGTTGCCTACCGATGGTATCCAGCTCAAGTTAAGTTGGTCGAAGCCGGCTTGTAGCTGGTTCATGCCCTGATCGTTTAACTCTTTACTCTGGCGTGCGAAGTTTTCATCTTTTAAACAAGCCACAGCAGCGGCCAATGCCAAAGAGTTTACATTAAAGGGCGGACGCACCCGGTTTAACAAGTCCGCCAGGGCTTCACTGCAAACGCCGTAACCCACTCTTAATGATGCCAAACCATAGGCCTTGGAAAAAGTACGGGTAACCACTAGGTTGGGATGTTGCTCAAGATAATCGATACCACTTGGGTAATCGGTTTTATCTACATATTCAAAATAGGCTTCATCCAATAACACCAAAACATTGTTAGGTACTTTCTGTAGAAAGGTCTCTAATTGCACCTTGGTATTCCAGGTTCCTGTGGGGTTATTGGGGTTAGTAACGAAAATTATTTTAGTTTTTTCAGTTACTGCCGCAGCCATGGCCTCGAGATCATGACCCCAGTTTTTAGCGGGAACTTGTACACACTTGCCGCCAGCCATTTTAGTCACTAAGCCATAAATAGCAAAAGCATGCTGGGAAACCATGACTTCGTCACCGTCGGACACGAAGCACTTAACAATAAATTCTAGAATGTCACTGGAGCCATTCCCTAGGGTTATTTGACTAGTTTTTACGCCTAGCTTTTCACTAAGGGTAGTTTTTAGCTCAAAACCGTTGCCATCCGGGTAGCGTGTTAAATCTGCCAATTCATTTTTTATGGCGGCCAAGGCTTTTTCGCTTGGGCCCATGGGGTTTTCGTTGCTAGCCAGCTTTATTATATCTTTAGGGTTTAAATCAAACTCACGAGCCAGTTCATCTATGGGCTTGCCTGGCTGGTATGGGCGCAGGCCTTGCACACCAGTATTTGCCAACTTAGAGAAATCCACTTTGCTCATTTTAATTATAAAACCTGTTTAAATTTATTTTTTGCTATTTTAAAAAGAGATTCGGCCACGGGGTGGCCTCCTACGAGGGCAGCCTCTGCCCGAATCTTTTGGTAATTACTCAATGCATTCCCTACTGTCCACCCCTTATGGGAATGTCCAAAGCATTTTCTATAAAACCGCTTTGGGATATGAACCCAATAACTTTAATTCTGAGGCCGCTTCGCCCACTTCTTCCAGCACCTTACTCATGCTCGCGTCTTCCACATGCCCTTCAAAATCTATAAAGAAATTGTAATTCCAGGCACCATTTCTGGAGGGTCGGGTTTCAATTCGAGTCAAGCTTACACTTGCCTTATGGAAAGGCTCCAGCACCTGGTATAGGGCGCCAGATTGGTTACGACTACTCACCATAATAGAGGTTTTGTCCGAGCCACTGGCTCCCGTCTTTTTGCGGCCAATGATTAGAAAACGCGTGGTATTGTCTGGCATATCTTCAATACTGTTGGATTGAATATTCATACCATAAAGCTGGGCAGCGGCATCACCGGCAATGGCAGCGGCATTGTTTTCTTGAGAGGCACGTTTAGCGGCTTCGGCGTTTGAACTGACCGGAATTCGCTCCAACTGCGACCAGTGAGTATCCAGCCATTGACGACACTGTGCTAAAGACTGTGGGTGACTGTATACCTTATTTAGTTTGCCAACACCCTCTTGATTCAGCTCATCCTTCAATAAGAAGTGGTGATGAATTCGTAAGGCTACCTCACCACAAATCTGTAATGGAGATTGCGTAAAGCTATCTAGGGTATGCGTAACTACCCCCTCGGTAGAATTTTCCACAGGTACTACACCATATTGTACCGCACCAGATTCCACCTCACGAAACACATCGCCGATGGACACCTGGCTTTCACACATTACACTGTGGCCAAAATGCTTTAGGGTCGCCGCTTGGGTAAACGTGCCTTGAGGACCTAAAAAAGCCACCTTTAACGGCTCTTCTAAAGCCAGGCACATGGACATAATCTCACGAAAAATACGCGCCATATCTTCATTGGCGATGGGGCCCTTATTGCGATCCATCACTTTACGCAACACCTGAGCCTCACGCTCTGGGCGATAAAATTGAATTTTTTCACCTTGCGCGTATTTTTGCTTAACGTCGGCTACTTGCTTGGCGCAATTGGCACGGTCATTTATTAGTTGCTGTATTTGCTGATCCAGACTGTCTATTTTATCGCGCAGCAGGCCAAGTTCTTTTTCTTCATTCATTTACTGGTTTGTTCCAGAATGTTTAAATTATTGGGTATCGTGTTAAATCGGCCACGGGGTGGCCTCGTACGAGGGCAGCCCTCTGCCCGACTTCTTTTAGGCAGCCTTCGGCAAGTGCTCCTGCTTTGCTCTACTACCGACCTCCATGTCGGCATCAGCCCGATGGATTAAGCATTACGGCTAGCGAAATCTTGCATAAATGCTATTAGGGCATCCACCGCTTGCTCGCTTACCGCATTATAAATGCTGGCACGCATACCACCCACACTGCGATGACCTTTTAGGTTTAATAAACCCCTAGCATCTGCTTCCTTAATGAACCCTGCATCCAAAGCATCTGACTTTAGAGTAAAAGGTATATTCATGATGGAGCGATTATTTCGGGCTACCGGGTTGGCATAGAAGCCACTTGCGTCTATATAGTCATACAGCTTTTTAGCTTTGCGCAGGTTAATTACGTTCATGGCAGTTACGCCACCCTGCTCTTTTAACCATTCAAAAACTAAACCAGCTAGATACCAGGAATAGGTAGCCGGCGTGTTATACATGGAACCATTATCGGCGACCACTTTATAATCCATGGTGGTGGGAGTACCTTTGATAACATCACCCAATAGATCTTCACGAACAATCACAATACACAAACCAGCAGGGCCAATGTTTTTTTGTGCGCCGGCATAAATTAGGGCGAATTTAGACACATCCAATTCGGCACTTAAAATACTGGAGGAAAAATCGGCCACTAACGGCACATCACCGGTATCAGGAATATATTCAAACTCCACACCTCCAATGGTTTCATTTGGGGTGTAATGCACATAGGCCGCGTCAGGGTTAAGCTTCAAGCCTAACTGAGCTGGGGCATAGCTAAAGCCTTTATCTTCAGAGCTGGCCACTACATTCACGTCACAATAGTTTTTAGCTTCTTTAATAGCTTTTGCAGACCACTGCCCGGTATTGATGTAATCGGCACTTTTTTTACCGCGCAATAAATTCATGGGAATCATGGCAAATTGTGCGCTGGCGCCACCCTGCATGAACAACACTTTATAATTATCGGGTATTACCAATAAATCACGCAGATCCTGCTCGGCCTTTTTGGCCACCGACACATACTCTGGACTGCGGTGGGACATCTCCATGATGGACAAGCCTTTACCCTGCCAATCCAGCATTTCAGCTGCCGCTTTTTCTAATACTGTTTCAGGCAAGGCGGCTGGACCTGCGCAAAAATTAAAAACTCGAGCCATCTAACTCATACACCTAAATATATTATCAATCTTATCGATCATGTTCTTTTAATGTGACGTTTATATGCGGCCACCAATAAGGCCATCATCAAACCTAAGAAGCCGCCAGTGACTATCGATAGAACCAGCACCAATAACTTTTTAGGTTTGACAGGCTTAACCGGCACCAATGCAGGCTCATCCAGTTGGGCTATCTTTATCTTTGAATAATCAACACTTAAGTTTTTTAACTGCTGAATTTCAAATAAAATGGAGGATAATCCATTAATAAAATGCTCTTCACCATGAGGGAACTCTTTAGACAACTCTTCACGCTGACTTAAAGCCTTCTCTTCTGCGGCCAGAGCTTTGGAGCCATACATGTATAAGGGCGGCTTAAAACTACCTAAAATATCACTCTTACTATAAATCGGATCAGTTTGA
>MAAD01000299.1:0-6108 GCA_002162985.1 Bermanella sp. 47_1433_sub80_T6 | reverse complement strand
CTTAGCAATCTGTAGCGCTTCATCCAACTGCAATTTACGCTGAATTTTTTGACTATAATATTTATCACGAATCAAGCTGGCGTCATACTCCAGCTTATTTAAACGCACTAAACGTTTACTCTCTAATGTCTGCTTAATTTCAGATAGTCGGCCCTGCAAGGCAAAACCCACATAACCGTTAAGCAAATTTGTAGCGGCAATAGCATCATGCAATTGAAAATTTAGCTCGATAAATTTTTCAGCGTCTTTTTTATCATTGGAGAGCTTTATGGTTAACAGCTTATCAAAACCTGTGAAGTTTTGAGACTCTGTTAAAGCCGGATTGTACAGACCCTCAATCGTTTTAATTTCCACCAGATTTTGCTGATAAAAATCACGATGATATTCTTTAGACAGCATGGCGCGCTTGCTGTGTTCAAAAGCCGCATCTACGCTTAAAGAATAGATACCGCTTAATTGGGGCACGTTAATCTCTACAAGGTCCTGCTCACTCACTGGTTTAATGACAGACTTCACTTCATAAACCGGCTTAGCCGTAAACAAGTATGCCGCTGCCAGCAATATACAAGTGATTAAACCTGTTGCTACCCAGATTTTATTACTGACCAAGTCGTCCCATAAATCAAACAGGTCAATTTCATCTTCGTGGAAACCGGCCTCAATCACTTGAGGCCGGGCAATACTGGATTGCTGATTCACGGTTAAGTCCTTATTCTTGATCGCTTGATGGCGTATCAGAAGCACTTTCCGAAGTGCTAGTGTCAACTACCTCATCATCGGCTGCAGTACTTTCAAAATCATCCTCTGCATCCAATATAGCAGCCACACCCACTATGCTCTCACCTTTCTGCACTTTAATTAGTGTCACACCCTGGGTATTACGACCCAGAATCGATACACCACTGACCTTGGTACGAACCAGAGTACCCTGATCACTAATAAGCATAATTTCGTGATTTTCCTGAACCTGCACGGCACCCACTAGCTTGCCATTACGCTCATTCACTACCATGCCGATTACACCCTGAGTGCCTCGACCCTTGGTTGGGAACTCAGAGGTAGCGGTACGTTTACCAAACCCGTTAACACTTGCGGTTAGGATGGTGCCGCCCTCTTCAGGAATAATCAGCGAGATCACTTCCTGATCATCAATTAGCTTAATGCCGCGCACACCACGAGCCGTACGACCCATGGAGCGTACATTTTCTTCGGCGAAACGTACCGTCTTGCCGCCGTCACTGATCATTAATATGTCTTTAGTGCCATCTGTAATAGCAGCACCCATTAAGTTATCACCTTCATCGATTTCCAAGGCGATAAGACCGCTTGAACGCTGACGAGCAAAGGCGGTTAATGCAGTTTTCTTTACGATGCCTTTTGCAGTGGCCATGAATATATAATGGCCCTCGGTGTATTCACGAATAGGCAATATGGTGGTAATGCGCTCATCCGCATCCAGCGGCAACAAGTTGATGATAGGACGACCACGACTCTGGCGACTGGCCACGGGCACATCGTAAACTTTTAACCAATAAACCTTACCGCGGTTACTGAAACACAGAATAGTATCGTGAGTACTGGCAATGAGCAGATGCTCGATAAAATCCTCTTCTTTAATAGCAGAAGCAGACTTACCACGGCCACCACGACGCTGAGCTTGGTAATCGGTAATGGGTTGAATCTTGGCATAACCACCGTGCGACAAGGTTACCACCATGTCTTCTTCGGCAATTAGGTCAGCCATGGTTAAGTTACGACGGGCCGCGACAATTTCGGTGCGTCGCTCATCACCGTAATTGGCCTTAATGGCTTCTAACTCTTCTGTAATGACCGCCATCAAACGCTCAGGACTGGCCAAGATAGATAGGTACTCGGCAATTTCAGCCACCTTCACACGATACTCTTCAATGAGCTTGTCATGTTCAAGACCGGTAAGCTTTTGTAAACGCATGTCCAGAATGGCTTGCGCCTGTACTGGCGACAAATAGTATTTGCCATCACGGAAACCGTATTGCTCTTCCAGATTATCAGGGCGACAGGCATCCGGGCCGGCGCGCTCTAACATGTCAGCCACATCACCCGCTTGCCACGGGGTGTCAATTAGCGCTTCTTTGGCCTCGGCACCTGTAGGTGACGCTTTAATGACCGCAATAATAGGATCAATATTAGCTAAAGATACCGCCAGACCTTCCAGAATATGGCCACGCTCACGGGCTTTGCGCAATTCATAAATGGTACGGCGCGTTACCACTTCACGGCGATGCTTAACAAACGCCGAGATCATTTCTTTAAGGTTTAAAATTTTAGGCTGGCCATCTACCAGGGCCACGGTATTAATACCAAATACAGTTTGCAGCTGAGTTTGCGCAAACAGGTTATTCAACACGACCTCAGGCACTTCACCACGACGCAATTCAATTACGATACGCATGCCGTCTTTATCAGATTCATCGCGTAATTCGGTAATGCCTTCCAGCTTCTTGTCTTTTACCAGCTCGGCAATTTTTTCAATTAAGCGAGCCTTGTTCACCTGGTAAGGAATTTCAGTAAAGATAATGGATATTTTACCGTTTTTTTCGTTCTCTTCAAAATGATGACGAGCACGCATTAATACTCGGCCACGACCGGTGCGATAAGCCTCCACTATACCGTCACGACCATTGATGATGGCAGCGGTTGGGAAATCAGGGCCCGAGATGTGTTCCATCAGGCCATCAATATCGATATCCGGATTTTCAATTAATGCCAGGCAACCCGAGATCACTTCCGTTAAATTGTGAGGAGGGATGTTAGTGGCCATGCCCACGGCAATACCACTTGAGCCGTTTACCAATAGAGCAGGGACACGTGTGGGTAAAACATCAGGGATTTGTTCGGTGCCGTCGTAGTTAGGCACAAAGTCGACGGTTTCTTTATCGATATCCGCCAGCATTTCGTGAGCAATTTTATCCATGCGAATTTCGGTATATCGCATGGCCGCGGCAGAATCACCATCCACCGAACCAAAGTTACCCTGACCATCAACCAGCATATAACGCATGGAAAAGGGCTGGGCCATACGTACGATCGTATCGTAAACCGCGCTATCACCATGAGGGTGATACTTACCAATTACGTCACCCACCACACGGGCAGATTTTTTGTAGGCTTTGTTCCAGTCGTTACCCAATACATTCATGGCGTGTAACACACGACGGTGTACAGGTTTTAAACCGTCACGCACATCAGGCAAGGCACGACCTACAATTACGCTCATGGCGTAATCCATGTAGGACTGTTTTAGCTCGTCTTCAATATTGACTGGCAGGATTTCGTTGCTCAAATCACCCATGCAGGCATCCCTTTGTTACCGCTTAAAATGCGGCGTTATTGTTATGGTACAAAAGCGTGTTTAGTCTAAGTAGCAAAACCAAAAAGCAGGCGCTTTTGTTGGGCTAAATAAAGCGGATAACTTTACCATAATTCTGGCTTTGACCACCAATCAAAAGGCCAAAATCGGCCGTTTTTTGTTATACTGGCGCGCCTTTAGCCAAATACGTTCATTTTTTAAACAGGGAAGCCATCATGAGCCTCGCAGAAGAGACCATAATCACACCCAAGTGGGTCATGACACTTGAAAGTGAAGAGCTGCTTGTGGGTCATTCTGTGATCATTGGCAAGGATGTAATCCTGGCTATATTACCCAACGAACAAGCATTAAAAACATATCCCAACGCCAAACACATATTCCTTCCCCAGCAAATGTTAATGCCAGGTTTTGTCAATTGTCACGGCCATGCGGCCATGAACCTGTTTAAAGGTTTAGCCGATGACCTGCCTTTAATGACCTGGCTGGAAGAACACATCTGGCCCGCCGAAGGCCAATGGGTAAACGAACAGTTTGTGGCCGACGGGACTAAACTTGCCATCAGTGAAATGTTATTAAGCGGCACCACCTGCTTCAGCGACATGTACTTTTTTCCGGAAGTGGTGGCCGAGGTATCCGCTTCTATGAATATGCGCGCCATCTGTTATGGCCCCATACTGAATTTTCCTACGCCTTACGGCAGTGGCCCAGATGAATACTTCGATAAAATATTAGCCGCCCACGACAAGTTTAAACATCAGCCGTTAATTGATATTGGTTTTGGCCCTCACGCGCCTTATACCGTGAGTGATGAACCCCTTAAAAAAGTGCGCATGCTGAGCGACCAATTAAAGATGCCCATTCAAATTCATCTGCACGAAACCGAATTTGAAGTAAGTGACGCGCTGGAAAAAACCGGCAAGCGCCCTAGCCAACGACTGGATGATTTAAATTTTTGGGGGCCAGACGTGCAAGCGGTACATGTCACCCAGCTCAACCAGCAGGACATTGATATATTCAAAAAAGCTGGCACTCATGTGATTCACTGTCCGGAATCCAATTTAAAATTGGCCAGCGGATTTTGTCCCACCCATGAATTACAAACGGCGCAAATTAACGTGGCACTGGGAACAGATGGCGCCGCCAGCAATAATGACCTGGACATGTTAAGTGAAATGCATAGCGCGGCGTTAATAGCTAAAGCGGTCAGCAAAGATGCCTCTGCCCTGCCCGCATTGGAAGCGGTAAAAATGGCCACTATTAACGGTGCTATTGCGTTAGGTAAAGAAGATCAAATCGGCTCTATTAAGGTGGGCAAGCAGGCCGACCTAATCAGCATTGATTTTTCCGATATCTCTTGTGCCCCCATGTATGACCCAATTTCACAACTGGTTTACAGTGCCAGCCGCCATCAGGTGGATCATGTGTGGGTGGCAGGCCACCTACAGGTTAAAAATAAAACCCTGTGCCATGTAGATACTGCGCAATTGATGGAAATGGCGCAAGAATGGGCCGATAAAATCAGCTCTAAAACATAATTTAAAGTTTAGCCCTATGAATTTAAGAGACTGTTAGCGCTCTTAAATATTGGAGACAGTATGAGCAACGTAGACCAAGCGGAAATAGCAAAATTTGAAGCCCTTGCCAGTCGCTGGTGGGACCTGGAAAGTGAGTTTAAACCCCTGCACGACATCAACCCATTGCGCACTAACTTTATCGATGGACATGTGGGCCTTGCTGGTAAAACCGTATTGGACGTGGGCTGTGGTGGCGGCATATTAAGTGAAGGCATGAGCCAGCGCGGTGCCACCGTTAAGGGCATAGACATGGGGGCCGCCCCGTTAAACGTTGCCAAGCTGCACGCACTTGAAAGTGAACTGGTCATCGATTACCAGCAAATTACTGTAGAAGAGCTGGCCGAACAGCAGCCTGAATCTTTTGATGTGGTGACCTGCCTTGAGATGTTAGAACATGTACCTGACCCTGCGTCTATCATTCAAGCTTGTTACAAATTATGTAAACCCGGTGGCCAGGTTTTTTTCTCTACTTTAAATCGTAACCCCAAGAGTTTTTTAATGGCGGTGGTGGGTGCCGAGTACATTATGAATATGCTGCCCAAGGGCACTCATGATTATAAAAAATTCATACGCCCCAGCGAGTTGGCCGCCTGGTCTCGCCAGGCAGGATTAAAAGTAGGTGAACTGGTGGGAATGACCTACAACCCTATTACCAAGACCTATAAGTTAGGCCGTAATACAGATGTAAATTATTTAGTGCAAACCAATAAGCCCCAGTAAATATGAATAACCAGCCACGCCTTGAAGACAAAAAATTTCACGGGGTACTGTTTGATCTGGACGGCACCTTGATTGATACCGCAGACGATTTTATTTTCTGCTTAAATCATATGCGCCAGTTAGAGCAACTGCCTGCCCTTAGCCCGCAGAAGATTCGCACCGCGGTTAGTGACGGCGCCCGAGCCATGATCACACTGGCGTTTGGCTTAAAGGAAGGGGAAGCGGGCTTTGAAGAAAAAAAGCAGCAGTTTCTGGATGGCTACTTAGAAAACCTGGCCAGCTGTAGTGACTTATTTGAGTCATTACGGGATTTGGTAATTTGGTGCCAGCAGCAGAATATCCCCTGGGGAATTGTAACCAACAAACCTCGAATGTATTCAGAGCCGTTACTAAAAGCCCTCAAGCTGGATGAGGGCATTGCCACCCTGGTATGTCCGGATGATGTGACCCATACCAAGCCAGACC
>MAAD01000109.1 GCA_002162985.1 Bermanella sp. 47_1433_sub80_T6 | reverse complement strand
AAATCTGTGAGCTGCTTAATTTATCGCAAGCGGGTGAGGCGACGCTTAATGATAACGAGGCAATACCACAACCCTTGTTAGCAAAACCCTTGTTAGCAAAAGACGTAGCCGTGCTGGTGCGCAGCGCCAGGCAAGCGAAATGGATAAAAAATGCCCTCAGTAAACGAGGCATTGGCAGCGTATATGTGGGCCGTGAAAGTATTTTCCAATCAGACCAAGCCATGGCCATGTATTCATTGTTGCAAGCCATTCACATGTTAAGTGAGGCGCAATTTAGAAACGCCATTGCCCACCCTGTGTGGTGTGTGTCCTTGCAAACATTGCAGCAATTTATGCAAGGGGAATCCTTGTGGGAAGAGCAGTTAGAGCAGCTGTATAGCTCACGAGAGCTATGGCAGAAAAAAGGCGTCATGGCCATGTTCATGAATTGGCTGCACGTGCGCAATCTTCCTTCTACCTGGTTAGACAATGAACATATAGAAGGTGAGCGCTGCCTTACCAACTTTTTACACTTGGCCGAGTTGCTGCAAGATGCCAGCACTCAGGTACAGGGTATGCAGGGTTTGATCAGTTGGCTGAGTCACAAGATCAGCATTAACCTGGGTCAAGAGGACCAGCAAATGTTGCGCCTGGAAAGTGATGCCAACCTAGTGCAAATTGTCACCATTCATAAATCCAAAGGTTTGGAATACCCGGTTGTATTTTTGCCTTTCACTTGGGACGGTAAAGAATCAAGTGATGCCTTGTTTTACGATGAAAGCCAGGAAAGTCTAAGATGCGATTTGGTAGGCGACTTTAAAGAACAACGCATCACCGAGGGTTTGGCCGAAGAGGTTCGCCTGTTGTACGTGGCCCTTACCCGGGCATCGGCCAAATGTTATGTGGCCCTGCCCAAAAATGTAACCGATAAAAAATTAATGAAAACCCTGCAAGTCAGTGCGCTTTACCATGTATTGGCACAAGGCAAGGTTGAGGATTTAACCTCTGAGTTATTAAGCCAGTCCCAGTTACTTGAATATTCTGGTATTTACCAGGTGTCGGACATGCCGCAGGAGCAGGGTGTATTAACTAAAACCCAAGTGCAGCAAGACTTATCGGTGCGCACCTTTAATGGACGCATTAAACAAGACTGGGTCATGTCCAGTTTCTCGTCGCTTATTCGTCATGTACACGTGCCCATGAGTGCTCGTCTTAACCAGGATGAAGATCAAGAACAAACAGATATAGAGGCGCCCGCACAAAAGGAATTGGCCGGGGCCTTTGCCTTTCCCCGCGGTGCTCATGCCGGTAATTTTTTACACACCTTACTGGAAGAAATTGACTTTACTGAGCTGCCGGAAGACCTGGATCAATTGATTACTGAATTGCTCACCCGTTTCTCCATCGAGAGTCATTGGCTGCAAGTGGTGAAAGTTTGGTTAAACGATATTCTGCAAGCGCCGTTGTCAACTCGTGATGTGGCTGGCAATGAACAAGATTCGCTGGCGCTGCAATCCCTCACCCAGGATAAAAAACTGGTGGAAATGGAATTTTACTTCCCAGTGAGTAGGCTCAACGCCCAGGACTTTAACCACCTGTTAAACCAATACCCTTGTTTGGAGGTGCCCACTAAACCCACCGACTTTCGCCAATTAAAAGGCATGCTCAAGGGTTTTGTGGATTTAATTTTTGAATGGCAGGGCCAGTATTTTATTTTGGATTATAAATCCAATTACCTGGGGGATGACTATGCCGCCTATCATAAAATAGCCACCCACGAGGCCATGAGTGAACACCGATACGATGTGCAGTTAGTGATTTATACCCTGGCACTGCATCGCTTATTAAAACTGCGCATCACTGATTACGATTACGACGTGCACATGGGCGGGGGATATTATTTGTTTTTACGCGGTTTAAAGGCCGATGATAATCAGCACCATTATGGTCAGTATTTTCATAAGCCGGATAGAAAACTCATCGAATCCCTGGATACATTAATTAAGGAAGAAAAAGAGGCGCCCGTTTATGAATAATCTTCCTACTTTAAACGACATATTACATGGGGCAGACGCAAAAGCCATTCGCCCCATGGATATGGCGTTTTCCCGCTTTATTCAAGAACTGGATGAAAGTTGCCCGGCCCTTGAGGTGGTGGCGTATTTGTTAAGTCAAACCCTAGGCAAGGGCAATGTGTGTCTGGACTTTAATCAACATGAAACCTTGAGTGAACAGCAGCTAACCGGTTTGTGGAGCAGTATTTCTAAAAGCCCTGTGGTGTGTGTATTGGCCCAGGATGAACACATGCAAGACAATATTCGCTTGCCGCTAGTATTGCATGGCAAGCGTTTATATTTGCAGCGTTACTGGCTGTATGAAAGATCCTTGCATCACTCCATTGCCACAAAAATGGTAAACATGCCCTGGCCATTGGAAAGTCAAAACGCGTTAATCAACGAATTGTTTTCACTTACCACTTCCGCCAACAGCGACACAGATTGGCAGGCGGTGGCGGCGTGCGTTGCGGCCAATAAACAGTTTTCGGTAATCAGTGGTGGCCCGGGTACCGGTAAAACCACCACCGTGATTCGCCTGTTGGCCATCTTGATTCATCAATATCAAACTCATCATAAACGCCAACCCATCATTAAACTGGCGGCCCCCACCGGCAAGGCGGCCATGCGCTTAACCGAGTCCATTAATGGTGCCAAGCAGTCCTTACAGGTGAGTGATGACATTAAACGTCAGATTCCCCAGCAGGCCAGTACCCTGCACAGATTGTTAAGCCGCAATCGAAAAGGTGAATTTAAATACAATGCCAGTAATCCACTGCATTTAGATGTGCTGATTGTGGACGAGGCGTCCATGGTGGATTTACCGCTCATGAGCAAACTCATGAGTGCGTTGCCGCCCCATGGGCAAATAATATTACTAGGGGATAAAGACCAGTTGGCCTCGGTGGAGGCGGGCAGTGTGCTGGCCGATATTTGTGATAGCGAGGCACGGCACGGTTACAGCGATGACAATAAAACCTTAATAAATACCCTGTCTGGCCAAGGCTTAGAAGTGGAGGAGCTGGAATCTCAGGGTGCGCCGTTAAGGGACCATATATGTCAGCTGCGCAAGAGTTATCGTTTTCATGAA
>MAAD01000001.1 GCA_002162985.1 Bermanella sp. 47_1433_sub80_T6 | reverse complement strand
CGGACATTGGCCCTCTTGCCGGTTATTTTTTAACGCGCATGCAACGCAAACTGGGCAATATTAATTTGGTATTATCGTTGGCGTCGCAGCAAGCCTTATTGAGCTATGCATGGCCCGGCAATGTGCGTGAGTTGGAACACGTATTAAGCCGCGCCGCCTTAAAGGCCAATGCCAGCGAACAGCCTGCAGAGGGCTTGTGTGTCATTGAGCCCTTGCATCTAGGGTTAGACGTGGCCATGGATGCAAACGAAGCCGCCACGCCTTTAGTCTCGGTTAAAATGGATAACACTAAGCTCATTGATTTACGCAACGCCATAGACCTATTTCAAAGTGACTACATCAAAAGTGCCCTGGCTCGCTTTGATGGCAATAAGTCAAAGACAGGCAAAGCCCTTGGGGTGGACCGCAGTAATTTTCAGCGCCTGTTAAAGCGATTGGGCATTGGCTGAGCGTGCTATGGAAATGCTAGTCAATGTTTCCGTGAGTACATAAAGCAGCCCTTTGTTTTTCAAACTAGAACATAAGGGGTATTGTTATCTAAATGGCAGGCGTACAAAGTAATGTACTCAGCCATATATCAATCAATACATTAGGGATGACAATGTACAACCTGTATTACTACCCACGTAACGCCAGCATGGCACCGCACTTTATCCTTAATGAACTGGCAGTGGATTTTAAATTAACCCTGGTTGATCGCAAAACCGATGCACAAAAATCGGCCGAGTATTTGGCCATTAATCCCGCCGGGCGCATCCCCGCTTTAGAGGATGGCGGCCTGGCCATATTTGAGAGTGCCGCCATCTGCCTGCATTTAGCAGAGCAACACCCTAATGCCCAATTGGTGCCAGCAATAGGCGAGTCAATTCGCCCCAAGTTTTTTCAATGGTTAATGTATTTAACCAATACCCTGCAAGCTGAGTTGATGATTTATTTCTACCCCGAGAATCACACCACCAACACCGCTCAACATTCCAATATTGTCACCACACAAGTGCGACGCATTGGCGACATATTGGCATTACTGGATAACGAACTAAAAAATAAAAACTACCTGGTAGGCGAGCAACTCACTGTGTGTGATTACTATTTATTAATGTTATTGGTGTGGTGTGATGATTTAGAAAAACCGCCTACTGGCTATGACAATTTGGCAAACTATTTGAAAAACTTAGCGAAACGCCCTGCGGTAAAACAAGTGGCCAAAAAAGAAAATATCGACTTGGCAATTTACCTATAAATTATAAGCCATTAACAACCACTTCATTTCAGCCTTACAACCTGGAGTGCAGTCGCCCGATATTATCCTGAATAAATTCAAGCAGGGCGCGGCTCTTTCTGGGCATAGTGCGCCCCGGATACACCACAGACACGGTTTGTGCCTCCAGCGGCAAAGAGGTTTGTAATGGGCACAAGGTGCCTAGCTTAACCTGCTGCTCGGCCAGGTAACGGGGCAATTTCACCAAACCCTGGCCGCGAATGGCGGCCACTAAACGCATCTGCTCGCTGCTCATGGTGAGGCGCCCCGATACCGGAATACTAATGGCGCCACCCTCACTTCTAAACTGCCAGTCCCGCTCCCCGGGTTGCAAAATAACGCTGGCAGCAGACAGCTGGGCTAACTCGGTGATGGTGCCAGTGTCACCGCAGTGGGCGCTGCCATAAATCCCCTGGGGCAAACTCATTAACGAGCGCGCAATTAAATCCGAAGGGGGCAACGGGCGGTCGTGCAGCACAAAACTTAAATCAAACTCGCGACTGTTATCTGGCAAGGGGCCGGCGTAATGGGTGATGGTGAGCTGAATATCTTTATAGGCCTCCATGAACTCCACGGTAAGCTGGCCCATGTCTTCGTTAAAGAACTCAAGGGGCAGCAGCATGGTAAGCGCACCCCGTGGTTGCTCACGCCAGTGCTCCATGAAGTGCGAGACCTCATTGAGCCCCTCCATTAACGGCGCCACCTGATCAAACAACAGCTGGCCTGCTTCGGTGGCGGTGAGGTTTCTGGGGCGGCGATTCAACAGGCGTATATTAAACTCGCTCTCCAGCTCGGTAAGATGGCGCGAGAGGCTGGATTTAGCGATGCCCAGCTCGTTTGCGGCCCCTGTTATGGAGCCGGTTTTAAGGGTTTGTACAAACAGCTTGAGGTTATCCAGCTTCATATGGGCTCCATTCTTGTTCCATTTTTGGAACATTTGGTTGAGCTTATTGTGTCTAGTTCTGAATTTAAGGTCAATTACAATGGTCGCCATTGAATCAACCTACAGGAGAAACACATGACTCAATCAACGGTGCCCATGATTTCACGCTCTGAATTTGAATCCCAAGTGGAGCAAGGTACAGGGCTCACCCTGGTAGATTTTTACGCCGACTGGTGTGGCCCTTGTAAGATGATCACCCCGGTACTGGAAGAACTGGCCGAGAACTATGAAGGAAAGCTAAACATCGTGAAGATCAACGCCGACAACGAAGCCGAGGTATTGGCCAAGTATGGGGTGCGTGGTTTGCCTACTATCATGATGTTTAAAGATGGTGAATCGGTGGATGTGAGTGTGGGGGCCCAGCCTCTTTCAGCCCTTAAGGCGTTCATTGAAAAACAGCTTTAACCGTTAGTTAACGGCCCCTTCTTAGGGGCCGTTTTTGTCGCTCTGCTTTTCCCTGCCCCGTGATATGCTGTGCCGATAATATCCACAGAATGGCCAGGCAAACACAATGAAATCTTTCATCACTATGACGATTAGCTGCGCACTTATCTTGGCCACTCCCGTATATGCCACCCCCGTATATGACACTCAAACCCAGTTAGAAACCCAACACCTGCTTAATTTTATTAAATCCACCCAGTGCCAGTACGAGCGTAATGGCACCCTGCACAATGGCGTTGAAGCACTGCAACACATTGAGAAAAAATATCAGTATTACCTGGATGATATTCACAGCAGCGAAGACTTTATTAAGTACTCGGCCACCAAGAGTCAGATGTCGGGGAAAAAATATCGCGTCCATTGCCCGGGACAAGCCATACAAGACAGCCATGCCTGGCTAAAGGCCGAATTGGAAAAGTATCGGGCCAGTAAAACTAATTAGTTACCACATGAATAAGGCGCTGAACAAAGCCGGGAGCAACTATGA
>MAAD01000030.1 GCA_002162985.1 Bermanella sp. 47_1433_sub80_T6 | reverse complement strand
GATGGCCTTTGGCGCGCAGCTGGAAAAGCTAACCGATCAAAAAAATATCCACCGTCTTAAGTATCAATCTGCCACCAAATATAACCCTATGGTGCCTTATTGGATGGACGCGGCCATAGAGAAAGCGTTATCGGTAAAACCTGAAAATCGTCCAGAAGCGCTATCAGAGTTTATTTTTGATTTACAAAAACCTAATAAAAAATATCAGAAAAAACTGGCCATGCCGCTCATTGAAAAAAATCCGTTACGGGTTTGGCAGATCCTGGCAGTGGTGCAAACCATTGCAATAGCGGGGTTAGTGATATGGATTATAAATGGGAATTGATGGCGCATTAGAGTCGATTTAAAACACAAGCCAAGTCCTGAGTCGCTAGGGCTTGGCTTGAATCGTGATTCAAATATTAAGGTTTATAAATCACCTTCACACTGCTATCAACACTGGCCTCTTCTATGTAACCCAGCAGGTTGGGGTTAGTGGCCACCATGCTTTTTATGTCTCCGTCATTGCCCACCACTTGAGGGGCTTGTCCTTTACCGGTGAAAATCAATCGTGACCAATAAGATTTTAACTGGGCTTCAGATTTTTTAACTGTATTTTTATAAAAGTCCACACGGGCACTGTTGCCACTATCCTGATCGAGGGGGATAGCAGAAGAGCCTGGTAAGGCTTTTTTCTTGCCCAAAAATATTTTGACTATGTCTGATTTAGAGGCAGCTCCTATGGGGCTGCTCGCTCCCACCACCACCACAGCCCCGGCAGTTACGTGAGAGACACAGGCACACAGAGCAAGAGCGGTTATGAGTTTTTTTGATGCTAATTGTTTAAATAGTATGTTCATAACAAATCCTCCCTTAAAAAACCGTGTCTATGGTGAAAGTTAATATGTTGGTTTTGTCTGGCGCGTTGCCGGCGGCTTGCGCACCCAGAAAGCCCTCAAAGTCGAACAACCCAACTTGGTCTGTTTCTATCAAGTCGTATTGCAGTTTCAAGGCCACGCCTGCATTCATGTCATAGCGCACACCAATGCCAATGCGGGTGGCATCGGATTGAGACGAGGACTGCAACAAGGTCACCAGTTCCCCCATTTCATTGGTGCCGCTGGCATCAAAATCGAATGTCGAAGTATAGGGCACCCCTAGGGTAGCCAAATCGGTGGCGAGGGGGATTGCGGTTTCCCTGTCTTTATCGTCGGTACTCTCATGAAAGCCGTAAGTAATGTGAGGCACCCATTGGCCAAAGCGGTAACCGGCAGTTATGAACATGGACGACTGATCCTGAGTCACACCATCCACCTCCGACAATGTATATTCACCCATGAGTAAAATATCCCCTGGGTCGTAACGAAAACTGATGCTGGCAAAGCTGCCATCTTTAGCGCCTGAGCCATTACCATAGATTTGATCGGCCAGGCCGATGATTAAACCCTCATTGCCAGAGCCGGTGGATAAAGCAGCCCCAGCGGTGGCTACGCGGGCGCTCCATTCATCACTTAGCAGGGTAACCGCCACAGAGTAAATATCTTTTACAATGAAATCATCAGTGGTGGTTTTGCCATATACACCCTGCACTTGCAGGCCATAATCCCCCAGTTCACCATCCCAGGTAATGTCGATGCCATCAATGTTGGCAAAGGTATCCAGTAAACCATAGGTTTCCGCTGGCATTTGCGCCCAGGGCACCGCATAGCCCACATCCAGATATTCCGACAACATATAATATGGGCCACGAATTCGCCCTATCTTGCCCGAGTAGTTGTCATTAAATTGGTGCCGATAATAGGCCCACTCCATGTTGGCGTTATAGTCATTGGCACCCCTGGCCACCAGCTGAGTAATGACGCTGGATTGGGGGTTCATATTAAATGACATCTGGATGCCGGCTCGTGAGAAGCGCTGAAAATTTAATTCATCGCTTACCCCGTTATAGCTAACGGCTTCATCGCTCTGGGTGATGCCAAACGTGGCATAGCCATTCACACGAAAGCGCTGATCTTGTTCCGATATGCGCTGATTCATGCGTTGCACTTGCCGGTTGAGTTGTTCTACCGTCACCGCCTGGCTAGTCATGGAAACCAGCAACACAGGGATGGCCACTAGACTTATCATTTTAAGTGTCATAGCAGTACCTATTTGATGGGAAAGGGGGAACCCCCGAGTCATACATTGGGTATAGCAGATACCCCAATATGTGCGAGATATGGGTCGAAATGAGACTTAACCCAGGGCACTGAGGCGGGCGCGTATTGGTTTTTACTCGGCTTTGGTTTTTAATAGGCCCATTGAATGACATGCACCATTGGCATTGAAAAAATTGGAATCTAAAAAATACTATGCATATTCACATATTGGGTATTTGCGGCACCTTCATGGGCAGCCTGGCACAACTGGCGGCGGCCCAGGGTCATAAAGTAACGGGTTCGGATTTAAACATTTACCCACCCATGAGTACCCAGCTGGAAATGGCGGGCATTGAGGTGATGGCGGGCTATAGCGAAAACCATTTGCAGCCAGCGCCGGATTTGGTGGTGATTGGCAACGCCATGAGTCGCGGCAACGAGGCGGTAGAATATGTACTAAACCGTCAAATCCCTTATACCTCGGGTCCAGCCTATCTGGCGCAACATATATTAAAAGGCAAGTGGGTCATGGCTGTGGCGGGTACACACGGCAAAACCACTACCTCCAGCATGCTCACTTGGGTATTGGAAGACTGCGGCTTTAAACCCGGCTTCTTAATTGGTGGTGTGCCCAAAAACTTTGAGGTGTCGGCCCGTTTGGGTGAAAGCGACTTTTTTGTAGTGGAGGCCGACGAATACGACAGCGCCTTCTTCGACAAACGCTCCAAGTTTGTTCATTACCAGGGGCGTACGGTGATTCTGAATAACCTGGAGTTTGATCACGCCGATATCTTTGCCGATATAGAGGCCATCAAGACCCAGTTTCATCACCTGGTGCGCACGGTACCCGGTGACGGGCAGATCATTTATCCACAAGACGAAATCCATATTAAAGACACACTGGAGCAGGGCTGCTGGACCCCCACCTCCATTTTAGGCAAGGACTGGGATTATCAGCTAATCGATGACGCCGGCTCTCACTTTGAGGTATTGCAGGGTGGCAAGCCTGTGGGGCAAGTGAACTGGTCGCAGACCGGCCTGCATAACGTGATGAACGCTCTGGCCTGTATTGCTGCCGCCTACCATGTGGGTATCTTGCCTAAGGATTCCATCGCTGCCCTTAATCGATTCGAAGGGGTTAAGCGTCGCATGGAGCTGGTGACTCAAGCTCGTGGCATCAGTGTCTATGATGATTTTGCCCATCACCCCACGGCTATTAAAAGTACTTTGGCAGGAATGAAAAACAGTGGTCAGTTCAAGCGTATTTGGGCGGTGATTGAGCCCCGCTCCAATACCATGCGCTTAGGTGTGCACAAGGCGGCGCTGCCCGATTCGGTTACCGATGCCGACCAGGTATTGTGGTTCCAGCCCCAGGGTCTAAATTGGCAATTGGATGACGTGGTGGCGGCTTGTAACTCGGGGCTTGATAAAACAGAACATAAATCAGTTTTGTTTGGGCAGGTAGACGCTATAATCGCCCAC
>MAAD01000180.1 GCA_002162985.1 Bermanella sp. 47_1433_sub80_T6 | reverse complement strand
TTGAGTTTTTCTTGGCTGCGCAGGTGGCGTTCACTGTTTGGGCTTAAGGCTTCGCTTACCTGTTGTATGCTTTTATTTAAACGAATAGCGCTCAGAGTATCCAGCAAGGGTTTACGGCTGGCGCAATGCATATGTGCGCCGTTACTGGCAACGACAGGTAAGTTATATTGTTTGGCTAATAATTCACTTTGTTTTAAAGACTGACGGTCGTTATGAGAAAGATCCAGCTCTAGCAATACATGAGTATTAAGGGTGTTGGATTTAAAAAACGGGGTAAGCTCATTTAGATTTTCCCCCGGGCGAATGAGTAATAAGCCGTTTTTTATATAATCTAATAACACCAAGGGCTCAAACAGGTACTCACCTTTTTCGGCCTGGCGGCGACAATGGCTTATAAATACACTTAATTCTTGGTAGGCCTTCAGGCTTGGGGCCAGCACCACAAACACATGATTATTAAAATGAAAGCTGGCGCCTATAATCAGTTTTAATGAACTGCCTAAGCGCGTGGTTTCGCGCCAGGCGCGCACCACCCCGGCCAATGAGCATTCATCCGTGATGGCAAGGGCTGCATAGTTCATGGTATGTGCGCGTTGCACTAATTCTTCCGGGCGAGAGGCGGCCTTTAAAAAGGTAAAGTTACTGTAGCAATGAAGTTCGGCGAAGTTGCTGTCAACATGATCGCTTAATATGCTTTTATCTTCGTTACGCAAAATAGCCATGTAACCACCATGCGTTTTGCTCATCCCTAAATAGCCAGTGCAAAGCACCTTGATGGCCATGGGCAATATAATAATCCCGGAAACCTGTGTGCCCCTGCCACCAAAACCCTTGTTTACGTTCTGGCCCATGAACAATGTCGTAACCGTTTAAGCTAACCTGCTTGGGTTGCGGCAATAACCATAATGGTTGATCTTGGTAATGGCTTTGAACCTTTGTTTGTTGCTGGGGTGTTTTGTCTAGTTGAGTTTGGTATTCAGGTAAACCGTGATGCACTGGGTTTAGAAACCCATAAGCCTGTTTACCCAGGCGGCTACTAAGTTTGTTAAGCAAGGCATTAACCGATTCTTCCTTGGCCGGAGTTTGAAACATATCCGTGGGCTGGGCTTGTTGGGCTTCAAATACCTTGCATACCATAAGCAAACGAAAAATAGCCTGGCTGGGTTTAAAATTCTCCAAAGTAAAGCGCAGCATATCAAGCCATTGCTCAAGGTTTGTAGAGGCGCGTGCCAGCTCTATGGTGATGGGGTAGCACTTATGTTCGCGATCGTAACAGGCCACTTGCACCCGTTGTGCGCTCACGTTGTTTTTAAGCATGAATTGGCAAAATTCGTTTAATAAATGTTTAAGGGGAAAACGCAATTGCTGTGAGTGCTCGGCTTCGCAGGCCAGTTCATGGGGCTGGTAAAAATACAGGGGTACCTTAAAGGGTTTGGGTAACCAGGTTTTATGACCCACCAAGTAATCCAGTTCTAACGCCAGTTGTTGGTCAATTCTAAAGGCCACATCGCTGCGTTTTAGTTGTAATAGTTTATTAAGTTTTTTAATGCCCAGTTTACGAATGGCGTGCTCGGTGGCCGGGGGGAAGGCCAGTTTGTTTATAGCCAAATTGTTTAAATAGTTTTTAAGGTCGGGTTTCTCTATGTGCACGTTCAGCTGGCTTTTGGCCAATAGCCGTGCCGTTTTGGCATAGGGGGCACTGCTCATATTAAGGGTGAGGTGTTTAAGGGTATGTTGAATTTTATCGCCAATGTTGGCACCGTTTCCCAATAGCTTTTTCATGGTGGCAATTTCCAGGTACATGCCTACATCGCCATCGCCCCCCAGCCATGAGGTATAGGCTAATAGCTTTTTGGCCAAACGATTTTTAGCCTCTGCCATGGCTAACTCATTAAATTGAATAAACTCGCCATCACTTGCAAGGCTACTGGCAGTAGCCACGTTCATTCCGTTATGAATGCCCGCTTCCAAAGCTTTTGGGTTGGCATCCATCACGCACCCGCTTTTGCCTTCCAATAACAATAAGGGTTGCACGGCATACTGGTCCGGGTGCCAGGTTTGTAAAAATAAATGGGGGGCGTGTACATACAACCACACGGCATCACCTGTTGGGTTAATAAAATTTGACGTTCAGCTGCATTCTAATTATTTATAAAATGTAGGAGGCTGCTTGCAGGCGACAATAGTTAGCAGGCATCAATAACCTAGCTGAAACTGATCGCCTGCAAGCAGCCTCGTACTGGGTTACACATAAACCGGCCGGTTTTAAACTCTGCAACTTGAGCTATCAAGCCAACTCATACCGATAGTAATGCCCCTCATCCACCGGCAAGGCCAATTGATGCTGAGCCCACGCGCCACGCATTTTTAAAATTTTAATGTTCAGGCTGGTAGGCTTTCGTGCCAACACTTGTAAACGCACACTACTAGGGCTGTTAAGCGGTGCGCTTTGGTGAAACATAAACGCCGGGCACCCAAACTGCCCACACAACATTTGCAAACGCCGATAGGCAATAAAGGGCAGGGGCTTGGCCTGCCAATACAACAAGCCATTACAGCTGCCACTTTTCACAATTTGCTCGGCGGCCCAATGGCGCTTTTGCCATTGGCGTTTGTCCCTTACTCCCGCTGGCTCGGGTATACATAACAGGCGCGCCAGGTTCACCCCTTGGGCAGCCAAAAAAGGGCTGTGCAATAACCAGGGGGGCGCAATGCAGGCCACTACCCCCTCTTGCTGGGTTAGGCGGGCCAATGCGGGCAGTACCAGCGCCATGTCTCCCAGCCCAGGTTGGGGGCTAATTACCTCGCTTATGGCATCTGTAGGCCAGCCACCATAGGGCAGGCAGGCATCTAGCGCGTTAAAACCCGTGCTCAGTTCCTGTTTGCATTGGGCCCCTGTATTGCGCCATAGCTGCCCCTGATTCATAAGGCGCTCTAACGATTGGGCCGGGGCACGGGTGTGAATATCTTGCTTCATTCATATTACTGTATATCTATACAGTAATTTTATCAAGAAAAGAGCCGAGGAGGGCTTAGACTGTTTGGTAATCACAGGGCTAGCCATGGCGTTATATCGAGAAGGGGCGGGTAGTAAGCTCGTTGCAATACTGGGCAATTATTCTTTGCTCTGTCATTTGTATGA
>MAAD01000102.1 GCA_002162985.1 Bermanella sp. 47_1433_sub80_T6 | reverse complement strand
GCGGGCATTTATGGCATTCAATTGCAGCCCAAGATGGAAATACAAATGGCGGTGGCCAGGCGCAAGGGGCGCACTATTTCTCGCGCCAATCAGGCATTCTTAGATTGGTTAACCGGAGGCACTTAGTTTGACTCCTTGGCGAAATATCAGAGAGCCTTTAACAGTTTCCTAATGGCGGCTATATGGCGACGACTAACGGGAACAGACTCCTCTATATCGGTTAAGCGCAAGGCGAAACTGGCGTCATCCTGTTTTTCAAGGCCAGTAATGCTCTTGGTATTCACTAAGGCATTGCGGTGCACCCGCACAAAAACACCACCAAATTCATCTTCCAGTTCTTTTAACGAATCATCGATAAGTAGTTCACCAAACTGATGAAAAACCGATACGTATTTATGGTCGGCGCGAAACAAACGAATATTATCCACCGGCACCAACTGCACACCGCTGTGGGTTTTTACACTAATGTGTGAACGGGCCTGCTGTTTGTTAAGCGTTAATGCCTGCACTTTGTTTATTTTGGTGAGTTTGCTTAAGGCAGCTTTAAGGTCTTCCAAGCGAACCGGCTTTAACAGGTAACCCACCGCCGACACATCAAACGCCGCAATCGCGTATTCATCGTAGGCGGTACAAAATATAATGGCGGGGGGCGTATCCCAACTGGCTAGATGGCGGGCCGCTTCCAGGCCGTCCATCACCGGCATTTGAATATCCATCAATACCACGTCCGGTGAAAACTTTTCAATCAGCTCTAGCGCCTGAGCACCGTGTTCGGCCTGTGCAATCACCTCACCTAACTCGGCTTTTTCAACCATTCGTTGCAAACGACTGCGGGCCAAGGCTTCATCATCACAGATTAAAATATTCATGTGCGCTCTCCTTTGGCCATGGATGAAGGTAAGTCACAAGGATAACTAATTTTCATGATGAAATTTTTGGTTTCTTGCAAGGCATCCATGGTCACACCTTCGCCGTACAAGGCATGTAAACGGTGACGAATGTTTTCCAAAGCCATTTGATTGCCCTTTTCATTGCGGGCACTGGGCGCCTGTGGTGGCAGAGGATTAGTCACCAAGATAATCACCTTGTTACTACTATAGGTAATGTCTATCTCCACCTTACCGCCGTCGGCTCTGGGTTGAATGCCATAGTAGATGGCATTCTCGATAATAGGTTGCAGGGTTAACATGGGGATTTTAATTTCCAGTGGCGCCGTTATGTTCCATACCACCTGCAGGCGCGCACCCAAACGCAAGCTCTCTATGTGAACATATTTTTTACACAGCTCCAGCTCCTGCTTTAAGCTCACCTCAACACCGGCTTCTTTAAGACTGGCGCGAAACAATTCAGATAAATCTTCCACCGCCTGCTCGGCTTTATCCGGGTCAACATGAATGAGGCTGGCAATAATGTTCATGCTATTAAACAAAAAGTGCGGACGAATACGACTCTGCAAGGCCTGTAACCTGGCTTGCATCTCACTGCGCAGACGCAAGCGAGATTGCAGTTGGGCATGAAAATAGTGCAGTAACAGGGCCGCTAATATGGCGGTGATAAACTGATTGCGCAGCAGCCAGTCCCAACCGTGATCTTCAAATAAAAAATGATTTAAGCCCCACATGCTTACCAGGCTCACCAACAGATTTACCGTCAATATTATCAAAAAGCTAATTAACATGAGCTGATTTAGGGTTAGGCGCCCCACATGCAAGCGCACCCGACACAAACAAGCGGCACTGATGAGCACCACCCATAAAACGTAAAAGGACAAGGTGCCAAAGAATTCCCAGCTAAAATCGAAGGCGCCACTGGAGAGCAAAATCAACACGATTACTAAGGCTTCACTGAACAAGACCAACCACAATACCGCCCCCACCTGGCAAAGATCGGGTATCAGTTCGGCAGCTGTGCTGTGGGTGGTCTGGTTCTGAGCCATCAAATATTCCTTATTAGGTGGGCAATAGTGACCGATGGCGTCTATTCGCTCAAGCGTCTATGGCCCGGCGTGTGAAATACCGGGATATTCGGGGCCAATAAAGCATCATTAAAGCAAATAGGGTATATGCCAGAATTGTCTACAATCTGTATAATGCGCCCATTTATGATGAATCTAGCCTGCTCCCCTGTGGGCAGCTATTTAAAGAGGCTTTCCATGAGCACAGATAAAACCAATTCCGCCTGGGGTGGCCGTTTTTCCGAAGCCACCGATGCATTTGTTCAGCGCTTCACCGCCTCGGTTGAATTTGACCAGCGCATGTACGCACAAGACATCCAGGGCTCGGTGGCCCACGCCACTATGCTGGCTAAAGTTGGGGTGTTAACCGATGGCGAGCGTGATGAGATTATTCAAGGATTAGGTGAGATTAAAGCCGATATAGAAGCCGGTAACTTTGAATGGTCTATTGCTCTGGAAGATGTGCACATGAACATCGAAGCGGCCCTCACTAAAAAAATTGGCATCACCGGCAAGAAACTGCACACCGGCCGTAGCCGTAATGACCAGGTGGCCACCGATATTCGTTTGTACCTGCGCAGCGAAGTGGATCACTTAAGTGGCGAGCTTACCCGTTTACAGCAGGGTTTGATTGAACTGGCAGCCAAAGAAGCCGATACCATCATGCCGGGCTTCACCCATTTGCAAACCGCCCAGCCCGTGACCTTTGGTCATCACCTACTGGCGTGGAATGAAATGCTGGAGCGTGATTTTGCTCGCCTGCAGGATTGCCGCAAACGTATGAACATTTCGCCATTGGGCGCAGCCGCCCTGGCCGGTACCACCTATCCCATCGACCGCGAATATACCGCGCAACTTTTAGGTTTTGAGGGTACCACGCAGAACTCTCTGGACAGCGTATCGGATCGTGATTTCGCCATCGAATTCACCTCTGCCGCTGCCATTATCATGATGCACCTGAGCCGTTTCTCAGAAGAGTTGGTATTGTGGGCCAGCGCCCAGTTTAACTTTATCGATCTGCCCGATCGCTTTTGCACCGGCTCCTCCATCATGCCGCAGAAGAAAAACCCGGACGTACCTGAACTGGTGCGCGGCAAGTCTGGCCGTATCTTTGGTCACCTAATGAGCCTGTTAACCCTAATGAAGAGCCAACCACTGGCCTACAACAAGGATAACCAGGAAGATAAAGAGCCTTTATTTGAT
>MAAD01000130.1 GCA_002162985.1 Bermanella sp. 47_1433_sub80_T6 | reverse complement strand
CATCGAAGATAGAAAAACCGGCTCTTAAGCCAAGGTGTTTGCACTCTTTACGAATGACGTTTAGGCCTAGGTTGTGAAAAGTAGATACCGTTAAGCCACTGGCCGCCTTGCCGTGCACCAGCTTGCTCACCCGTTCTTTCATTTCTTTGGCGGCTTTGTTGGTAAACGTCAGGGCGATAATGTTACGCCCTGGAATGCCACAATCCTGAATGAGGTAGGCAATCTTTGTGGTGATTACACTGGTTTTGCCCGAGCCAGCCCCGGCCAATACCAACAGCGGGCCATCTATGTGCAGTACAGCTTCTTTTTGACGAGGGTTTAGGCGATTCACAGACATTCACGGGTAAAAATATGAGGCGCAAGGTTAGCAAAAAAACGCGGGTTTGATTAGTGCCATTGTGGGGAATAATGCTTTGGGATTATGTTGGTTTAGTCTTTCTGAATTTGGAATCGGCTCAACTTGTGAGTGGGTGTACCCCTCTTGAAGACGCCGTAAACCCGTCCATGGGGGCTTGCTTCGGCATCCTGCCTCAAACACTTCAAGAGGAGTACACCCACTCACAAGTTTAGAAATGGTGTCTGCAAATTTATTATGGGTAATTTGATGGCAGCCTTGATGGTTTAGCGTGTAACTAGGCCTACTGCTATTGAGGTGTTTTGAGGCATGGATGCCGAAGCAAGCCTACAAGGAGGTATTCATGGCGGCCTCAATGGTAGTGGGCCTAGTTGCAAGCAGGCAGGCTCTACAATAGAAGAGTTGGGGATAAAAACTAATAATCCTTCAACATAAAAAACTGCCGCTCACTGGCCAGCATGCGCATGGCAGGGGGAATGTTGTGAAACTTGGGGATGTCTTGTAGCTCTGGGGTGTCGGGGGAGTTTAAAACATGTACCAGGCACATGTTCATGAGTTCGGCAAAACCAAATCCTGTGGGGCTTCTATAGTTCCATTGCCCCTTTTTCTTGATGGGTAACCAAATTTTTTCATCAAAGCCCCAAAACTGTAATAGGTGGGCTGAGATTAAATGGGCGTAATGGTCTGCAATCCAGTTAAATAATGGGGGGTCCCCGCCTCTCTGAAAACGCGGAAACTCCTGAGCAATGAGTGAGCTACCTAAATCACTTAATACCGCACTCAAATAGGCCATATCCCCATCCATATCCATTAGGTTGGCCATTTTTTTCATGCATCCCGCCAAGCGCTGAGTGTTTTGCCAGCGACTTTTAAGGTGCGCGCTGAGCTTGGCATCCCGGGTCTGAAACAGGCTTTTTAGTTGATGGGCCACCACCAGGCTTTGCACGGTACCCATGCCCAAAGTCGCGATAGCATCCTTTAGAGAGCTAATGGGCACAGGGCGTTTATACAAGGCACTGTTGGCGGTTTTTAAAATGGCGGCCGCCAGGGTAGGGTCCTGCTGTATAAGGGTGTCTAGCTGGTCAAAGTTAAAGGATTGAATATTGCCCTGCAGCTGCCCTACTAAGGGCGGCAAGCTGGGTATATCCTGGCGGTTGCCAAGAATTTGTTTAACGGTTTGCAGGTAAAGCTTGGGGTTCCTCTTAAAGGTGTTCATGACGTATCCATAGGCCGCAAGCAATTTAGTGTGATGCTATAAGTGTAGACGGGCTAATAAGAACCGCTGATGCCCAATCGGCGTTCTAGCTGGCGATAACCCAGCGCCTCCAACAGGTGCGGTTTTTCAATGTGCTCGCAGCAGGCCAGGTCGGCTATGGTGCGGGCCACCTTTAAAATGCGGTGGTAGGCGCGGGCGCTTAGGCCCAGTTTTTCCAGGGCTTCTTCCAGTAGCTGGCTTAAGGGTTGTGATAACGGACAAAATTCAGCCAGTTGTTTTTGAGACAGGTGGGCATTGCTGCACCCCTGGCGCTGTATTTGTGTGTGCCTGGCTTGCTCCACCCGGACTTTTACCTGTTGGCTGCTCTCGCTTATTTGTTTGGTGGATGACAACAATCCTCTGGGCAGGGGCGGTACTTCAATTTGCATATCGATGCGGTCTAATAATGGCCCGGATACCGAGCTTTGGTATTTTAAAGCCTTGGCCTCGGTGCATTCACTGCAGCGTTTATTGGCTTGCTTAAGATAGCCGCAGGGGCACGGGTTCATTGCCGCGACCAACTGAAACTTGGCTGGGTATTCCACCTGCTGGGCCGCACGGCTAATGCTGATGTGGCCGGTCTCTAAGGGCTCGCGCATAACATCCAGAGTGCTGCGGTTAAATTCAGGGATCTCATCCAAAAACAACACACCGTGGTGGGCCAGGGATATCTCGCCAGGTTTGGGATGACTGCCACCGCCCACTAAGGCCACGCCAGAAGAGGTGTGATGAGGCTGGCGAAAAGGCCGGGTGGTAAAATACGGTCGCTGGGGTTGGCTGGAGACACTGTAAAGCGAGGCCACTTCTAAAGCTTCATTCATATCCAGAGCGGGCAATATTCCGGGCAGGCAATGGGCTAACAGGCTTTTGCCGGTACCGGGTGGGCCGCTCATTAGAAGATTATGGGAACCTGCGGCGGTAATCTCCAACGCGCGCTTGGCATGTTGCTGGCCTTTTACTTGGGCCAGGTCTGGCCCCTGGTAAATTTCTGTTTGCGCCTCCAATGGTGGCGCATTATCCAAGCCCCCTTCTCCACACAAATGGGCACACACTTGTAACAGGTGATTGGCAATTAAATGGTTGCCACAGGTAAGGCTGGCTTCTTGCTGGTTGCAGGTGGGTAATATCAACTGGCGGCCCGCTTTGCCAGCCACTAATGCCGCTGGAATTACTCCATCTACTTTGCGCAGGGCACCGGTGAGGGCCAGCTCCCCTAAAAACTCATACTGATCTAACGGCTTACTGGGTATTTGGCCGCTGGCCGCCAATATGCCCAGGGCAATGGCCAAATCAAAACGCCCCCCTTCTTTGGGTAAATCAGCCGGGGCCAAATTCACAGTAATGCGGCTGGCGGGAAACTCAAAATTAGAGTTTAAGATGGCGCTGCGCACGCGGTCTTTGCTTTCTTTCACTGCGGTCTCGGGCAAACCCACAATGCTAAATGCGGGAAGTCCGTTGGAGAGGTGTGTTTCCACGTGTACCAAAGGGGCATCTATGCCCACCTTGGCGCGGGCATAAACCACGGCTAACGACATAAGCATCCTTGCTTAAATGACTATGGGTTTAAGTCTAG
>MAAD01000215.1 GCA_002162985.1 Bermanella sp. 47_1433_sub80_T6 | reverse complement strand
AGCCTGGTATTTACAAATCATTTGGGGCTGGTTATGTCTAAATCTGATGACATAGAGGGCCATAAAGCAGGTGATCTGAAGATAGAAGATATTGTGCTATCTGATCAAATCATAAAGCGTATTGATGGGTTAGTTCTCGTTTCTGTACATGCTGAAATTACAGGTAGCTATAAAGGTTCTACCGCAAATGGTAACTTTCGTTTTACACGTTTATGGAGTAATGAAAATAGCAATTGGAAAGTTATTGTCGGTCATTCATGTCTTGTGGCCTAATAAGGCGCCATTTACCTCTGGAGGCTAATCGAAGCTAACTGATGTAGCAATGGATATTAATCGGTGGTTTTCGGTAGCCGCTAAAATTCAATGTTTTGCCCAGACCGCAAAGTAAGGCCTACCCTGTAACTTTCCCCCTTTATCTTTCAGACAATAACAAAGCCTGCCATAGGTGCGCATTATTTGCGCATTCTGTAATCTTGATATATAGTTGAGTAGTCAAGCATATATCAAGGGTGTAAATATGTCGTTTAACTCAATGGAATCGCAGTTTGTCATTCAAAATGCCATGTTGGCTACTAAGCTGGCCAAAAAGGTAGATGGTCAGCTTACTGTGCACGGTATCAGTTTTACCGAGTACATGATTATGCATAATCTAAATGGCTCTGTTTTGAAAACCATGCGCAGAATAGAGATTGCAGAGGCCGTAGGAATCAGTGCGTCCGGTGTGACAAGGTTGCTCGCACCTATGGAAAAAATTGGGTTAGTTGAAAGGGAATCAAACCCTAGGGATGCGCGGCAAAGCCTGGTTAAGCTGTCTAAAGCGGGCCAGCGCTTATTTGACGATGCATCGGTGAGTTTTGAACATTGCTCCAAGAGCATGCTTGAATCTTTAAGCGCTAACCAATTGGAAAAATTGATAGAGCTTTCGGCCAGGTTGTAATAGCTTGTTCTTGTTGTGATACGCATAACAACTTTGTGTAGTGAATGGCTGTAGCCTAGTCCGGCCACAGCCGATAACGTCGTTTAATAGATAAAAATAATTACATTTGAAGGGAGGCAATATGTCAAATACAGTAATGCTAGAATGCTCATGCGGCACCGTTAAGGGCAAGCTTGAAGTGGTTGAAAAGTCCTTTTTTCACGTACATTGCCTGTGTTGTGACTGCCAGAGTTTTGCCTCCCATTTAAATAATAAAGACAAAATACTGGATGAACACGGGGGAACTGAGGTTGTGCAAACCTATCCTTCTTTAATGCACATATCCCAGGGCCAGGATAAAATTGCCTGTGTACAATTACGCGGTAAAGGCTTGTATAGGTGGCATACCACATGCTGCAACATGCCCTTGGCGAATACCATGAATTCTCCCAAAGTGCCTTTTGTTGGTGTATCTGTAAAGCTAATGAAGTTTGCCAGCGAACAGCAAAAAATGAAGATACTGGGGCCTGTAATCATGAAGGCCTTTGGTAAATACGCCATTGGCGAAATGCCAAAAGATGCCCATGTTAGATTCCCCCTTTCCTTTATGCCTAAGATTATGGGGTTTATGCTAAAAGGAATGTTTAAGAAGATGAATAGTCCATCCCCTTTCTTTAAAGAAAATAAACCTGTGGCAAAGGCTCATGTTTTGTCTTAATCATTAAACAGCCTAGGTACCATTAGCTCGCCTTTTTCATGCCACAGGTCACGAATAAACGCCAGCATCACCAGGCCGTTTAAAACGGTCATTCCAAATAAGACAATAAGCCCACCCCGGCCGAAATGCTTAATGGCGTCTTGAGCCATAGGGCATTCACTGTGGTGATAGGCTGTTTATTAATTTGATTGTGCCAGTAAACAAGGCTAATTTTAAAGTGGCCATGGAATACTTGGTAAGTGCTTGAACCTAAAGGGAAATATGTTCCCACTCAAACCTGAATCTACATTATTACTAAACCCCAAACCCGCAGTAAGCTGCGCGATTTTTCTCAGCTTTCTGGTATCGTTTAAATGACATTGGGTGGCACTTACTGCTTGGGAAAACAAAGAAAGATGTACTAAGCTTATAGTCCGGTACGCACAGATAGCCTTGTATTGCAGAGCCACCATGTTTATCGCCAGCCAATCGTTTCGTGGGAGTTTTCGGTAGCGGCGGCAAGCGAAATATAAACGGGCAATATGCATTCAACAGGCCAGGTAAGCCGAACTCCCTAATCGGTTACTGGTGGCAGGAGCGGTATGAAACATCTTTTCAGAAATACTCTCGTTCTACTATTGTCCTTTTTATTGGCAGAAACACTTTGTGCAAAAACCTTGAATATTGCATTTCTCAACGGGAGAGGTAATCTTGGCTTTTGGGGAAATGTAGAAGACTTTATGGCAGAGGTTGCTGGTGATTTTGAAGATGTAAAACTCACTATCTACAGAGCAGAAAGCGACCACTTTAAACAACTAAGAATATTAGAAGAGATCACCTCTGAAAATTATAAAACAAAATATGATGCGGTATTAACTCGCACCATTAAGAACAACGGTGTTAAATTACTTGAAATAGCAGAACAAAATAAGGTTCCTATTTTTCTTTTTAATAGTGGCTTAACAGCGGATCAAGTTTCTAAGGTGGGCGGGCCTAGAGAAACCTATAAATATTTTATAGGTGAGATGTATCCCGGTGATGAGTCTGCGGGTTATGACTCAGCTAAAGAGCTTTTTCGAATCGCGAAAAAAAATAACGTTTTCGGTAGAAGTAAAGGGGGAAGAATTGGGGTATTAGCCCTTGGCGGAGGGTATGGTAACAATGCCTCAATTGCTAGGGTTAAAGGTTTGAGAAAATTTATTAAAGAAAACGATGATAAATTAGAGCTTCTTCAAGTTATTCCGGTACATGATCTTACAGATGAAGGCTTCAAAGTTTCGCAAGACACTATGTATTATGCCCAGAAAAGATATACAAATATTAAATTGTTCTGGGGTTACAATGATGCTGTGTCAATTGGCGCCATTAAATCAAAAACTTCAGGTTCAAGTGCCTCATTCATTAGTGGTGGTATCGATTGGACTCCCGAAGCTATAGAACTAGTAGATAGTGGAGAAATGGCCTATACATTTGGTGGGCACTACATGGATGGCGGATGGTCACTTTTAGCGGTTTATGATTAC
>MAAD01000055.1 GCA_002162985.1 Bermanella sp. 47_1433_sub80_T6 | reverse complement strand
AACTCTCGCACCCCTAGGCTAACCTTGGCTTGGCCGCTTGATTCAATGGTTGAAAGCTGCGCATTAAAGTTATGTATCACATGGCTTGCCTCAAAAGGCGCGCCAATGGTCACCACCGCCTTTACCTGTGGAAGCTTTGCGGCCATGGCCAACACTGCCGCTCCTCCCAGGCTATGACCAATTAATAATTGAGGGGCCTGGTAATGCTCTTCAAGAAAATTCGCCGCCGATAGCAAGTCTTGGCTATTGGACGAAAAGTTGGTATTGGCAAAATCACCGTCACTGCTTCCTAAACCGGTAAAATCAAAGCGAAATACGGCAAAACCATGCTGCACCAAAAAACGGCTAATACGCGAGGCCGCCGCAATGTCTTTACCACAGGTAAAACAATGGGCAAATAACACATAGGCGCGAACGGGCTGATCGGGGGTTTCCAGCAATCCGGCCAGGTTATGCCCTTCACTTGGAAATTCCACTTTTGTTCTCATGGGCTCTGCCTCCGGCTGGTAGTATGCCTCTTGTGCACCGCATTACTCATTATTTTACTGTTTAAGAAATCACACTTAAATTTAGACGTGCCATTGGCCAATAGTGGTCACCTGGTTGATGATTAAATATTAGTTCACCACAAGAAAAACACCCAACATGAAAGACAAATGACTTTGTGCGTTTTAAATAGAAAGGTGTAATGCAAGAATAGTTCAATGCGCCCTTTATTGTCATGGGTGGCATTTGTTGCCTACTGCGCAGTTAAATATGCATTCCCAGCTACAATATTTTTCGCTATATTTTTAGGCTTATGTTTAGCATTATCAATTTAACCTTAGGTGGTTATAAATCATATTATAAAAAAGGAATTACAGTATATGAAACCCAGGACACTTGGCTTTGAATCGATTCTATCCATTGTAAAAAAGGCGAGCCTGGTTTTGTCAGGTGTTGCAGTCATTACTTTTCCCTGCCAAGCCAGTGAACGGGACTCAGGGTTTTACACCGGCTTTGCTTTAACCAGTATTACCGCCGAGGAAGGAGGCGCATCCAGTCGTGGAACGGGTGTCGCATTGCTTGGCGGTTATACATATTCAAGGAACTTTAGCTCAGAATTGTCACTGTTAAATATTGGTGATCATAAGGAACTGGGAATGAAGGGAAAAGGAGTAAGCTTAAGCATAATTGGCAGCTACCCCATAAACAAACAGTTTACTGTATTTGGCGAATTTGGCGGAATAACGGTAGATTTAGAGATTAATGAAAATCAACATTCAACAAATACCCCCTCTGATGAAGCATCGTTGTTTGATGGTAGAGACTCAAGTTTTTATTACGCGTTTGGGGCGCAATACAATGTAAGAAACTGGAGTTTGTCCTTAAAAAATGCACAGATAGATCTTGATGCAGACCTGGATGTTTTTTACGCACAGGTAGGTTATCACTTTTAAATGGTTTGTTACGTGCCCATAGTGGCGAATGGCACGATATAAAACCTGCCCTATTAAACTGAGTATGTCGGCCTATGAGCAGCTGCACTGCTCTCAAACTAAATAAAAGTTATTCCTGCGATCTGAGCTTATCCAATGGGATTACCGCTGAAAGCTTGTCGTTTGCAATAGCCGCTTTGGCTGGAAACGAGATATCAATCTTGATTCCTTTTCCTAATTCACTGGTACAGCTAATGGTGCCCTTGAGCGTTTGAGTAACCAGATTATAAACGATGCTCATGCCCAAACCGCTGCCACCGTCACCACCACGGGTGGTATAAAAATGTTCGAATATCATTTCAACATTTTTCGCCGTCAGGCCCTTACCGTTATCACTATAAATTAGCCTTACCTTTCCCTCCTCACGAAACGCATCAATACTAATCCAGCCACGTTCGTTACCCTCAAACGCATGAACAATAGAATTCATAATTAAATTAGTGATAATTTGAGAAATAGGGCCCGGGTAGGTTTCCACCACCAGCTCGCTATCACCTTGTATGGATATTTTGTGGTTATAACGTTTTGTCTCAGGAGAGAGGCTTAACACGACATTAGCTATGTACGCATGTAAGTTAATCTGGCGTTTCACTTCGCTAGAAACATCAACTGCAACTAATTTAAAACTGCGGATCAACTCCGAGGCCCTATCAAGGTTACGTAATATGATGTCGGTAGATTCAGGCACAACGTCAATAAAGTCATTTAAATCTTGTTTGCTCATAGCTTCACTGGCATATGCTTTAATCAGCGCGTTGGTTTTTTCTTGTAAAAATGATGCGCCGGTCACACAAATGCCTATAGGCGTATTGAGTTCATGAGCGACCCCTGCCACCAATCGCCCTAATGAGGCCATTTTCTCAGACTTTAGCAATGCCTCGTCTTTATTTAATAATTCCTCCGCATGTTGTTTTCTGGCGGAAACATAGTGACGTACAAGATTGAGCACATAAGCCAATATTACCTTGAGGATAACAACCTCTACCAAGGTGGTGATCAATACCGCCCAAAATGCGATGGTTGCATTGCTCTGTGCTTGGCGAAAGGTATCGGCACTTATTTGTAACTGGTAATCGTTGTAAGCAACAATTGCATTTGTCACCTTGTCGTAAGCCTTTTTTTCATAAACCGTAACACTAATAAACTCAGCGATGCGTACCGCCTCCTTCACATAGTCCAGAGTCACTTCAACCGCCCTTGCATAGTCTTGCCAAGCTTCTTTGATATCATTAAACAACACTTGAGACTTAGGATCTGAAAATGCTGAAAACCTACCATTATTCAGTGCTAATTCGGTTTTATTTTTAAGTGCGATGATCTGAATTTTCAGTGTTTCCCTAAGGGACTTGTTAGGGGCCATTACTAGGCTCATTGAAAGTTGACGCAATTCAGAAATAGGTAAAGCAACATTTGAAGAGGTTGAACTCACATGGTTAACCGAATCGTATACCTTGGTAATTGAATTATTAACCCCATCCAGGCTGTAAATATTGTAAATACCCTGAATGATCAACACACAGGTAGTGAAGATAAAAAGCGTTAAAATGCGTTTAGACAGGCCTTTATCTGATTGTGTTTCCATACTAGTCTACACCCGAATTAGCATGGGTGATAATCACCGGGTTTTTAAGCTCAAGGGGATAATCACCCTGGCGCAAGGACCAATGATTATCGCTTACCTCAATTTCCCACAAGGGAATAAACGCCGATGACCTGGGTTCATAATAAACCTCTTTGTTAAGGGCGAGCACTTTATTGGGGCTAGGTAAAAACACCATGTAATTCTGGTGATAAACATGTTCGATCATGGACCTTAACAAGGGAATATACTCGGCTTCGTCTATGGCCGTTTTGAACAATAAATCGGTGTATTTCTGCAATATTTCATCATGCCCTATGGTAGACCAAACACTGTCAGGGCGATAAACAAAAAGCGCCGTCCAGGGATGCCTAATCCAATCAAAATTACCCCAAATCAAAAAATCGTATTTATTTGTGTTTAGTCCGGCCCGGGTATTAAGCAGCTGGTCAAAGATGTCTTTCTCCTCGGCCACTATGTCCAGTTCCAGGTCGATATGAATTAAATCCAAAAAGTACTTAATGTCTTTAATTAGAAATAAAAAGCTCTCCTGAACCAAAAACTTTAGTTTAAGTTTTTCCTTAGGGTCTAAGCCATAACTCACTTGATGTTTTTTTATGGTATTGATCAGTTTTTCCCTAACGCTCAAAGAAAGCGGGCTTTCAATCAACGAGTGGGGCTGTAAATGACCGCTTGCCTGTCTAACTCCATAAAAATTGGGAGAGACCATAGTGGGTGAAAATTCCCCTTCACCATTCATCGACAGCATTAATAACGACTCCTGATCAATGGCCTTGTTAATGGCTTCTCTGACCTCTCTCTCCTTTAACAGCGGGTGGCCGTTAATTAGATTGATATGAACCGAGTAGTTATTGGTGGATGGTGAGCGCACTAGCTTGGCATAGTCGGACAATACCGTGGGCAATTCATAGGAAAAGGGAAGCGGCATCACATCAAGCTTGCCTTCGTGTTCAATTAAATCCGTGACGGCGGCATCGGTTTTTAGATCTAAGTACACTGTAATTTTATCTACCTTGGGTAGAGCCGGGTCCCAATAGTATTTGTTCGCCACCAACTCCACTGTAGAGGAATTCCTATTGCCCTCCACATAGCCTTTTGTTAATACGTATGGCCCAGCAGAATATGGCCCGGGCTCTGCCAGGTTAGGGGCCGTTGGTTTGCCATTCCAGCCATATTTTTCCAGATAGGGTTGCGTGTAAAAGTGCATCCACATGGCATCATATAAAAAGAAACCATATTTTTCTTTTAGGTGGAATCTAACCTTGTACCTTGATATTTTTTCGGCCCTGTCATAAACACGATGAATACCGGTATAGGTATAGGGCTGCTTTTTGAAATACACCATATTCATTAATACGGCATCGGCATCGAACGGGCTGCCGTCCTGAAATTTTACCCCCTGGCGAAGTTCAAACTCATAAACACGGTCATTTATTCTGGTATGTGAGACTGCCAGGTCGTATTCCCAGCCACGCTGATTATTGGCGGGCCTAACCAGGCCAGCATTAACGGAATGAGATATGGCAAGATAAGGCAGGTAGGGTAAAAAAACCTTAATGTGAGAGCCGGGTTTTCTGTTACCCAACATAGTATCGCGGCTGGTATCAGCCCTTAATCCAATGCGATTAACGTCTTGT
>MAAD01000261.1:11929-12152 GCA_002162985.1 Bermanella sp. 47_1433_sub80_T6 | reverse complement strand
AGATGCTGTAAGGGAGCTTAAATAGGCATCTGTAGCAGTTTGAGTTGTGGTGTCTAGCTCAATTGCCGTTGTGGAGTCAAACCCGGATATGAAATTCAATTGAATGACGGTATTGGTGGTGCCATCTGTCACGGTGCAATTATCGCCATCACTGGCGCCGCTGGTTTCTGCCGAAGATGAGGCAGGGCAGGCCGCTGCCAACACCTGCCCGCTAGAAATCAAT
>MAAD01000261.1:0-11817 GCA_002162985.1 Bermanella sp. 47_1433_sub80_T6 | reverse complement strand
GCTAGGGAGTGTAACTGCCGGTAACTCTTAAAATGAAGGGCGATTAAAACAGAAGTGTATAGAACTATTTAGGAGTGCTCAGTATTAGCTTCGGCTTTGGAATGTTTGAGTATTCCTGGATTTTAATGGTGCCGTCCGGCATTTGCACGGCTACAGGCATCTGTGTGAACCGACCATTGGAAGGTAAAACCACACTCCCATCCGCGCGAGTATAGGTCTCTCTCGGGCCTTCAAGTAACAGGCTGTCTTTAAGTGCTTTTTGCATTTCAGGGGAGAGCTGATCATAGTGAGGATTTCCCGTGAGTACTTTTGGTTCTCCCTTAGTGATGGTGGAAGCTTGTATAGGGCTCTGATGCTTATTTAAGCTTGTAATATTTTGGGTTGGATTGAGACTCGCCACTGGCTTGGGTTCAGCTTTGTTGCCACTAGAGTCAGGCAGGCCCTTTGAGTCCTGTTGTGCTGGATAGAAACCTACCCAAGCGCTAAAGACGACCAATATACCAATAAACAAAACTATTTTAGATTTATGTCTAAGCACAAAACACCCCGAAATCCCCATCTTCTTTCAAAGCTTAGCCTTCCTTACATTAGCTGAACAGCTTCCAGTTCCACTTATGAAAAAAGTATCTTTATTTTATCTGGTTAAGTCGTTTTTTGTGGACTGGCTAGCATTGGTAGTAATCGTGTCTTCAGGGGAGGCTGTGCAGCTGGAAATGGGAGTATGGGGGTGAGAAGGCCAAGTGCATTAGTTGCACTGGGCCTTAAATGGGCTATTTCACGGTAATGGTAATCTTTTTAGAGATCACAGGTTCCATGTGAGGTGTGTGTGTCTTATCCCCCAAAATCAACTGCAAGGTATGTTTGCCCGGTGCCAGCTCTAAAACAGTTTCAGATTGGGCTTTACCAAAGTGGGTCACGCTACCGCCCATGGGCTTTTTCAAATCAGGCAATTCGCCATCAACGATTAGGTGATGGTGGCCAGAGTTAGGGCCGCCGGTACCGGCTGGTGCCAGGGTCATGCCTTCCAGGCTAAATTTCACCACCACAGGGCTTTGCACCACGGCGCCATCTTTAGGGTAGGCAATCGATACGTGAGCATGACCATAGGCATAGCTGGATAGGCTAAACATAAGGCCTAAAGTGGCGGCAAACAGGGTTTTAATCAGTAGGGAGTGTTTCATAGGGGTCCAAAGTTGGGTTGCTTATAATGAAACTGTATAACAAATGTATTTTTTTACAAACTTTGCTTGAGGAAAATCAAAGATGTGTTGCCAGTAAATAGGGTTCTATGGCGGCCAATTTGGCTGTGAAAGGGGTTAAATTCAAGACGAACACTTGGGAGGCATCGGGCAGGGGCTGCCCTCGTACGATCGAGCCATGGATGGCTCTTATGAGGGCACCAACAGTAGGCGCTTTAGGCGATGCATGGAGCAATTGCCCAGGGCACCCCGTGGCCGATTACAGATCAAGTATCTGGAATCCAGCCTAACCATCATCAATGCACCGTTTCAAACGAACTCAGAATTAGCGCTTTTTACCGGCAGTAGATCCTCGAGAGTCCAGGCGGGCCATGATGGCCGCCATTTCATCGGCCTGGTCCATCACCTGGCGGCTTTTCAACTGCGCGCGCTGGGCCTTTTCATCGGCCAGCTTTTCCTTGATCATCCTTTCTTTAGCGGCGTTACCGGTGCGCCCGCTGGAAACTTTCTCGTTCACGGCCTTGGTAGGGGTGCGCCTAGGCTTAGTGCTGGCCGCTTTACTGATGGCAAGGGCGGCGGAGGATACCGGGCGCTTGGGAATCTTTACACTGGATTTTAACGGGGCCATAGTGGCGATGCTGGTTTTGCCCAGTGAGGTCTTGATGCCTACCAGAGTGCGACCGTTGTAGGTTTCCATGGCCTCGGCAAACAGGTCCTTCAGTTCTTCGCGGTCTTCGGCCACCGCAAAATCTTCAACGGTGAAATTTTGTACACTAAAGTCGCGCAGGTCTTTGTAAAATTGCGACTTAATCCCCAGCGCCATGGCCTCTTGAAATTGCTCAAAGCGTTCATCGCTGCTGTCTTTACAAGTGCCCACCCAAACGTCTTCGGTGATATTATTGGTAATAGTAAAAACAAGCATGCAACGTAACCTATGTAAAACAATTGGCACTCAAAAAGATCGAGCAGCAGTGCCAAAACAGCAAAAGGGCCGCGCATTGTAATGATGAAAAATAAAAAAGGTAGGCTTGATTTTTAAGTTTTTTTTCGAATAGATTTAGCGGCCCGTGATGGCCATAAAAGTCGAGGAAAGAGTATCGTGCTTAGGGCCCCTAAATTCAGCTTGGCTGTTTAGGGGCGGGAAATTTATGCCGGTTTTGCTTGCAGTTTTCCATCCACTAGGCATACCAAATAGACGCTGTTGCTGTTCAGCTCCAGGCATTCCACTGCCAGCCCCATGGACAGTTCCATGTTCATCTCTTCGCCACCACTCACGGTCTCAACCGCGCCGGCATCATCCAGCCTAATTTGAATATCCATCCTGCACCTTTTGTTATTGTTGTTTGAAAAATCAGTATAAATAAGCGATGTGGGGAATACTTGGTTGAAATTGGCCAATTTTTTGGCGCTTTGTTGTAATGCCAAGGTGTTAGACCAAATGACTTGTTAAAAGCCAATAATAGGGAAGGGCGATTACTTGGAAATCTGGCTGAAAAATAGGCAGTTTGGCTGAGCGGTTGGGTCAGCAACTTTGCCAGTTTGCACTACAGTTATAGAGGGTGCCTAGGGCAAATTCAGGTGCCTCTAATAGCCATAGTGACACCCGGGAGACCATGGACAAAACGTTAGTGCGAACAGGAAGTTCTTTTTTTGGCTCCTTGGCATTTAAGATTCCTCTGTTATTTACCATCATGCTGTCATTTATGATGGGGGCCTTCCTGTGGGTCATGGAAAACCATGGCAAACCCTTGTTATTAAGCGTGGCCAAGCAACAGGTGCGGGAAACCGGTGAATCCATCGTGGCAGTGCTCAGCGAGCGTCTGGCCCTCACCGCATCCTTGGTAACCAGCATGGCCAACAGTGCCGAGGCGTTGCCCAACGATGCCGCCATTTACAAAAAGGTCATTAAGCGCCAATTAGACTATCTGGGTACCGAGCACTTTATCGCAGGGGGCGGGGTTTGGCCCGAGCCCTATTTGTTTAACAAGGGGCAACAGCGGAGCAGTTTCTTTTGGGGCCGTGACCGCAGCAACCAACTGCAATTTTTTAACGACTATAACCTGCCTCAAGGTAACGGCTATCACCATGAGGAGTGGTACGTGCCCGGGCGCTACGTGGCCAAGCAAAATGTGTATTGGTCCCGTTCATACATGGACCCTTATTCGTTTCAGGCAATGGTCACCGCCACCGCCCCCATGTACAGGGGGGACCAATTCTACGGGGTGGCCACCGTCGACATTAAACTGGAGGGGTTAACCGAATTACTGGCGGACGAAGCTAAAAAGTTTAAGGGTTATGCCTATGCCTTGGACAGAAATGGCACCTTTTTATCCTTTCCCGATGACGCCATCAGCAAACGTACGCATTTGGATGAAGAACAAAATCAAATAGTGGAATATTTGAACATTGCTGAGGTGGCCAAAAACATCGAGTTTATTCCCAATATCATCGCCTCCCTCAGTGAGTTGGAGAACATCAGTAAACTCAATGCAAACCTTATTAAAAAAGCCAAGGAAATTGCCGGCAGCAGTTACCAAATAGAACTTAAGGAAGCCCACCGCATCATCAGCGTCATTGCCGACCCGTTTAAACATAAAAGCCTGGGCAATACCTTTATTAAAGAAATGGAAATGGTCAACGACCCCATTCTTAAACAACCGGTACTCATCAATGTATTTCATGTACCCAATACCTATTGGAAGGTGGTGACGGTCACCCCTATCAGTGTGGTGAGCGCCAGCAGTGAAGGCATTAAACAAGCGGTATTAATGAGCTTTGTATATGTGATTGGGGTGGGGCTACTCATTGGCTTTATTTACCTCTATCGGATCTTGCTGGCGCCATTGAAATCCATGTATTACCAGCTTAAGGGCCACCCCAACGATGGATTAATCACCGGCATTAACAAAGGTGAGCTGGGGGCCTTGGCGAAACAATACAATAAACGCAGCAAACAATTGGTAAGCGCCAATGATCACCTGGAAACATTGCTGGTGGAGGCTCAGCAGGCCAGTGTGGCCAAGACTCATTTCTTGGCCAACATGAGTCATGAAATTCGCACCCCCATGAACGGTGTGTTGGGCATGTTGAATATTTTAATGCGCGGTGAATTGAATAACCAGCAGCTGCATTATGTGCAGGTGGCCAAGTCCAGTGCCGACAGCTTGTTGATATTGATTAATGACATTTTAGACTTTTCAAAAATAGAAGCGGGCAAACTGGATCTGGAAGAAATTGAATTTGACCTGCGCAGCCTGCTCAGTGAATTTACGGTCACCATGGCGCACCTGGTTCACAACAAGGGGCTGGAATTAATTCTGGATATTAATGACATTGAATACAGCTGGGTAAAAGGCGACCCGGGCAGAATTCGACAAATACTCACTAACCTGGTTTCCAACGCCATTAAATTTACAGAAGACGGCGAAGTATTAATAAAAGTGGCGGTGAAGGATGCAGGGGAAATGGGCCTTGTGCTGTTTGCCTGTGTGAGCGACACAGGCATAGGCATTCCCAAATCCAAACAGGTGACGTTATTCGAGTCTTTTTCCCAGGTGGATACCTCCACCACTCGGCTGTACGGTGGTTCGGGTTTGGGTTTGGCTATTTGCAAACAATTGTGTGAATTAATGGATGGCTCCATCAGTGTATTCAGCGAAATGGGCAATGGCAGCAGTTTTGAATTTACAGCCAGCTTGCAAAAAGGCACCCGTACTATGCAGGTTATTCCACAGATTAATTTACGTAATAAATACGTATTACTGGTGGATGACAATGAAACCAACTTGCTGGTGCTCAGCGAATTATTGCAAAGCTGGGGGGCGGTGGTGAGTGAAACCATGGGGGGGCGTGAGGCGCTGCAAATTATGCATAAACATCCGCCATTTGATGCGGTTATTCTGGATATGCAGATGCCCTTCATGGACGGAGAGCAACTTGGGCGGCAAATTCGTCACGAAGAAAAATGGGATGGCGTGGCGCTAATTATGATGACTTCAAAAAGTGAACGGGGTGAAGCCAAGCACTTTGCCGAAATGGGCTTTGCCGCCTATCTCACTAAGCCAGTGGTGCCCGATGATGTACATGATGCCTTGATGATTGCCCTTGAAGGGGGGGATGCGTTAGAGCAGGCAGAACCACTGGTCACCCATCACCATTTGGAAACCCTGCGCGGGCTGGATAACCAAAAACCCGCCAATGGGGCAGACAATTTACCCCGTTTGTTATTGGTGGAGGACAACATCATTAATCAGGAGGTAGCGTTAAGTATTCTGGAGGATTTGGGTTATCACGTGGAGGTAGCCGAAAATGGTCAGGTGGCCATAGAGATGTTGGTGATGGCGGGGGATTTACAACACTATGATGCGGTCTTAATGGATTGCCAAATGCCAGTCATGGATGGTTACGAATGCACCCGGCAAATACGTGGCGGCCATCACAATATTTTTAATCATGCCATGCCCATTATTGCCATGACCGCCAATGCCATGAAGGGGGATCGTGATAAATGTTTGGATGCGGGCATGGATGATTATTTAGCCAAGCCCATCGACATTTTGGCGTTAGAAGAAAAGCTAATAGAATGGCTGGCGGATTAATGCGTAATGCAGGCTTGATTATAGCTGGCTTGCTGGTGTCGGCCTGTAGCCAATTACCCACCCCCAGCTATGAAGAAATTCAATACGACTACATGATTGCCAGCCCCTATGAATTAACCCCGGCTCACAAAAACATTTATTTTGACATAGACGCCCCTGATTTACGCCTGCCGGAAGAAACCCTAACCCTTGCCACCCTAAATTTGAACATGGTGTTAAATAAACAGCAGGCCCAGGTCGTGGTGTACATACATGTGGCCAATTCCTTTTTAATCTCTAGGCCCGCTGGCCTACGTAAAGAGGTGGTATTTGATGAACATAAAAAAGGGGTTTTAAAAGATGTGGCCATTCAGCGTGCTCATATTCGAACCCACTATAATATTGAAGTGGTGGACGTGCTGGCGGATACCCTCATCGATCATTTTAACGGGGCAGGCAATTACCCCATCGAGGCGCTGGATGTGTTTGATAAACAATCAAATCGCCAGGCATTAAAAGAAGCGTTTTTAGCCGAATCCATCGTGGCCCGTTATGAAGTGATTAACACCATTTGGAAGCACATAAAAAAAGACTATTTAAATAATATTCAGGTGATCTTTGCCCAGGAAAAATACCGCTTGGTGAGCGAGCTGGAGTCGGAGCCCAAGTTAGCATTGGCATTCGATAGCTTAAATGAAAATAACAAACAGTCGGCGGCCAAGGCCTTGCAGATTTACAATGGCCTCATTAAAGAATATAAAATACTGGAAGATGACTATGGTAAGGCGGTAACGTCATACCTGGACCGGGGCATTACCGTGAGTACCAGTATTGTTAATCATCAACACCAGGACAGGTATCCCCCTGAGTTGTAACAAGAGACCTTATAATCCCAGGCATTCTCGAAAACTAAAGCCTGGTCGTACGAGTGCACCCCGTGCGCGACCAGCATAAGCAGATAATAAAAGTCGGCCACGGGGTGGCCTCGTACGAGTGCACCCCGTGCGCGATCATCTCTTAGGCTAATTCAGGCAAGTTCATAAAATACTCCAGCGCCTCGGGGTTTTTTAATGAGTCGGTGTTTTTCACCGCCCGGTTATGAATCACCTCACGCACCGCCACTTCAACAATTTTTCCAGACAAGGTGCGGGGAATATCCTTCACCGCTAATATTAAAGCCGGTACATGCCTAGGTGTCGTGTTAACGCGTATGGTCTGTTTGATTTCGCGAACCAGCTCGTCATCTAACGACTTGCCTTCGCGCAATGTCACAAACAAAATAACCCGTTCATCGCCACTGTCCTTGGGCCACTGTTGTCCCACGGCCACACTTTCCATCACCGCATTTATCTTGTCCACCTGGCGATAAATTTCGCTGGTGCCAATGCGCACACCACCTGGGTTTAAGATGGCATCGCTGCGCCCGTGAATCACCATACTTAAATACTGCTGATTTTTTTGGCTGTTCTTAAAGTCTTTGTTGCTGGTACTTTTAATGTCTTCGCTGTCGTCAAATTTTACTGGATGAGCAATGAACTGGGCATAATCCCCTTGTGCCCAAATATTATCAAAGCGTTCAAAATAACTGCTTAAATATTTTTTATCTCCCTCATCCTGATAAAAACCGATGGGCATGGAAGGGAAGGGGGCGGTGCATACCAGTTCACCGCGCTCGCCACTTTCAGGGTTGATGGGTTCCCCCTGTTCATCATAAATATTCACCGCCATGCCCAGGCCAATGCACTGCAATTCTCCCTGGTATACAGGCAAGATAGGGCAGCCCAGCGTAAAGGTGGAAATAATATCCGTGCCGCCCGCAATGGAGCTTAAACACACATCCTGTTTAATATCACGGTACACAAACTCGAAGCTGTCGTTGCTCAAGGGTGAACCGGTGGACAGTACAGTTTTTAAAGGGGCTAAATCAAATTCCTTACCCGGCAGATAATTTACCTTTTCTAAATGACTGATGTACTTGGCGCTGCAGCCAAAGATGCTCACCTTTTCTTGCTGAGCCATTTTCCATAAAACGTCGGGTCCGGGCGTGAAGGGGGAGCCGTCAAAGATTACTAGGGTGGCCCCTGTCATTAAGGTGGACACCATCCAGTTCCACATCATCCAGCCACAGGTGGTGTAATAAAATAAAACATCGTCTGGTTTTACATCGGTATGAAAGGCCAGCTCTTTGTAGTGCTGTAACAAGGTGCCGCCGGCACTGTGCACGATGCACTTTGGCGCCCCGGTGGTGCCCGAGCTATACAAGATATAAAGCGGGTGATCGAATGGCAGGGCGGCAAAATCTATGTCCACTGCCGTGTTGTTTAAACAGTCATCAAAGAAGGTTTTATTGAGAGCAGGAACACCTTTTAATTGTCCGTCCAGTGCTGCTTGGGTTAAATCCGGGTTCACATAAGGCACCACCACCAGCTGCTCCAGGGTTTTTAGCTGAGGCAATATTTGATTGAGTTTCTCCAGGCTGTTGAGGGTCTTGCCCCCATAAAAATAGCCGTCGGTGGTGATGAGAATTTTGGCTTCAATTTGCCCAAAGCGATCCAGCACCCCTTGCAAACCAAAATCAGGTGAACAACTCGACCAGATGGCGCCCAGGCTAGTGGCCGCTAACATACTCACGATGGTCTCGGGCACGTTGGGCATAAAACCCACGATCTTGTCACCGGGTTGAATGCCCTGTTGCTTAAACCAGTGACTCAGGCGAGCCACTTTATTAAACAGTTGGGCGTAACTCAGTTGCTGCTGTTTGCCGTATTCGTTGTAAGACACGATGGCGGTGGAGTCATCGCGAAACTTCATTAAATTTTGCGCGAAGTTTAATTTAGCGCCGGGAAACCACTTAGCACCGGGCATCTTGTGGCCATCTTCCAGCACACTGGTATGGGGCTGATGCTGCACAAAAGAGCCAAACTCCCACACATAATTCCAGAATAGTTTGGGTAAACGTACCGAGAAGTCATAGAGCTCTTGGTAGTTGCCGATCTGGTGCCCATCCTTGGCAATGAAATCCATTAACGTTTGCATGTTGCTTTGCTGAATACGGGTGGAGGATGGAGACCAAAGTAATTTTGCCATGGAGAGTGCCGCGCTGATTGCCGTTATTGTTGTCATTAAACGATAGCAGAGGGGGTTTATATTTATCAAACTTAAAAATACTATCGATTAATTGTAAATATTTATTAATCTTTATGTCAATTATCTTTGATTATGAAAGCCGTGAACAGGGCCTATGGAAAATATTGCCCTTTAAGACTTTGATTTTATTGGGTTTGTTGTCATTTGTGGTGATTGAATGGTCAATTTTAACAAAACAAGCGATTGCTTGGTTTTGATTGGTGCGCTAAGGTAAGCCTCATCACCAATGATATCCAGTTTAGGGGAATGAATATGTCACAAAAAGCCGTTATCACTTGTGCCCTCACCGGCGTACTGACCAATCCAAAGCAACACCCAGTACCGGTTACCGCGAAACAAATGGCCGCTTCCGCGAAAGAAGCCTACGACGCCGGCGCCAGCTGCATGCATATTCACTTTCGCCAGCAAGAAGAAGGCAAGGGTCATCTGCCTAGCTGGGAGCCGGAAGTCGCCTTTGAAATGAGCGAAGCCATTCGTGCCGCTTGCCCAGGCGTGATTATGAATTACACCACAGGCACCATTGGCCGTGATCAATCTGGCCCTATCGACTGCATTCGTCGTGGCAAACCTGAAATTGCCGCCTGTAATGCGGGTTCATTAAACTATTTAAAAACCCGTTCTAACGGTACTTGGGCCTGGCCTCCTATGTTGTTCCAAAACACCGTGGAAAAAATTGATGAATTGTTGCAGGTATTAAAAGAAGAAAACTGTCGCCCTGAGTTTGAATGTTTTGACGTGGGTATCGTGCGCTCCGTAGGCATGTTTCAGGAAGTGGGCATGTGGGACCGTTTGGATTACAACCTGGTAATGGGTGTGAATTCCGGCATGCCAGCCGATCCGGACTTGCTTGAAGTGGTGGTGAAATATCTTAAGCCTAACAGCCATTGGCAAACCACGGTTATCGGTCGTGAAGAAATTTGGGCCGTACACAAGAAGACGGCAGAACTGGGTGGTAACTTGCGTACCGGTCTGGAAGATACTTTCTACTTGCCAGGGGGCGAACGTGCCACCAGTAATGGCCAGTTGATTGAAGCCTTGGCGCAGGTCGCTAAAAACGCTGGCCGAGACGTTGCAAGTCCAAGTGAAGCCCGCGAATTGTTTTTATAACTTCTTATAACATTACAGTTTAACGTGTGTGTTCGAGCGAGCCTTGCATGGATGTGAAGCTCGCTTTTTTTAACTTCCCTCAAATTATAGTATCCTTCCGTTACTCGCAAATTTCAGTCATGCCATTCGTGCCGACTGTTTAAAACAGCCTTGGGCTCTCTTTTATATATCTAAATTCTATTTCTAAATATTAGTTAATAATAGATCCATATAAACCACCATTTACTTGCCTTAAATGACATTAAACAAGGGGCTTTAAGGGTCATAACCCATGCCTCAATAATTTGACTGCTATAATGCATATAGCGTGAGGGGCCTATTTATGATGAAAAATAAATACAGCTGCCTGACACGCTAACCAAGTCTGATCCGGGGTTTCGAATTACGGAGGGCAGTCCCCATGCGGCATTATTCCAGACATTATTATGTAAGCGACAACCTAAACGACCTGGAAAAAATTGAAGAGGAATTGGAAGCCCACGACGTAAACATCACTCAAATTCATGTATTAAGTGATGACGATGCTGATGTACAACGACACGAACATTTACATGCGGTGCCATCCATAATGAAACAAGACATAGTGCATTCCACCGAAGTGGGCGCTGTGGTGGGAGCAGGCGTTGCGGCGTTGGTATTAATGGTGGTGTCATTAACCCGTTTGCCCGATACCGTAGGCTGGGCACCCTTTATATTGCTGGCTATCGTGTTATTTGGTTTCTGTACCTGGGAAGGCAGCTTTCTGGGTTTTCAGACCCGTAACGTTAAATTCATACGCTTCGAAGGGGATTTGCATAAAGGCAAACATGTCTTTTTTGTGGATATTGAATCCCATCAAGAATCTGTATTGGATGACGTGTTACAGGATCACCCTAAACTCACACCAGCAGGCACCGGCGGCGCCACTCCTGATTGGCTGCTGCAACTGCAATGCAACTGGCATGAATTTAGGAAAGAATTCCCTTAAAAATAGCCTTAATAGACTGTATTTTCAATTGCGCCATGGAAGGCCAGTTAAGGACTAAAGAAAGCGCCGCGAATTAAAAATATATAATCGGCTTCCGCTGACATTAATGCCACCAATACCAGTATTGCTAAAGGCGGCATTAAGATAGTGTAAACCAAGGCCAGTCGCTCCCAATACAAGTGCATAAAAATACTCATGATGAGACCTGCTTTCATCAGCATAAACATAATAATTAAAAACCAGCGTAAGTAGCCTTCAAATCCTAAAAAGTCCACCAGATAGGATAGGGTACTTAATACAAACAGCAGCCCCCAGATTTTTAAATACAGGCCAATGGGGTGTTGTTGTCCTTGGGCTATCCCAGGACTATTATTTTGAGTATTCATCATTAAATCTTCCTCCTGTGTACTCAGTGATCCAGATGGCGATTCATAAGCTGCCAACTCAGAAGTGGATTCATTACCCTTAAGGACGCCATTAACCCTTCCATGGGGGCTTGATTCGACATCCATGTCTCAAACACCTTAAGGGTAATAAACCCACCTCTGAGTTTAAATTTAGCTCTAGCGGGCATCTATTAAACAAAATACTGTCAGCAGTTTAGAAAATTTTGATTAGAGCTCCAGCTGTTTAGTTTGAGGATATCTTTGGCATGGATGCCTAAGCTAAGCCCCCACGGATGGGTCTACGGCGACCTCAAACTGAACAGCTGGAGCTCTGAGCAGGCAGTTTAGAAAAGCCTTTTAATAGACAAGCCTATAAATTAAACCTACCAAAGGTAAAAAAACGCAAAAATAAACACCCACACCAAATCCACAAA
>MAAD01000244.1 GCA_002162985.1 Bermanella sp. 47_1433_sub80_T6 | reverse complement strand
GGGCGCGTGCGGGTGAATGAAAAAGTGATTAAATCCAGCTCTTTAAAGATTAACGAGCTAACTGACGTGGTGCTACTAAACGGCCAATCCCTCACGGATAAAATTGGCCCCAGATATTTTATGCTGCACAAACCCGAGGGTTACATTTGTGCCAACAGCGATAATGAACATGCCGTGGTATTTGAATTATTAAGCCGTGAAATCAACCTCGACAAATTACACACAGTGGGACGCCTGGACATTGATACCACAGGGTTAGTATTGATAAGTGATGACGGTCAATGGTCCCACGCCATCACCTCCCCAAAACATCACCAAAATAAAAGCTACCGCGTGTGGTTAAGCGAGCCGTTAATTGAAGATGCCGAACAACAGGTTAAAAAAGGCATGATGTTAAGGGATGAATTGCACCCTACTAAACCTGGCACGCTTGAACGAATAAATGACACCGAAGTGATTCTGACCATCAGTGAAGGACGCTACCACCAGGTAAAACGCATGTTCGCGGCGCTGGGCAATCGCGTGGTGAAATTACACAGGCATAGTATTGGTGATGTTGTGCTGGACGCAAATTTACACGAAGGTGAATATCGAGCATTAACCCCACAGGAAGTTGCCTTATTAGGGAAGAGTTCTAAATGAAAAAAATTGCCATCTTTGTGGACGTGCAAAATATTTATTACACCACCCGCGAGATGTACAAGCGCCCATTTAATTATAAAAAATTATGGGACATCCTAAAACAACAGGGCATCATAGTATGTGCCAATGCTTACGCCATTGACCGCGGTATAGACAGCCAAATTAAGTTTCAGGATGCACTACGTAATATCGGTTTTAATGTAAAACTTAAACCCTATATTCAGCGTCGTGACGGCAGCGCCAAAGGGGATTGGGATGTGGGCATCACCATCGACATCATGGAAGCTGCCGAGAGTGCTGATCTAGTAGTGTTGTTATCGGGTGATGGTGACTTTGATATGCTGCTGAAAAAGATCTCACAAAAATATAACGTGGATACTCGAGTTTATGGTGTGGAGTTTCTAACGGCTAATTCTTTAATTCGCAGTGCCGGCAGCTTTGTGGCTATCGAAAAAGACTTGCTACTGTAAAAGATATTTAACAGGTGCATTGCGCACCTGCCACACTCACCATTAGATGCTCATAATATTTTTACGATAAAACTGCATCTCTTCGATACTCTCACGAATATCATCTAACGCCTTATGACTACCTTTCTTGGTTAAACCCTTCAACTTCTCGGGGGCCCAGCGGCGCGCCAACTCTTTTAGCGTGCTCACATCTATGTTGCGGTAGTGAAAATAGTCATCCAACTCGGTCATGTATTTCACGGTGAAACGACGATCCTGGTGCACGCTGTTGCCACACATGGGGCTCACACCCTTGCCCACATACTGCTTTAAAAATTCGATAGTTTGGCGAGTGGCCTCGGCTTCGTCTATCTTGCTGTCTTTCACTCGCTGTACTAAACCTGAGTTACCGTGGGTCTTAGTATTCCATTCATCCATATTGTCGATGAGGCTGTCTGGCTGATGAATAGCCAGCACCGGGCCTTCGGCCAGGATGTTTAAATCGCCATCGGTGATGATGGTGGCAATCTCGATGACCACGTCGGTGGCAGGCTCCAGGCCCGTCATTTCCAGGTCAATCCAGATGAGATTGTGCTTTTTTTCCATGATACGGCCCTTTTTACCCCGATCTCTACTTTGCGGGGCAAATCTCTATATAATTCAGTTAAGCCCAATTTGAACACAATTCTAATACATATGGCAAAACGAAAGCTTAATAAGCGTCAAGCGTGGCGAATTAGCAAGATTCAGCAAGAACGCACCGAACGCGCCAACAAAAAAGAAGACAAGATCCACGATGACCTGGAAGGCGGCGAGCTGGGCCCTGAGCAAAATGGCCAGGTGATTTCGCATTTTGGCACCCAGGTATTAGTGGAAGACACAAATGGCGAACAAAAACGCTGTTATATGCGCGCTAACCTGGGCGGACTGGTCACAGGTGATCAGGTGGCCTGGCGCTTGGGCAATAACGACCAAGGGGTCGTGGTAGCCAAACATGAGCGCCAATCCGAGTTGCAACGCCCCAATATGCACGGTGAATTAAAGAGCGTGGCTGCCAACATAGATTACATGGTGATTGTGGTAGCCCCCGAACCTCATGCCCACCGAGGCCTCATCGATCGCTACCTGGTAGCGGCGGAAATCAGCGGCATTGAGCCGGTATTGTGTTTAAACAAAATAGACTTGCTCAACGACGACAATAAGGCTCACTTTGAACTGCTAATTAGCGATTATCAAAAAATTGGTTACCGCTTCATTCAAACCAGCGCCATCACTGACGGCGGTTTGGAAGAATTAAAAGTATTATTAATAGACCGCATCAGCGTATTTGTAGGTCAAAGTGGCGTGGGCAAGTCCCACATAATATCCACCTTGCTGCCCGACGAAGACATTCGCGTGGGTGGCTTACGAGCACAAAGTAAAACCGGACGCCATACCACCACCACCGCTACCTTGTTTCATTTTCCCAGCGGCGGCGATTTGATCGACAGCCCTGGCATTCGAGAGTTTGGTTTGTGGCACATGGATGAATCACAAGTATTGGAAGGTTTTAAAGAATTTAAAGAATTCATTGGTTACTGTAAGTTTCGCGATTGCAAACACTTGGCCGAACCTGGCTGTGCCATTAAGAAGGCGCTAAAAGAAGGGGCCATTAGTGAAGGGCGTTTTGCCAGTTTCCAGCAGATTGTGAATAGCCTGGATGAAGTTGAGGTGCGGGGGTAATTTTCTTTTGTAGGAGGCTGCTGGCAGGCGATCTTTTGGCAAAATCATTGTGGGCTGCGATTAATTATCGCCTGCAAGCAGCCTCGTACAGTAATAAGTACGTCTAAGCCTGCTGAATAATTCTAGGTCTACAGGGTATTCATTCTGTGGGACTTTGTCTGCCGAAGGCAAGCGTGGCCCGCAGAGTGAATACCCTGCAGGCCGGAGGGGAAATACTATACCTTGGCAGCTAAAGCCTGACCCATCATCAACGGCGACTCGGCTTTTATCTCTTCTAAAAATTTCACACTATCCTCAGGGAAACATAATACAACGGTGGAGCCCAACTTGAAGCGACCCATCTCCTGGCCCTTCTCCAAACGAACTTCACTCTGAGTGTAATCCTGAACCTGTGCTTTTTTCGGTAACGGAC
>MAAD01000257.1 GCA_002162985.1 Bermanella sp. 47_1433_sub80_T6 | reverse complement strand
CGGGACTGGCTGGTTTAGGGCTGTGGGTCAGCAAATAACGGGCGCCGCCTGAACCTATGTAGGTTATCCAGCTACGAATGCCCTCGGCATTGTCATCGCTCACCTTAAGGGTTTGCAGGTATTGCTCCACGTCTTTCACTACCCAATCGGTTTGCTCTATGGCGGTACCAATAGGTAACTCTATATCCAGTTTAAAAAACGGTCGATCTGAAGGTGGAAAGAAAATGCTGGGTACCAGCTTCAATGCCTGCAGGCTGCCAAAAAACAATATGATGACACTTACCACAGTGATAGTACGGTTCTTTAGTAACAACACTAGGAATCGTCGATAATACGGATAAAACCCTTTTTCAAATTCATTGGTATTTGCTTTGCTTTTTTTAACTTTCAAAATCAGCATGCACATCATGGGAATCATAGTAAGGCTTAATATCCAGGAACACAGCAGGGTTATGGTCACCACCTGAAACAAGGCCGCGGTATATTCACCCATGGCCGACTCGGCTAAATAAATCGGTAAAAAGGCCGCCGAGGTGGTGAGTGATGAGGTTAACAAAGGAATTTTTAATTCATTGGCCGAGGTGATAGCGGCGTCCATGGGGCTCTTGCCTTCATTCATCTCCACCATGATGCTTTCCGACATAACAATACCGTTATCCACCAACATGCCCAAAGCAATGATCAACGCCGCCAAGGAAATTTGATCCAGTCCTATGTTGAAATAATTCATCACAAAGATAGTGGCAATCATGCTGGCCGGAATCAAAGTAGACACCACTAAACCGGTGCGCAGGCCCAGACTGAACAACATCACTGCCGCTACTACCGCGATGGCTTGCACTAGGTTGTTGATAAAATCGTTGACCTTGTCTTCCACTTCCTTGGGAGAAAAGTTGAGCATTTCAAATTCAACACCGATGGGCAGCTGAGCTTCAAAGCGATTAATGGTGGCCAGTACTTGGCGACCCATCTCTATATTGTTACCCCCTTCACGCATGCTAACTGCCACCGCCAAGGCAGGCACGCCAGAGCTGCGCACTAGGCTGCTTTTAGGGTCTTTGTACGAGCGTTTAACTTGGGCAATGTCTTCCAGGTAAATCACATCACTGGAGCCAGGTAACAAGATGGTGGCGCGACGAATATCTTCGATGGATTCAAAGTTACCGGAAGGCTCAAGCTCAATACGCTCTTTACCCACTCGTACCGAACCACCTGGCATCACTACATTTTGCTGGGCCAGAATTTGGCTCAACTGCAAGGGTGATAAATTTAGCTCGGACAAACGTGCGTCGTTGTATTCCACATATACTCGTTCATCCTGAGTGCCGTGAATTTCTACCTTGGCCACCTCGGAGATACGTAATAATTCGTCACGAGCCGCATCGGCTACCTCTTTTAGTTCGCTATAGCTGTAGCCTTCCCCTGTGATGGTCATGACCACCCCGAATACATCCCCAAATTCATCGTTGACGTTGGGGCCTATGGCACCGTCTGGTAAGTCACCCTTGATCTTATCCACCTTACGTCTGAGGTTGTCCCAGATGGGCCGCATATTGGAATAACTTTCTTTGATGTTCACCGTCACTATGCTGATACCGGTTCGGGATTCACTTTTTACAAAATCCAGCTCGGGAATTTCTTGCACCACTTTTTCAATTTTGTCTGATATTAGTTTTTCCACCCGTTGCGGGCTACCGCCGGGAAAGTAGGTAATTACCTGAGCAGAACGAATAATAAAACCAGGGTCATAAGCACGGGGGATTTCATTAAATGCCTGAATCCCCAGTAAAATTAGCACGGCTAAAAATACCAGGGTAGTACGATTATTTTGAATGGCTAAACGCGTTATATTCATTAATATTTATCCTTCAGCCATTAAGCGAACCATTAGGCCCGGCGACATTTTACTCATGCCGGCGGTCACCACACGGTCGCCCACATCCAGTCCTTGCAAAATCAGAATGCCATTTTCGTTTAATTCACCCACTACCACAGCGCGACGTTCAATTTCACCCTGGGTTTCAGAGGCATCATTTACCACATAAACAAATCGGCCCTGACTGTCTTCTAATACAGAATGTGCCGGTACAAAAATTTCTTTAATGGATTTATCGTGAATATTAAGCTCGGCATAGACTCGCGCACTCATGCCCGGCAACAGGTTAATATCTTTAGGTTCATCCATGACAAACTTAACCGCGTAGGTTTGGGTTTTTTCGTCGGCGCGAGTAGACACTTCTTTAAACGCTAATGGATAATGTTTGTCTTGATTGCCGTCAAACACCGCATATACGGGACGATCTTCTTCATCACGCTTTAACTTAATCATTACACTTTCGGGAATATTTATTTTGACTTCAAAGGCAGAAATATCCTGAATAATCGCAAAACTCATGGAAGAAGAAATTTTTTCAAAGTTGGACAAGTACTGTTTAGCAATCACCCCTTTAAAGGGTGCTTTTAATACTGTGTATTTTAGGTTTTGCTTGGCGCTGTTCAGTTGTGCGGTGGCGTTACTCTTTTGTGCTTTTAACTTTTCAAAATCTGCAGTACTGATAGCGCCCTGTGTAATAAGACTTTGCGCCCGTTTAAATTCGGCACTGGCACGATCAAACTCGGCCTGATTGGCATCCAGGGCAATTTTAAAATCGGTTTGATCCAGAGTGGCTAATACCTGCCCTTTCTCAACAAAGTCGCCCTCTTTACTTTTCACCGAGGTTAATTCACCACTCACACGAAAACCCAGCTCCGCTGTCTTAACTGCATCTACTACGCCGGTAAATGACTTTTCCGATACACTGCCTAAACTTACTGTCATGGTGCGCACAGGTTTTAACGGCGCTTCTGTCACCTGGTTTGCCACCTCTTCTTTACTGCACGCCATAAGCGTTAAAAAAGCCATGCTGGCACAAGATAATTTCAACAGTGTCTTGGGGGTCATTGTTTTTTCCTTAAACGAATTCGATTGAGTGGCATGCACGCATTTTATAACGGGTATTTATAATAGCTAGGGATGAAAACCAATGGAGAACATAATCGCCCCACTGTTATCCACATCCACTTCCTGTGATGAATCACTGTCATCTAAATTAAATTTACGCCCTACACTTTGGGTCAAAGCCAGGGAGGCCCACATCTTGGGTTTAAACTGGTAACGCACCCCGGTGCTGGCTAACCAGCTACTATAGGCCACATTTATCTTGTCATTATTCTGGGTATCTACACGCC
>MAAD01000334.1:3208-5382 GCA_002162985.1 Bermanella sp. 47_1433_sub80_T6 | reverse complement strand
GGACGGACAGTATCTTAAAAATGCAGGAGCAATTTTTTAAGGTATGTCCAGGGACGGACAGTATCTTAAAAATGCAGGAGCAATTTTTTAAGGTATGTCCAGGGACGGACAGTATTTTAAAAATGCAGGAACAGTTTTTATATGCCAACACAGCATAACCTTTTGCCCAGGCCTTTGGCCATTTTCATCCTTGTGCTGTGCGCCACACTTTTTGCCGGCAATCACATTGCCGCACGCTTTGCATTTGATGATGGCACCGGCTTGCTGTTGGCGGTTCTGGCGCGTTCATCAGCCTCGCTAATTATTATGTTGCTGATTGCAATCATAGGCAGGGCAGCCTTTAAAGTTCCCAAACCGTTAGTGAAATTTCAAATTGCGGTGGGGGTATTAATCGCCCTGCAAAGTTTGTGTTTGTATTCTGCCATTACCCGTATCCCTGTAGCCATGGCACTTTTGCTGGTCAATACCTGGCCTATGATGTTTATTCTTGCCAGTTGGATATTAGGTAAACGCCAGCCCAATATAAAAACCTTTATATTATTAATGACCATTCTATTTGGCTTGGTAATGGTACTGGATCTTCGCTCGGCGTTTAATGAGCAGGCTGTAAATAAAGATGCTCTGTTGGGTGTTGTGCTTGCCAGTCTGTCGGCGGTTTTTCTAACCATTACCATGTGGTTGACTCAGTATCACTTGGCCCCCGTTGCCGGTTCGGTACGCAGCAGTTATACCATGTTGGTGGTGATCATCATCATGGGCATTATCGGCTTGTCTGAGGTGGTTCCTGGGGGGCTAGATTTACCTCAATCCAGTGTTGGCTGGCTAGGCTTGGGCGGTTTGGCGGTGATGTATGGCATCGCTTTTACCCTGTTATTTGTACTGGCTCCTCGGCTTGATATGGCCAGCAACTCCCCCATGCTCAACAGTGAGCCTGTGGCGGCATTATTTTTAGCTTATGCGCTGCTGGGGCAGTTATTAAATGAATTGCAGCTGGTGGGTGGTGTCATTGTGGTAGTGGGCATAGTATCCCTGGGCTTGATGGACCGCTAACTGATTACTCTGGCTGGCTATTATTGTGGGTATTCCATACTTGGAAGCAAGCCAGGTAAGTGCTAGATTAATACCTCTTTTCAACTAGGTGAGTTAACCCCTTGCTTATTCAATTTATTAATAAATGTTTACAAGGCTCTGCCTGCGTAAGCTTCGTGGGCGCCAAAGCCTATGCCTTCATGACGGCCACCCTGTGGACCATCATGTTCTCTACTTTCTGGTAATAACTCCTCTCTTTTTATATTTCTATTGCGTTCGTTTTTATCGATGCGCCTCTCTGTGCTATTTATTATTAGGCTAGTGGGCGCTGTATTCCTGAATTTTGGAGTTATGTATGAAAGTTTTTCAAGAAACCAATGGCCAGCATGTGGATTCGTATTATGCCGAGAGTGCCAATGATACCACCAGTTACCCACAGCTGAGCACAGATGTTGAGGCGGATGTTTGTATTGTGGGCGCCGGTTTTTCTGGGTTGTCCACCGCCATCGAACTGGCCGAAAACGGTTTTAAGGTGGTAGTGGTAGAAGCGGTAAGAGTGGGCTGGGCCGCCTCCGGGCGTAATGGTGGGCAAATTTTAGGCGGCTGGAAAACTGGCTACGATGAGATGGAAAAATCATGGGGACTGGATGCGGCCAATATGTTTGCAAACCTCAGTGAAGAGGGCAAACAAATTATCTATGAGCGTGCCAGTAAATACAGTATTAATGCCGATATTAAAAAAGGTTTTTTCCTGGCGGCCATGAATCCAAGTCACATGAGAGATTTAGACCACTACGCCACGGATATGAATAAGTGGTCTTACCCCCATGAAATCCAAATGGTAAACCAGCAGGATATGAAGCAACACATAGACAGTGATGCCTATGTGGGTGGCATGTACGACATGGGCAAGGGGCATTTTCACCCACTTAATTTTGTCTTGGGTGAGGCTCGTGCGGCCAGTAGCCTGGGAGTGGAAATATTTGAAAACAGCCCAGTGGTAAAAATATCAGGCGGTGATGAACCTACTGTTTTTACGCAGTACGGCAAGGTAAAAGCCAAGCAAGTGGTACTGGCCGGTAACTGTTATCTTGGTAATGTGGCACCTGCCTTGGAAAAGAAAATCATGCCAGCCAGTACCTTTG
>MAAD01000334.1:2366-3130 GCA_002162985.1 Bermanella sp. 47_1433_sub80_T6 | reverse complement strand
ATATATTGGATTATTATCGTTTGTCTGCCGATAACCGTTTACTGTTTGGTGGTAAAACTATTTACAGTGGCGCAAGCCCCAAGAGTATAAAAAAGGCCATGCAAATAGACATGTTAAAAGTGTTTCCGCAGCTGGCGGATGTAAAAATTGATTATGCCTGGGGAGGGCATATCGATTTAGCGGTTAATCGCATGCCCCATCTAGGTGAATACACCGAAAATGTTTTTTATATGCAGGGTTTCTCTGGTTACGGGGTGGTGCCCACCCATATTGCGGGCCGGGTGATGGCTGAAAAAATCATGGGCAAGAGTGAGCGTTATGATGTTTGGAGTAAGGTAAAACATCACAGTTTTCCGGGTGGAACCCTGTTGCGTAAACCAGGGTTTTTACTGGGTTCAAATTTCTTTCGTTTAAGGGATATGTGGGCGGCTATTGGTTCGTGATGTAGCGAATAATTTGGATTTGTTTTGTTGTCAGGGCTGCGTGACTAAAGTCCCGGCAATGAAGCATTAAAAGCTGATACATCTTGTTACTTATTTTTTCTACATAGTACTCATACTAATTCTAGGACATGCAGTTTATTAACTCATTCACAAAGGATTATTATGAAAAAAACCATCACACTCCTCTTGTTCACGGTGCTCCTGTTAGGAGGTTGTGCCTCAAACCACCTGGGCTCTTATGCCCAGTTTGACCCCGCAAACGGCGCCGTGTCCCCTCTGCAAATCAGTGCTCGTTTCAATCAGCGAGCCTGCAGTGATTAC
>MAAD01000334.1:0-2253 GCA_002162985.1 Bermanella sp. 47_1433_sub80_T6 | reverse complement strand
AATTGGGCCGACTCCGAAAGGCGTCGCAGGGCGCGCAGTGAATATAATTCTGGGTTGGCGAGCCTCGCAGTATCGGTCATAGGGTTGGGGCTCATGACCTCTGATAGTAAAAGTACTCGTAATGCCGGGGCGGCTCTGGCGTTAGGATCAGGGATAAACTCCAGTGCCAAAGAGATATCCAGTAACATAAACGCTAGGGAAACCGCGCGTTCCACCAGTAATAATTATTTTACCGGTAATAATATTGAAATAGCGCCTGGCATGACCCGTAAATTTTGGTTGGTGCTCAACGCTACGGATGAGGCCCCTTTGATGGCCTGGCTGGGTGCCAGCTTCTCCGACAATGAAAATCAAAAACAAGTATTTAAAGCCCCGCTTGCCAATTGGCAGGCCTGTGGCTGGCAGTCAGAGCGCAAAAAGTACTTGAAAACCCTCTCCAAAAATAGGCCAGGGCGAGGAGTTGTGTCGGGCGGGCCTTCCAATAACCGCCGGGTAAACTCGGCTTTTAGCCAGGGGTACTTACTGGATGTGGAGCTTAAATTAATGGAAGAGGCAGAAACAGAGGATCAAGACGAGTATTGAGGCAATAAAAAAGGCTCCCTAGGGAGCCTTTTTGTTTTTAAATCGATTAACGCAATAAATTCGATTTTTTAGGATCGGGCTCTTTCGCCGCTCTGTATAGCAGGGCGATATTACCAATACCCTGTACTAGGGTGGCGCGACAGCTTTTCAGGGTTAGTTCGATAAGCTCTTGTTTTAGCTCTCGATCCCCCACTGAGTATTTCACTTTAATGAGCTCATGGTCTTCCAGAGCACGATTAATCTCAATCAAGACGTTCTCGTTAAGGCCATTACCGGCCACGATCACAACGGGATTAAGCTTGTGGCCTATGGTTCTTAGGGCTTTTTTACGGTCTGGTGATAGCGCCATTACTACGAGTTTCTCAAGTGAAGTGTCTAAATCGAATGTAAGTACGACCTTTGGGTCGAATTTTAGTATTATAACAGGCATACCTCCTTTTGCAGTAACACTTACCATGGCCCAATCAAAAACCAGCAAAGCTTGGCTTAAAGAGCATTTTGACGATCGTTTTGTAAAACAATCTAAACAAGACGGTTATCGCAGCCGTGCCAGCTATAAACTGTTGGAAATGCAGGAAAAAGACAAACTCATCAAGCCGGGAATGACAGTGGTTGATTTGGGCAGTGCCCCGGGAGGCTGGTCCCAAGTGGCGGCGCGCCTGGTGGGTGATAAAGGTCGAGTGGTGGCGTCGGACATCTTAGAGATGGACGCGTTGGCCGATGTAACCTTCATAAAAGGCGACTTCACCGAAGAGAGTGTCTATGAATCCATTCTGCAAGCCATGAATGGTGAACTGGCAGACCTTGTAATTTCAGATATGGCCCCCAATATGAGTGGAATGAGTGCGGTGGATCAGCCGGCAGCCATGTACCTGGTGGAGTTGGCCCTGGATTTAGGGCTGCAAATTTTAAAGCCGGGTGGCAATTTTGTGGCCAAGGTCTTCCAGGGTGAAGGTTTTGACGAATACCTGCAGGCTTTGCGTAATAACTTTCAAAAAGTCATTACCCGTAAACCTGATTCATCACGGGCTCGTTCCCGTGAAGTTTACCTGCTAGGTAAGGGTTTCAAGGGAAGCTCATAACAGGGTGCAGAATTTGGCCTATAGAGGGCCGTTAGGGCTACTTTGAGCGTGCTATCATTAATTGATAGCTCGCCTAGAGCGGTTCGTGACTAAATATACAAATGTGTAGTACTGTTGGAAGTACTTGGTAATTAAACAGATTTTAGGGGTTGGACGCGGTAGACATGGCAAAGAATTTAATATTATGGCTCATCATTGCTGCAGTGTTGCTCACTGTTTTTCAGAAGCTCGATTCTCCAGTATCCAGCCAGGAAATTGCCTACTCTCAGTTTGTTGAGTTGGTAAGGCAGGGAGATGTTAAAAAAGTTAGCATCTCAGGCCCTGACATCGAGGGTGAATATAATAACGGTCAAACTTTTGAGACCGTGCGCCCCATCCATGACCCCAAGTTAATGGACGACCTGTTTAACCATAAAGTTGAGGTTAAGGGGAAAAAACAGGAGCAGCAGAGCATTTGGACTCAGCTGTTAGTGGCCTCTTTCCCTATTCTAGTGATTATCGCGGTATTTATGTTTTTCATGCGCCAGATGCAAGGTGGCGGTGGCGGTGGTCGTGGCCCCATGGCATTTGGTAAATCCAAGGCCAAATT
>MAAD01000093.1 GCA_002162985.1 Bermanella sp. 47_1433_sub80_T6 | reverse complement strand
TATTGGGCATTCGCCCCCCCCTATTTAAGGGCATGTTTTTGCGAGTGGAAATTACCGGGCTTAGCTTTCAGGCCATAAAAATTCCGCGCAGTGCTATTCACCAGGGCAAGCTCTACTTAATGGATGATCAAAACCGCTTAGTGATTGAACCGGCCAAGGTGGCCTTTAGTCAGGGAGACCATTCCATCTTGCAAGATTTCCCCACCAGCAAAAAACTGGTGCTCAGCGATATTATTCCTGCGGTAGAAGGCATGTTGTTATTGCCCGTGCCAGCTTCCCCTGTTCAAAACGGGGAGTAAGTCATGATTCGTTATTTTATAGAGCACCCTATTTTCCAATGGCAATATATTCCTGTTCATTTTGACGCTCAAAACGGGAGATGAGAAATGATACGATATTTTATTGAGCACCCCACCGCCGGCAATATATTCATGATGATTTTATTGCTCATGGGTTGGGTGGCATTGCCCACCTTAAACCGTGAAACCTTTCCCCACGTTGAACGCTTTGAAGTCACTGTAAAAGTGGCCTACCCCGGAGCCAGTGCCAGTGATGTGGAAGAAGGAATATGCCTGCCTCTGGAAGACGGCACAGATGGCATTCGTTTTTTATCCGAGAAACGCTGTGACGCCCGTAATAGTTTGGCCACCATGACCCTAAAGATGAAAGAAAGTGGCGATATGGTGCAGTTTTTATCGGATATAAAAGACCGGGTTGAACAGGTTCAGGATTTTCCCGACGACGCCGAAACGCCCACCGTCAGTGAAGCAGGCCTCACCTCAAGTGTTATCTCTATGGCTCTCACCGGCCCCATGAGCAATGATCATTTACAACGTTTTGCACAACAGCTAAAGGACCAGTTATTACTTAACCCGCTCATTAATTTGGTAGACATTAAGGGTTTTTCCCAGGCGGTGATTAACATTAATGTGAGCGCCGAGCGGCTACAGATGCACAACATCAGCATCAGCCAAATTGCACAAATTATTTCGCGCCAAAATACCGATAGTCCGGCGGGCGACATTCAAACCCTGGATAAAAATTACGCCATTCGAGTCAGTGATTTGCGTCGTACTCCGCAACAATTAGCACAGCTGGTGATCATTCGAAATGAAGGTGGCAGCGAATTAACCTTGGGAGAAATTGCCCATATTCAACTGGACTTTGAAAATCAGGATCAACAAATTTGGTTTAACGGTCAGTCGGCCGCGTTATTAACCATTAAAAAAAATACCCAAGATGACGGTATTAAAATCAAGCAGGCGGTGCAGCAGTTTATTGAACACACTCAGCCAATGTTGCCCAGGGGTGTTAACCTCACCCTAACTCAAGACATGGTGAGCATTGCCCAGGACAGATTGGACTTGTTACTCAACAACGGTGCGCAAGGGTTAGTGCTGGTATTTCTGGCCATGTGGTTGTTTTTTAGTTTGAAATACAGTTTTTGGGTGGCCATGGGGTTGCCCATTTCCTTCATGGCCAGCTTCATGGTGATGACCTGGGTGGGCATCAGTATTAACATGATTTCCATGGTGGCCATGCTCATTGCCCTGGGCATATTAATGGATGATGCCATTGTGTTGTCGGAGAGCATTGCCACTCACATTCAAAAGGCCCGGCAAAAAGGCGAGAGTGTTCATGAAGCGGTTTGGCACGGGGTAGAAAAAGTAAAACGCGGGGTATTGTCCAGCTTCATTACCACCGTTTTGGTATTTGGCAGCCTGGTTTTCATCGAAGGAGACATGGGGCAAATATTACGAGTGCTGCCCATCGTGTTAATTTCTGTGATCAGCGTTAGTTTAATTGAGGCTTTTTTAATCCTGCCGCACCACCTGGCCAACAGTTCAGATAAGCCTTCACGTTTTAAACACATCAATGCATTTAAAGACCGTTTTGAGCAGCTATTTGAAAAGCTGCGACTCAAGGTATACGCCGTGGCCAAGGTGGCGGTGGTGTATCGTTATGCCAGTTTTGGTTTGGCCATCTTCATTTTCATATTTAGCATTAGCCTGCTGGCCTCCGGGGTGGTGAAATTTCAAGCCTTTCCCTCCATTGAAGGAGACATTATTCAAGCCCGAATCATCATGCCCCAGGGCACCCCCATTCAACACACACAAGCTCTGGTGGCTCGTATGGAGCTGGCCATTAAACAGGTGGATGAGCAATTGTTAAGCCAGGGGCAGGAACAGGTTGCTCTTATTAAAAATATTCAAAGCCAATTTGGCAGCAATAAAGACGCCTTCGAGAACGGCCCACACTTGGCCACCATCAGCGTGGATTTAACCCCATCCCAACAACGCAACATACGTTTAATTGATTTAATGAACCTGTGGCAACAACAGGTGGGCCCAGTGGCCAGTGCTATTCAAGTGCAGTTTAAAGAGCCCACCCTGGGCCCCAGTGGCCGTGCCATCGAGATTCGTTTATCGGGGCAGGATTTAACCCAAATTAATCGCGCCAGCCTGGCCCTGCAAAATAAACTGGCAGGCTACGCCGGGGTGTATGGCTTGCAGTCGGACTTACGACCAGGCAAACCGGAATACAGCCTCACCTTAAAACCCGGCGCGTACAGTTTGGGCATAGACGCCAGTGACATTGCATCACAATTTAGGGCCGCGCTCTCTGGGGTAAAAGTCAGTAACGTGCGCTTGGGAGATCAGGCGGTGGACGTGGTGGTTAAGTATCACCCTGACTCACGAGACAGCCTGCAAGATCTGGATGACTTTAAGGTAGTGAACGAGAGTAACGGCTCACAAATTCCTTTAGCTGTGGTGGCTAACGTTTCAGAGCAGCGCAGCTGGTCGCGCATTCATCGCATCAATCAGCAAAAAACCGTCACTATTTATGGAGACATAGATACTCAACTGGCCAATACCCAGGAAGTGTTTGCGCACTTTAAGCAATTGGTTTTGCCTGTCTTGCAAACGCAATTTCCCGGGGTGCATTTTAATTTTGAAGGCGAAGTGAAAAATTCGGCACAAACCGGCGGCTCTATTTTACAGGGTTTCATACTCAGTTTACTGGGCATTTATTTTTTACTGAGCCTGCAGTTTAAAAATTACCTGGAGCCGGTGATTGTCATGACCGCCATTCCCCTGTCATTAATCGGCGTGATACTGGGCCACCTGGTGATGGGGCTGCCCATCACTATGCCCAGCATGATGGGTTTTGTTTCTTTGGCCGGCATCGTGGTGAACAACTCCATCTTGCTGGTGGAGTTTATTAAGTTTCGGGTGAGCGAGGGGCATGCCATTCATGAAGCCGCGGCCCTGGCCAG
>MAAD01000292.1 GCA_002162985.1 Bermanella sp. 47_1433_sub80_T6 | reverse complement strand
CATACGGATTTTTTAATTGATTGCCCACTGGCTTAAACAAAAAGATATTCACCAGACTCTGTGGCGTCTGGCATTGCCTATCATGGTGAGCAATATTTCACTGCCGTTATTGGGTTTAGTGGACACTGCCATCTTGGGACATCTCAGTGATAACCGTTTTTTAGCAGCGGTGGCCATGGGGGCCAGCTTGTTTGTTTTTGTGCTGTGGAGCTTTGCTTTTTTACGCATGGGCACCACCGCCCTTATCGCACAAAATGCTGGTAAACACAGCATTGGCTCTTCCCGTACACCTTTCAATATTCATGAGAATGCCATACTGCACTGCGCACTTTTACTGGCTGCGTTATTGGGCTTCATTCTATTGCTGGGTTCCCCCTTACTGATTTCCATCATGCTGGAACTTACCGCGGCAGTGGATGATATATCCCCCCTGGCAGAAGAGTATTTACAGATTCGTTTTTACTTCGCCCCCGTCACATTAATTAACTACGCCCTGTTGGGCTACTTTATTGGCCTGGGTAAAACCAAGATTACGCTGATGTTATTGGTGAGCACCAATGTATTAAATGGTCTGCTGGATTACCTGTTTGTTTACCATCTAAATTTAAACAGTGCAGGAGTGGCCTATGCCAGTAACATCAGCGAGCTATTTCAAATGTTGTGGGCCATTTATTTTGCGCGTACGGCCATTTTTAAATGGCAAAATTTACAAACTCTAAAAACACATTTTCATGGTTTCTTAAATTTAAATGCTCAGCTTTTTATTCGTACCTTTTTTCTGTTGTTCACCTTCGCGTATTTCATGAGTGTGGGTGCCCAGCACAGTGCAGCATTACTAAGCGCCAATGCCATACTGTTTAATTTACTCATATTTATTAGCAATGCCCTGGATGGTTTTGCCCTAGCTTCCGAATCCATGGTGGGCAAGGCCTACGGTGCCGGAGATAAACTAAAGGTTAAAAAGATAATCGCCATCAGTGGTTTCTGGTCGTTGATGTGTGCGCTGCTGTTCACACTAATACTGGCCCTATTTCACGACGGTATACTGTCCCTGTTAACCAGCCAAACTCAGGTGCTGTTACTGTTAGACCAACTCATCTACTGGTTAATCTTCTTGCCCTTGGCAGGTTTTGCCTGTTACTGGCTAGATGGCATTTATATTGGTCTGGCCGCCGCCAAGGAAATGCGTAATAGCATCTTGTTCGCGGTGTTTATCCTGTTCTTGCCACTGCAGTATATGCTGCAGGATTGGAGCATTCACGGGCTCTGGTTCGCCTTCTTTGCCTTCTTGATAGGCCGCGCCCTGTGGCAACTGCTTAAATTGCCAGCAACCCTAACCCATAGTGCTAACTAGCCCACATTTTGTGACTATTTGGCTTCTTAAATTAGCATTTTCCCGTTTTTGTACTAGGCTTACTGGGTTAACACATCACTAGAAATCAAATCGAATTATGGTGTTTTTTTTATGATTTTATCATCTAAAAACCACGGGTTTTTGATTGTGAGAAATGAGGATTTTGCGTAATTTAACCAACAGACTAGAAGACCCATAAATATAAAAATAGCCACATTACCTTTTAACGGGTAATGATTTCCAGGAGATTCCCATGCGCGTCAGCACACTACGCTCCATCATTGATAATGCCATTATTCACGAGACCAAAACTCAGCTGCTACATCGCCATTTGCAATCCACGGTTAAAACCCTGCCCAGCCACTTAAGTTTGCAGCAAGACAGTGAACTGGAGTCTTTGGAAAAGTTTGCCCATCAATATATTTCACACGTACCCGAATTTTTACAGGCCTTGAAAGAAGCCGCCCAAGTGTCTGGCATCGAAGACCACGTGTTTCCATTTTTAAAAGTGGCCGAGGAATATTTTTTGTCCCCCCCATCCCTGCCCAACGATCACATGGGTTTAATGGCCTTAATGGATGAATCGTATTTAGCACACAGATTATTTGAAGAGGTAAACGATCGTTACATTAGCGCGGTGGGTTTGCCCTTAATCCCCTGGGATATGACGCTGGCCAATGTAGTGGCCCATCAGCTAGTGGGAGAAGAACTGGCAAACCAATTGGATGAACGGGTACACCTAACGGTAAATAAAATGATGAGCGCCGAGCACAAATATGAAAGCGTTCGTTTTAAGAAATATGTTGAGCAGGAGCAGGGAAATCTCACCACTATTTGGCAAGACTGGCCTTGTCTCTCCAAGGCCAGCGGCATCGAGTGGGCACTATATTAACGAGGCACTTTGACCTCTAATCTTTTTGCTTGGACCTTAGATAACTGGCAAATCGGGGCAAACCTTTATCGGTGTAGCCCTGATAGCTGTAAGTAATTTCACTGCCAATGGCAGGAGGAATTTTACGCTCTTGATTGCTAAAGCCTGTGCCTATCTTAAATAATTGGCCATTGGGCATCTCCACCCAAATAGCGCCCATCATATTTTCAAACTTGCCACGCCCCGCTTGGTAAGCAATGACGGTAGCCTCGGCATCCTGACGCAGCTTCATTTTTAATAATTCATTGCTGCGACCAGCCTCATACAAACTGGCAGGGGCCCTTAACATTAAACCTTCACCACCCCCTTGTGACACACGCTCCAGGTGAGCTTTAATGGCCGGCAGACTGGTCATCTTCTGCTGTTTAACCCATTGCAGGTGAGGCACAGTACTATTTGAAACAAGGGTTTTTAGCTGTTGCTGACGACCTTCAAAGGATTGTTCGCTATGGGGTAAATCAAATGCCTGGAAAGTCACCTGACGCCACATCTGTTGGTTAGGGGTTTTATCTAATACGATCTTAGTAAGCAATTGGTAGGCGCCGCGTTTTATCCACAACTCACCATCCATGGCTTTAGTTGGAAAGTTTTTTAAAAACCAGGTAGGCGCGTAAATGGTGCGACCACTGCGGGTCTGTAACTGTTCACCATCCCAATAACAACGAATGCCATCCAGTTTTTCACTCACCCAATAAGGGTGCGTCATGAGGCTGTCTTTAAAATGTTTAGCCAGTGCCAATTGTGGCAATGCCTGTTTTGCATACAGTAGGCTGGGCACTAATAGCACAGCCAAAAGCAGCATTAATATAAAACTATTTTGCATGGTTCATTCCCTGAACAATGTCGATTACATCGAGGTGAACAATATCAAAGCATGAGTTAAATTAAATCAGACTAAGATACCAGTTACTGTGATATTGAACACGGGAACTCGTTATAGTTCAGCCAAGTGCTCATTTTTAAGCTTCACATAATTGCCTGCTGTATAGGAAAAGT
>MAAD01000305.1 GCA_002162985.1 Bermanella sp. 47_1433_sub80_T6 | reverse complement strand
CCGCCCAAAGAAATAGGAACCCTCTACATGTTGGTATTTCACCCACAATTTGACGCGTACCAACTGGCAGTAAAGGGAATTTAAGTATGAAAGTAATTAACGTACAAGTGGATGGCCTGGAAGACGCCGTTGCCAATGGCTTTTATGACTGGGTTGCCCAGCATGATGCCGACGTGGTGTGTGTGCAAAACCTTAAAGCCAAAGAGTACCAGCTCAGCGACAAGGTATTGTACCCAGACAATTACAACGCCTATTTCTTTGATGGTGAGCCAGACCACTACGCAGGTGTTGCTATTCTTACCCGCGACATGCCCAAAGCCATCATGACCGGCCTGGCATTTGAATCGTGTGACCGCTACGGCCGTTACATTCAGGCCGACTTCGAAGAAGTGTCCATTGGCTCCATCTTGTTTCCCGAGATCGACGAACACAACACCCTGGAAGACAAACTGGCCTTCCAGCAAGAATTTATCGAACACCTTAAAAAAACCAAGCGTAAGCGCCGTGAATTTATCTTTGCCGGGCATTTTGCCGTAGCCCATAAATCGGTGGATTTAAGCGATTGGAAGGGCAACAAGGACCAACCTGGCTTCCTGCCCGAAGAACAGGCCTTCATGGATCAAATTACCGGTCCGCTGGAATTCTTCGATGCTTTCAGAGAAGCTAACTTTGGCGAGAACCAGTACACCTGGTGGCCTAATGCCGAGGCAGCGCGCCGCAATCAGGATGGCTGGCGCTTGGATTACCAAATCTGCACACCAGAGCTGCGCCAGTATGTGGTGGATGCCAAGGTGGATCGTGAGCAAACGTTTGGTGGCAGCGCACAATACGCCGCCACGATTATCGAATACGAATTCGACTAAATCCTTTAAAGCAAACAGGCCCCTAACCGACGGTTAGGAGCTTGTCGATTATTCGCTGGCTAAACTGCGTCCCGCCAGCATTTGCATATCCCCGTAATAACCAATCGCTTGACCGTGAATCGACTCGCTGTCGGTCATGAATTCTACGAAATCCAGACTTTCAATTTTTTCGTCAAACGTCGTTAACCAATCTTGCTGCACGTGGCGCATGAGGGTTTGCCACTTCATAGTGGTTTGCTGCTCGCCACTGATTACCAGTACATGATTATTTGAGTTTAAGGCCCAGTGACTGCCGATGGGCTGCTGTGCTGACCAAACGTAATGCAGCACCTTGGCAGCTCCAAATAAAGGCTTACGGCCTACGCTCACGCGCAATGCAAAATCATCTCCGCCAGCAGTAGTTTCATCAAACTTTGCCGCTCGCTCGATACCATCGTCTCCCACTTGCAGCACTACTGGCAATTGTTGAGCGGTCCATTGCCACTGCAAAATCGGGGTTTTCACCAGGCTAATATTTTTTGTGTAGCGTAAACCCGACGCACTGTCCTGGCTTACGGCTCTAATCACCACGCCCTGTTCCATATCCACCACAGGTTGGTATTGGGTCTGCCCCACCTTCGATTTAACCTGCCAGCCGTCCAGGTTGCCTTCCAGCAGCAACTGCTGAGCATGGCCGACGGTTGCCAGCAACATTAGGCAAATTACGTGTACAAGTTTAGTGCGGCTCATCCTTGCCTCTTCTATATTTATTATTTTTTTGAAGCCAGCACCATATTCCCAAGACTTGGGGGAAGCAAGGTAGCGAAGGCATTGTGTCGATTGTTGACTAAAAATAGCGGGGGTTGTTGATATGCCCGTCTGAGGGCACATCCAGACTCGTTCCCTGCTAAATAGGACGTGAGCCGTAATTTGAAGTGGGTTTACGTGGTGGGTCGGCCATAACATTGGGTTCAATCTCGTTAATAGCCCCGCCTGCATTGAGGAATTTCTCTACTTCGGTATCCACTTTATCCCGTAGTTTTTTACGTGAGGCCAGGGAGCGCAAAACTCCTTCCTCAGAACTGCCTATAAACTGCATATCGGGCTCCTTAACGGACCCTTTTGCATCAAGTTTGGCGACTGGCGCAGTGGCTTTTTTAGACCTTGGCATTGGATGACACTCCCTTTCCTTAATTCCCTGAGTATTTAAAAGCTGCGTAGAATTTATAGTTCAGGGGAGGGGCCTTGTCAGATTTTTGGTTATATCTAATTTATATATAAATAGGATTATAAAGAGTTCCAAAGCATAAGAGGCGCTCAAGTCAGTTACCTAGCGGATCGAAGGCATATGGCAAGCCAGAGCCGGACTTTAGACATTGGATGAATCACGCCCAGCCGTAAAACTTCGTGGCGCAGTACTTCGCACACAAAACGCACTGAATTATTGCGATATCTCGATATCCGCACCCAATTACAGCGTTTTTTTCTTTTACCTTAGGCAAAAATTAAGTAAGGTAGTGGTCCCCCGCATTAGGCGCTAGGTTAGGCAGGCGAGAAGCTTGTCTAACTTTTGCCCCTGATCGAATTTCCCCGACCAAATCCAGCAACTTCCTAAATTACTCTATTAGATTACAGGCTAAATCGTGGCTATTTGCAGAAATAACTGTGGCGTAGAGATATAAGACTGCTGGGTGGTAGTGCGAAATTGGCCTAGCGGCCATAAAGATGGAGGAGTGAATACTCCCCCTTAAACGTTAAACGTTAAACGAGCCTATAAGCCAAACTGTTGGCTAAGGCCAATTATCAAGGTATTGCCCTTGTCATCATGACGGGACAGAACCACTTCAAAGTCCACATTAGACGGCATGGCCTTCACAAATCCGATGGAATAGTTCCAAGTCTCGTCTTTGCTGGCATCCGGCTGCACTAAACCTGCAGTAATGGCCAAACCAGAATCACCCCAAAGCGCATAGTTAGCGCCTATCTCGTGGTATTGGTTTTTGCTTTCATCGTCCAGATAACTGCTTAAACGATAGGCATCCCATGACAAGTTAAGGTTGTATTCGGTATTGCTGGTAATACCGCTGTCGGCGCCACGCTCGTAGCGAATCACCCCAAAGCCCAGTGATACCGTGGTAAAACTGTAAGCCGCACCCGCATAGGTATTCACTTCACTGGTATCCAGGTCTTCGATACTGCCGGTATAACCCCAGGCACCCGCGTAGATCCCCATGGGACCTGAATAATCCACGCCACCATGGAACACAATATCGGCGTCACTTTGCTTCAAACCACGCTGCATGTACTTAGTGGCGGTACCCATATTACCGGTGAAACTGCCGGTATATTCCGCCCAAGATGGCGCAGCCATAAGAAATGCGCCAATTACTAATAAATATTTAAACATATTGTTGTTTTTCTTAAGGTCAAAAACGATTGCCGCACTATAACAAGTCTTGGCAAT
>MAAD01000038.1 GCA_002162985.1 Bermanella sp. 47_1433_sub80_T6 | reverse complement strand
CGCTCAACGTCGATGGTAGCCGAGGTAATAATGACTTTTAAATCTTTGCGTTTTTCCAACAGCTGCTTTAAATACCCCATTAAAAAGTCGATATTTAAACTGCGCTCGTGAGCCTCATCAATGATAATGACACTGTATTTATTGAGGAATTTATCGCGCTGAGTTTCAGCTAATAAAATACCATCGGTCATGAGTTTTACCAGAGTGCTCTCATTAGAGTGATCCGAAAAACGAATCTGGTAACCAATTTCATTTCCCAGCTCTACCTGCACCTCTTCACTTATGCGCTGTGCCACCGAGCGGGCGGCAATACGTCTGGGCTGGGTATGCGCAATCAAACCGAATTGGGCAAGCCCCAACTCCAGGCATATCTTGGGAATTTGTGTGGTTTTGCCGGAACCGGTTTCACCGGCAATAACCACCACCTGATTTTCGTCGATGGCGCGACGTATATCGTCACGCTTTTGACTAATGGGCAAGCTGTCATCAAAAGAAATGTGAGGAGTGGATTCCAGGCGGGCCTGAGACAACTCTACATTCTTAACCACCTGTTCGGATAAGTTGAATATAGCGTCATCAAAAGGCTTGCCAGCTTTAATCAGCTGCTTAATTTTTGAAATATTACGCCCAAAGGCAAAGCGCTTTTGCACCATACAAGCAGGCATGAGTTGTTCAAGTTGTTTCAGCTGTTCTGTCACTGTGTATCAAGCCCTGCTGGTTATAGTATTTATGCACTGAATCGGTATTCAATGACTTGGGTCACGCATTAAAGTACACCCTGTACATCTGCGCTCAATTGTATCCTGGCTAGCGTGACATACGACCCACATGGATGTGGGGAATGCCGTTTTTGCATGGAGCAAAAAAACGGCCGTACATCCTGTACATAACGCAAAACGCCCTCCTAGGAGGGCGTTATTTTAACTGTTTAGCCTTTATGACTAGGCAGTTTCTTCATCACGTAACTCACGACGCAGAATTTTACCTACGTTGGTTTTTGGTAAGTCATCACGGAACTCAACCAGCTTAGGCACTTTATAAGCGGTTAAGCGTTCACGACAGAAGTCGGTGATGTCTTTGGCAGTTAATTGAGCGTTAGTACTTACCGCAAAGACTTTAACTTTTTCACCCGCCACATCATCGGGTATACCTACCGCAGCACACTCAACGATATCAGGGTGGCTGGATACCACGTCTTCAATCTCATTGGGGTACACGTTAAAACCGGACACAATGATCATGTCTTTTTTACGGTCTACAATTTTCATATAGCCGTTTTCTTGAATGACGGCCACATCACCCGTTTTTAACCAACCGTCTTCTGTGATGGTTTCGGCGGTGGCTTCAGGACGCTGCCAGTAGCCTTTCATTACCTGTGGGCCTTTAACACACAACTCACCGGCTTCACCTAACGGTAAATCCTTGCCATCGTCATCGATGACTTTACAAAGAGTATTAGGAACAGGTAGACCAATGGTGCCCAGTTGGGCGTGGCCTGGAGGATTAAACGAGGCGATAGGCGACGTTTCTGTCATGCCGTAACCTTCGGACACTTCACAACCGGTTACACTCTTCCAGGTGTCAGCGCCATTTTTGGTTAATGCCATGCCACCGGAAATGGTGAGCTGCAAAGAACTGAAGTCCAGCTTCTTAAACTCTTCGTTGTTGCAAAGACCCACAAACAAGGTATTTAGACCCAAGAAACCATGGAAATCCCACTTTTTCAATTCCTTCACGAAACCCGGCAGGTCACGAGGGTTAGGGATTAAAATATTATGGTTACCGGTTTCCATCAGTACCATGCAGTTAACGGTGAATGCATAGATGTGATAAAGCGGTAGCGGTGCCACGACATTTTTCGCGCCTTCACTGTCACTCGCTTTATTTAAACCCATAACAAATAATGGATGCGCCTGACACATATTGGCGATTAGGTTGCGGTTGGTTAACATGGCACCCTTGGCCACACCCGTGGTGCCGCCAGTGTATTGTAAAACACAGATATCATCCGGTGTAACATCCAATACGCTGTATTGAGATTTGGCACCCTGCTTTAATACATCCAGCAATTTTTTGTGGCCAGGCAATACAAAAGGCTCTACTTCCTTGCGTACATTCTTGATAACAAAGTTTACCAGGGTACGCTTTAGCGGACTGCAGAAATCACCGGCTTGGGTCACGATAACTTGCTCAATTTGAGTCTTGGGCACAACACGATCGGCTTTACCGGCCATTTGCGCCAATACCACCAGCGCCTTGGCACCAGAGTCGTTAAACTGGTGCTCCATTTCACGCTCGGTGTAAAGTGGGTTAGTGTTCACCACAATTAAGCCAGCACGCATGGCGCCGAACACGACAACCGGATATTGCAGCAAGTTAGGCAGCTGAACCGCAATACGGTCGCCTTTTTGTAAATTGGTATCATTTTGCAGGTAGGCTGCAAAGTCAGCCGATAAACGATCCACATCGGCATAGGTTAGGGTTTTACCCAGAGCAGTAAATGCCGGACGATCGGCAAACTTTTTCACACTCTTGTTGAATACTTCAACAACGTTCTGGTACTTATCAACATCTACCGTTGCAGGTAAACCTTCAGGGTATCGATCGCTAAAAAAATTATCGTTCATATTGCCTCCACTTAATATTGCAAGCCTACTTGGGTACTTATTATTGTATATATTATGTACAGTAGTTTTTTGTAGTGGGCCAGATTACCAGTTTTATAAACTCCAGCAAAGCCCCAATGCCGCTGTGTGGCTACTCTGAAGGGAATATTTGACCATGGAAACATATAGCCAGGAAAAGTCTTGTTAATATGTACTCAAATTTTATTCCGTGTGGTACATATAGGTAAAAAAATAAGGGGAGCTACATGATCGAAAAGATAATCCAGGGCGTTGATGGCCATCAGATTCAAGCATTCACCTGGGAAAATGAAAATCCCAGCGCCTGGATACATATCAATCACGGCATGGCCGAACATGCCAAGCGTTATGACGCATTTGCCAGGCAACTAGTGGCAGCAGGTTTCTCTGTGGTGGCTCATAATCACAGGGGGCACGGTGACAGTGCCACCACTCAAGTGGGCAGCTATGGCCAAACAGCCAGCTGGTCAAATGTATTAAAAGACCTGGAAACCGTTAGAGACGAAATCTGCGGCCAGGAAACCCCTTATTTTATCTTCGCCCATAGCATGGGGTCATTTATCGCACAGTCTTATTTAAGCACCTGCTCGCGCAAAATAGATGGCTTGATTTTATCAGGCTCTAACCTTCAACCCGCCTGGCTCTCCAAGGCTGGTCGATTTG
>MAAD01000268.1:3324-5042 GCA_002162985.1 Bermanella sp. 47_1433_sub80_T6 | reverse complement strand
TATTATTAACCCTAGTAGCCACCCGCTTTATTGAATACATGCCTGAAGTGGAAGGATTAAGAGCGGGCGTGTTTCTGGTTACCGGCCTGTTTAGTCATTTCAGTCTCATTACCCTGTTAGTTTACCTGTTGCTCATTATCCCCATCGCCGTACTGCTGCCTTTTACCGGCTTTGTATTGCGTCATACTGTGGTGATTGTAGCCACTTTTGGCACGATTCTATTAATTGGCGATACACTGGTTTATGCGCAGTATCGCTTTCACATCACGGGTTTCATATTTGATATGTTGTGGCAGGCCGGTGATGACGTCATTGCCGTGTCTTGGTTTACCTGGTTAATTACCATTTCAAGTTTTGTGGGGACCTACTTAGCCTTTTGGTTTGTGAACAAAAAGTTGTGGTCCAGCATTGAAGAGCCGGTTTTTACCCGCTTCAAATACCCTTACTTGGCCTTGTTCTTTGTGTGTTTACTGGTTTCCAACTTAATACACTTGGTGGCGGATGCGGAATACGATCAAAAAGTAACGTCTTTGGTTAGGCATGTGCCCATGTTTTCACCAGCCACGGCTAAAAAAGCCCTGTTAAATGGCGGTTGGGTGGATGAAAAAAGCATTCACGCCAATCGACAAAATATGACCCATGAGTCTGGCTCTCAGGTGAATTACCCCCACTCACCAGTGACTACTTCGGTAGATGAGTCCCCCAAAAATGTTTTACTGATCGTGTTGGATTCTGCCCGTTACGACACCTTTAGCCCAAGTGTCATGCCGATTTTAAGTGAGTTTTCCAAAGGTGAAAACGTACAGGTGTTTGACCAGCACATGAGTGGTGGCAATAGCACACGCACCGGGGTGTTCAATTTGTTTTATGGTTTGCCGGGTACTTACTGGGATGCTTTTTCCAGTAATAAGGTGGCCCCTGTGTTAATGGACAGCTTCCAAAAACACGATTATGAATTGGGTATATACGCTGCCGCTCCGCTTACCCAGCCAGCATTTGATCGCACGGTGTTTTCAAGTGTTAAAGACCTTAAGTTACGAGCCGATGGGAATGCCCCTTGGCAACTGGATGAAAATATTACTGATAACTGGCTAAGCTTCATCGATAAAAGATCCGGTGAAGACAACAAGCCATTTTTTGGTTTTCTGTTTTATGACGGTATTCATGGCACATCGGTCCCTCAAGACGGTGTTAAGCCTTTTCAGCCTTCCTGGAACCGAGTGGATCATTTGTCTTTAAATAATGAATTTGATGGTGCTAAATATTTTAACCTTTATAAAAATGCCGTTTACCATGTGGATATGCAGCTAAAGCGGGTGTTTGCTCAGTTAGAGGAAAAGGGACTATTAGAAAGCACGGTGGTGATTGTCACTAGTGACCATGGGCAAGAGTTTAATGATAACAAGATGAATTATTGGGGCCATGGCAGCAACTTCACACCTACCCAAGTACATGTGCCGCTCGTGGTTCATTGGCCAGGCAAGCAGTCACAAACTTATCAACACCGCACTAGTCACAGCGATATCAGCGTTACCCTGTTACAGGATATTTTTAACGCAAAAACGCCTGTGCGAGATTATAGCCTGGGTTATAACCTATGGGACGTTGATCGCAATGCCTGGACCATAGCGGGCAGTTATGTGAACTATGCCATTTTAGAAAAAGACCGTCATATTGTGACCTATCAATCGGGCAACTATGAAATTTTGGATCAAACG
>MAAD01000268.1:0-3315 GCA_002162985.1 Bermanella sp. 47_1433_sub80_T6 | reverse complement strand
ACGGCGCGGCCAGCCAAAGATCAAAGTCTATCGCCCAAGCTGGCCATGGAAGTGATGGAAGCCTTGTCGCGCTTTTATCGCTAGAAAGCTCTAGCTGAAAATGACCACCGCTTTTACAGCGGTGGGATTAAAGCTATAAAGCCCCCCACAGGGTATCAAACATCATCTGCTGGGTACCCGAAATCGCCTTACTGTCGATTACCACCACTACCGGGTAGTTGTTTTTAGCCAGGCTGATCATGGCCACCTTAGATGAATAAATGGCTATATAAGAAGCATCCCCCTGACCCTTCATCCATTTACGTTCGGCAAGCTGGGCGTCTTCGCCCCCTTCGCCTATTGCCAATACCTTTACTGCGATGCCTTTTTGTACTCTTAATTTAGTGAAATTGGGAAAGGGGCGGTACAGGTGATCACGAATGGCCGAGGTGGAAATAACACAGTAAATTTTATCTTCTTGTTTGCCCACACTTTGTAATATGTCGCGTAGCACTGTCTCAACCCCATCATCCCCCTCATAAAATCGCACGTTGCCCGAGCTGAATTCGGGTTTTAGCTGGTTTAAACCGGGAATAATCTCAGTCTTAAGCTCTAACAGGGTTTGTTCCAAGTGCTGGCGTTTTTCTTCGGCAAGATCCAATAGTTTATCCGGGCTTTCCGCCTGAAATACACGGCGTTTACCCTTGGGTAAATAATTCACTATGCCCTTGCTGGCAAGCACCTTTAGGGTTTCGTAGGTACTGCCACGGTTCACCGAACTTTTATCGGCCAAATCTCGAATAGAAGAGGGGCCTAGCTCTAACAGAGACTGGTAAATGGCAATCTCACGTTCGGTGAGGCCTAAATGGGTCAATGCGGATAAATTCATTTGTTGTCATTTAATTTGTGACAAAGTGGATTGTTAATCCTATCAAAAACAATAGACTGGACAACCTTTTATGAAAACTGTCAGCAAAACTGTGACAGTGGCAGAAAATAGAGACGTTTTTAGTCAAATACGGACAGCCCGCCGGTTGTTATGGAAGATGGTTATATGAATATTGATGTAGTGGTACTGGCAGCGGGCCAGGGTTCTCGCATGAAAAGCGACCTTCCCAAGGTTTTACACCCCATCGCTGGCAAGTCTATGCTGGCTCATGTACTGGACAGCGCCCGCAGTGTAAAAGCCAATGCCTTGCATGTGGTAGTTGGCCATGGCAGCGACAAGGTTAAAAGCCATTTCTGTGACGACAACGATATTCAATGGGCTCTACAGGCCGAGCAAAAAGGCACGGGCCACGCGGTAAAAATGGCGTTGGATAACCTGGCCCCCAGTGGCGTGACTTTAATTCTTTATGGCGATGTTCCGCTTATTCAAGCCAATACCCTGCAAGCCTTAATTGATTTGGTTACCAGCAAAACTATGGCACTGTTAACCGTGAATATGGATAACCCCACAGGTTACGGCCGTATCAAGCGGGATGACAATCAATTAGTGACCAGCATTGTTGAGCAAAAAGACGCCAATCAACAAGAGCTAAGCATTCAAGAAGTGAACACCGGCATCATGGCGGTGCCCACCGAAAACCTGCATAGCTGGTTGCCACAACTTTCCAGTGATAACGCCCAGGGTGAATACTATTTAACCGACGTGATTGCCATGGCAGTGACTTCGGGCCTAACCGTGGAGACTCTGCAGCCAGAATTTGCTGAAGAAACCTACGGGGTAAACAATCGCGCCCAACAGGCCGAACTTGAGCGCTGGTATCAGGCCCGTTTGGTGAACGAACTCATGACTCAGGGTGTTACGGTACTAGACCCGGCTCGTTTGGATATTCGTGGCAGTGTTAGTGTAGGCCGCGATGTGGTGATTGATGCCAATGTCATCTTAGAAGGTGAAGTGGTATTGGGTGACGGTGTTCATATTGAAGCCAATTGCATCATTAAAAATTCATCGTTGGCAGCCGGTTCTGTCATTAAGGCCTTTAGTCATATTGATAGTGCTCAGGTAAGCGAAGCTTGCGACATTGGCCCTTACGCCCGATTACGTCCGGGAACAGTATTGGAAAACGGTGCCAAAGTCGGTAACTTCTGTGAAGTGAAAAAGTCCGTGATTGGTGCCGGTAGCAAGGTAAATCATCTAAGCTATATTGGTGATGCCACTGTGGGTAAAAACGTCAACATAGGTGCTGGTACCATTACCTGTAATTACGACGGCGTGAATAAGTTTAAAACCGAAATTAAAGATGGCGCCTTTATCGGTTCTAACTCTTCTTTGGTAGCCCCGGTAATTGTAGGTGAAAACGCCACAGTGGCGGCAGGCTCCACCATTACCAAAGAAGTGGAAGCTGCCAAGCTGGCTGTGGCCCGCGGTAAACAGGTTAATTTAAAGTGGCAGCGTCCTACCAAGGCTTGAAGCCAGGCCTATTTCGTATTACAAATAGATAAATCGCCGAAAAGATTCGGCGTAAAAGAAGTCAGGGAAATAAAAATAATGTGCGGAATTCTTGGCGGTATTGCCAAACGCGAAGTAAATGAAATTTTATTGGAAGGCCTGCGTCGTCTCGAATATCGTGGTTACGATAGCGCTGGGTTAGCCGTGTTAAACGACGCCGGTCAAATTGAACGCTGTCGTCGTATGGGCAAGGTGATTGAGCTAGAAAATGGCATCAAAGAAAAGCCTTTCTCCGGAAATTTGGGTATTGCTCATACTCGGTGGGCCACCCACGGCAAACCCTCTGAAGAAAATGCCCACCCGCATATGTCGGGTGAGCGCCTGGTGATTGTCCACAACGGCATCATCGAAAACCACGAGCCGTTGCGTCGTGAGTTACAAAAAGATGGCTACGAATTTAAGTCTCAAACCGACACAGAAGTGATCGTACATTTACTGCATAAAAACCTGCAAAAAATTTCATCCCTCACCGATGCGGTAAAAGAAACCATTCAATGTTTGGAAGGGGCCTATGCCCTAGGTGTGGTCAGTGCAGATCACCCAGGCATTCTAGTGGCCGCGCGTCAGGGTTCACCCTTAGTAGTGGGTGTGGGTAGCGGTGAGCATTTTATTGCGTCTGACCAGTTGGCTTTATTGCAAGTTACCGATCGTTTCATCTTTTTAAACGAAGGAGATGTGGCCGAACTCACCACAGATCATGTGCATGTGTGGGACAAAGACAACGCCGAAGTGGTTCATGATGTAACTCAGTTTACACACAAGATGGGCACTGCTGACAAAGGCGAATACCGCCACTTCATGATGAAAGAAATTTTCGAGCAGCCGGATGTGATTCGTAACTGTTTGGAAGGACGCATCAGTAAAACTCGTTTGTTAGAGCA
>MAAD01000276.1 GCA_002162985.1 Bermanella sp. 47_1433_sub80_T6 | reverse complement strand
TTAAGATGGACATGCCCAAGCCCATCTCCAGGTTGGCCTTGGCCTGGCTGGATAGCAGTATGATGGCAATCGCCATGATGCGAATTAACATGTGCACTCCTTGAATAGGTTGCACAATTTGTCGTGCGAGAAAGATGAAGGTAAGTGCAAATTAAAACACATTTAACCCGCAGCTGCTTGCAGTCCACGCATTATAGCGAACAGATGCCAAGATACAGATACCCGCCACCACCTGGCACCTTAGTGCCTAGGGGGGGGGGGTTAAAGAAAAGATCGAATCCGCCCTATCTGGGCTTTTTCTTTTTGGTTGGGTTTTTAGGTAAACCCGTGTGCTGGGTTTTAGCGTGAAATGATTTTTTGTTGCCGGCGTTGTTTTTCGGCACAAACTTTTTGTTGGCGCGGCGGGCGTCTTTTTCACGGCCGGTTTCTGGTGGCACTAAGTGCACGGCACCACGACCAATCAAATGAGACTTGCCCATTTTAGTTAAAGCCTTACGCAACAAGGGCCAACTTTCCGGATCGTGATATCGCAAAAATGCTTTGTGCAAGGCACGCTGTTCTTTGTTTTTGGCGGCGAATACCGGGTCGATGTTCTTGGCTTTCACCGGCTTCAACGGGTTGCGACCAGTGGCGTACATAGTGCTGGCGGTGGCCATGGGAGACGGATAAAAATTCTGAACCTGGTCTATTTTAAAGCTATTTTCTTTTAACCATAACGCCAAATTCAACATGTCTTTATCGGTACTGCCCGGGTGGGCACTGATAAAATACGGAATTAAATATTGTTTTTTACCGGCGGCCTTGGAGTATTTTTCAAATAACTTTTTGAATTTTTCGTAGGTGTCCATGCCGGGCTTCATCATCTTGCTTAATGGCCCTTCTTCCGAGTGTTCGGGAGCAATTTTGAGATAACCACCCACGTGATGAGTGACCAATTCCTTCACGTATTCCGGATCTTCCATGGCCAGGTCATACCGTAAACCCGAGGCTATGGCGATGTGCTTCACCCCTTCAATATCACGGGCCTTACGATATAAAGCCGTGGTGTGTTTATGATCGGTATTCAAACTACTGCATATAGTTGGATACACACAACTGGGGCGGCGGCAGTTTTCCTCAATCTTTTTGTCTTTGCAATTTAGGCGATACATGTTGGCGGTGGGGCCACCCAAATCACTGATAGTGCCGGTAAAACCCGGGGTTTTATCGCGAATATTTTCAATTTCGGTGAGGATAGATTTTTCCGAACGGCTTTGAATAATGCGCCCTTCGTGCTCGGTGATAGAACAAAAAGTACAACCGCCAAAACAGCCACGCATAATATTCACACTAAAACGGATCATCTCGTAGGCAGGAATTTTAGCCTTGCCATAGGATGGGTGTGGCACTCGTTGATAATTGTGCTCAAACACACTGTCGAGCTCATTGGTGCTTAATGGAATTGGTGGCGGGTTTACCCAAATATCATTACGACCGTGAGCCTGTACTAACGGGCGCGCATTTCCCGGATTGGTTTCTTTATGAAATACCCGGTCCATGTGTGCATATAACGCCGTATCATTTTTCACTTGCTCTAATGATGGCAGGCGAATGTAACTGGTCTTGGGATTGGTCTTACGCATCTGTAAGTGCGGCACAATTTGCACCACGGAAGCGTTGTCAGCTTTTAATTCAAGCTGCGCCTTTTTTTCTTCCTCGTCGATCATTTGGTACGGATTAAGATGGGCCTTAGTGCGGCCTGGCTGATCAAGTTCGGTGGAATCGATCTCGGTCCACTGCTTTTCGTCTTCTGAGCCTTCAATTTTTGGCAAAGTTTTGCACAAAAATGCGGTGCCGCGTACATCTTGAATCTCGGTGATTTTCTCACCGGCCGCTAAGCGATGAGCCACATCAATTAGGGCGCGTTCGGCGTTGCCGTAAAACAGCATGTCGGCGGTGCTATCAAGGAGTACAGAGCCACGGATTCTGTCCTGCCAATAATCGTAATGGGACAAACGGCGCAAGCTGGCTTCTATGCCCCCAACAATAATAGGCACCTGTTTTTTATAGGCTTCACGCAGTTTTTGGGTATAAACCGTGACTGCACGATCGGGGCGTTTACCGCCTATGTTACCCGGGGTGTAGGCATCGTCGTGACGAATACGACGGTCGGCGGTGTAACGGTTAATAAGGCTGTCCATGTTGCCTGCCGACACCCCAAAAAACAGCTTGGGCTCGCCCAGTACCTTAAAACTGTTGGGGTCGGTCCAATCTGGCTGACAAATCAAACCCACTCGAAAGCCCTGTGCCTCAAGGGTTCGACCAATTACCGCCATGCCAAAACTGGGGTGATCTACGTAGGCATCACCACACACTATGATCACATCACACTGATCCCAACCCAATTTGGCCATCTCTTTACGGGACATGGGCAAAAACGGCGCAGGCTTCACACCACTACGATAGGGTGCATAGCTGTTTAGCTGGGGAGCAGCTTGTGGTACATAGAGCGGCGTTTGAGGGGTTTGCATAGGATTCGCGGGTTTTCTAATGGCAATATTGGACGCATTATACGTTTACATGGGGCATTTAAAAACCTTCAGTAAAGTAAGGGTAATAACTAGGGGATTTCCGAATTACTTCAAATACGCATTCACATCGCGACTGCCATGAAGGATACGTACAATACGAAGGCCACCGCTGGCTAAAACCCGATAAAATACAACGTGACTGCCCTGCATAATACTGCGTAACTCAGCCCTAATTTCAGGCCGAATTCGCCCCAATTCGGGGTTTTCTACCAATCTTAAAAATAAAATACTGAACCCGGTTAAATAATCTTTGGCTTGCTGAAGCCCAAATAATTCAAGGGTGTAATCGAAAATAGCACCTAAATCGGCATCCGCTTTTGCCGATAATTCATAGGACAATGACTTGTCTGCCATTAGGTTTGATCAGTAGTTTGCACAAGCTCTGCGGTTTTGGCCGCGATAATATCCTCCACACTGCGTGTACTAGCGGGCCCTTGCCAGCCTTTGGCCACTTCCGCTCTTAGCTCTTCAATTACACGATGGCGATATACTTCATGCAAACGCAAAGCATCACGTACCACTTCGCTGGCATTCTGAAAGTCCCCTTGCTCAACCTGAGAGGCAATATAGCGACTTTGCTTATCTGTAAAACTGACATTCATGAGGTGACTCCAACAGGCTAACCTATGGCTATATAAGCCAAATATAGCCACAAACCTGCCGAGATTCAAGCGACAGCACATCGCTCAATGGGCATATATCCACAGCTGGGTATTATGGGTATCCAGGTCATTTATATGAAATGCCCCTATGCTGCCGGTTTCGGGGTTGCCAATGTAAAAGTTATTAATGGCAATATCAGCATGAAAATCTATGTTCATGTGCAGGGCCTGTACGGTTTCGCCAGTGGATAACTTGTGATCAACGGTTTCCATTAAGAAATTGTCCAAGGTGGCCGGACCTACGGTATCTTCAATGCCATCGCCAGTGGTATCTATGCCTTGGTATACCATTAAGCCTTGAATGCCCATTTCAAAATCACCTTTATAAATAGCCAGTTTTTCCATGCGCAATACAAATTGAATGTCCATGCGCATAGAGGTATTACCGCCGCCAATGCCGGGGATAGAGATAATATCTTCAAGGCCACCACCATTGGCATTAGTGAGATCGGTGAAACCTGAACCATCAGCCGTGTCGCCCTCAAGGGGCATCATGCGTATTTTCCAGGGGTAGAAATTGCCATTAAGGGTATTAAAGCCATCATCTACGCTGGCCAAATTTAGGTTGAACAGGCTGTTTACCTCGGTTAGGTAGTCATCACTCACAAAGTTGCTTATGTCTTCTAGCAGTAGCCCCCAACCTGCCCCGGCCTCCAGTTCCTTACCAAAATAAATATCATTTATTATGACATCTATGCCATTGCCCTGGTCGTCACCCAGCCTATCTATGGTAATTAGGGTGCCTGCTTGTGGGTCGGCCTGAATAAATAGACCATGAATTTGCGCTAAATCGGCGGGTTGAAAGGGCGTGTTACTTCTGACTTGTTCACGAGTAATTGGGGTGGAACTACTGCCAATATGCACCCCGCTTAAGATAAGAGCGCCGGCTTGGCCATTTGGCCCTACACCGTCATCATCAAAATAAGTGATGGAATCGATATCGGCCTGAATATCCAGGTCTACCTCGACCCCGGCCTCCGTAATATTAAAGCCGGCCTCTTCGAGAATGGGAATGCCTGGAAACTCTAATTGCGCGGTGGTTTGCTGCAACTCATATTCGTTCATGGCCTGCATTTGGCCATATACACTGCTGCTTGCGAACAGCGCCACGGACACGGCACTGCGAAAAGACAAATTCCATCTCATAGCCACTTACTTCCTGCTAATCCTTATGCGTACTTTTAGATTAGTTAGAGGAAATGAAAGTGGATGAAAATGGGGGCTTTAGGAATAAAAGGGTTTAAAGAGGCCTAGGATATATGCGGTTTTCTCACATCAAACAAAACTTAAGTACCATTACTTCTCCTAATTGGACATCCATCATAGTGGCTTGCCTGCATGGACATCCATCGTAGGAAAAGGCCGCAGACCAGAGCCCGGATCGAACAAGCTCGCCTCCATAAAAAAATTTTGTTATTTCAATAGGTAACAATGGTGTGATTTGTTAATAACAGAGGGAAAACAGAAATAAATAAGCGCGGGCAACTCTCAAGACACACTTGATAAACACGATAGATCTAAGATCGAATATTTAGTGAAACATACGCTTGCAAGTTGCAATACCTGGCGGCCGCTGATATTTAAATTGTTCACAGACATGGCGCAGGTTTTTCTCTCGCCCCACAAATGAGCTAAAGCAACCCTCAAAACCGCCAGCCATTTCTAGCCACTTATCTTCATCTATGTCTAAACGCTGCAGAATTTTTTCAGCATTTGCATCTATATGACCGCGTTTATCATCCCTTAAAATACGCCCGGTACAGTCAACTAAATCAATATAATCACTCAATCGCATTTGAATACCCTGCGGCTGATTTTGATGGGGGTTACCTACAAATGGAAACAGTGTTTTTTCTTGCTGATTTATATGGTTAGGCCGATTACTTTTTTTGGCCTTTTCACACCGTTTTTTTATGGATGTATGGGCTGATTTCTCGGGTGTTTTGGCCATTTTTGCGCGAACGGGGTTTAAATCTACATAGGCCATACAAGCTAATAATGCTGCCTCGTCTAGCAATGCTTGTGACTTAAAACGCCCCTCCCAAAAACGCCCAGTGCATTCATCTTCGTGGTTGGCATCGCGCGCTACCGCTTCGTTTAAGACACGCATAAACCAGCTAATATCCTGTAGGCGCGCACGCCATTTATCAATTACCTCTTGAAAAGTCAGCATTTCAACAGCTGAAAGGCTGCCATTTTTTAAGAAGTTTTGGGACATTAAAGTGCCACTAAATAGCTGGTGCCAGCGCTCTACCACCTCAAGGTCTGACCACGATTTTGCACGCTTAACATTGATATGTAATACAGCATGATAGTGATTACTCATGATGGCGTAGGCCGCTACATCAATGGCAAAAACACTGGGGAGCTCTAGCAAACGATCTTCAAGCCATCCGCGACGATGTTCATAACTAACACCTGTTCGTGAATCCTTCCCACACAAGAATGCCCGACGAACACACCGCGCAACGCAGTGGTAATAAGGGGTGCTTTCTACCGCAACTAGGGACTTTCGAGGCTTTGGCATTAAAAGGAACCAGGTTAAATGATGATAATTTAACCCTAGACGATGATTTTCATTTAGCCACTATGATGGGTGTCTGGTTAGTATCACTATGATGGGTGTCTGGTTAGTGATTTTTGATTAGCGGCCCTGACTATGATGGGTGTCTGGTTAGGATGTTTCTGGTTAGGATGTTTTGTGCATTAGTGTTTGTGCATTTGGCCACTATGATGGGTGTCTGGTTAGTATCATCTGATACTAGAGTCCAAAAAATAAACTCCAAGACGGCAAAAACAAAACACACGTACCATTAGCGGTTCACAGAAACACCAATCTACCAAGCAAGCTGTAAAACCAGCCAACAAAGTGAGGTCTCACTGATTTCACAGGACTGTTTTTTGTTATAATGCGCATCAATAATGACAAAAACGCCAGCTTGAATTTACAAATAATAAGAAGCAAAAAAAACATGAAATTTCTCAAAAGACTCACCCCCTTTACACTGCCGTTATTACTGGCCGCTTGCGGCAATGATGATTTAGCTGAGTTTAGTGTCCAAGCGCCAGATACTTATGAATTTAGCAGCCTTACCGACCCCTCAGCCCCATCCTCGGTGGATTATAAAGAAGCCACTACCCGGCTGATGCTAATTAAAGAATTAGAATACTTGATTGGTTCGGATTATTTACAACACGTTGGCCACAACTCAGGTAAAGAAGCTGTACTAGATTTACTTAATGCGATTTATCAAGGCGGCACAAAAACGAACGTAACCAGTCTAGTTAATAGTAATATTTACGATAAATACGACCCTGAAAACGAAGAAGAACCTGGCAAAACCGCCATTAGAAGTATTGAATTAGAAACTGGCGATTCACTCTTGCAAGCCTCATTTGATGACCTTACCAAGGGCATTAACCTTAGAGATATTATGCCAGGTAAGGGGACACCATTAATACATCAAGAAAATTCGAAAGATCTTTTTGTAGGCTGGAGCCCAGGGAATAAAGATCAAGGTGACATGCCCGACTACCTCATACAAACCTGGTTTACCGGTATAGCAGGGCTGGCGGTGGATAGTAACGCTGAGGGGGAGGCCGACCTATCAACCAAATACTATAGCGTTATGGACTTCAAACAACTTATTACTACCTTTTTAAGGGGCTCCATTGGCTACATGCAATCTGCAAGCATTCATTTAGATTTTGAAAATGGCCTTGCCGCGAGCAACAATAGCGACGTAACCACCCCTTATACCAATCTTCAGCACCAGTGGGATATGGCGTTTGGTTATTTTGGCTCTCCCACAAATGCCAACTTGCTTGAACTCACGCAACTTAAAGGCACGGCTTATTTTGATGCCAATAACGATAACAGCATTGATTTAACCAGTGAGTATAATTTTTACTTCTCAGATAACGCCGCCACTCGAGACGCTGATGCCACATTGTTTGATACCCGTTTTCACCGTAATATTCAATCCGGTTTTTTAGCGGGCCGTGCATTAATAGACTACCAGGTTTACGACAAGTCGCTTGACCCGGACAGCCTGAAAATTGAGTTATCCCAAATAAAAAACGACATCTTAGACACATGGGAAACATCCATCGCAGCTAAAATGATCCACCACATTAACATTATCGCTGTGGTTGCACCCAAATGGGAATTAAGCGAGATTTACAACAGCTCCTACCTATATCACTGGTCTGAATTGAAAGCCCTGGCAACCATATTACAGTTCAATGCCAACTCAAAAATAGACATAGAAACGCTGAAAGACATACACTCCGATATTGCCACCCAGCCCAATAAAACCAATGTTATCAATACATTCCTTAAAAAGCTTTTCAAATTAAGAGAAGCACTTACAACCACTTATAACTTCTCACTAGAAGACATTGAGTTCTGGTAATAGCAAATACTCTTTCCCGCCCATACAAACCGCGTTAGCCCTTTTAATTTATACATAATTTAGCACGGACCCTGTCCTTGCTAAATTAGCCCACAACAAGAAGATTGCTTTGGGTGCTCTCCTCCAATTAACAGCCAAAGATCAAACTTTTCTCGCCGCCCACTCATCAAAGTCCCCACTGTTTTATAGCAGGCTTTGCTATAGGAGCCCCTAAGTACTGAGCTATATTTATTGCAACGCACCACACTAATTAACAGGCAAAAAAAAACCACCCTAGGGTGGTTTTTTCATGCTTTAACTAAATATGCTAAAACACTGGGTCAAATTAGTGACCGTAGATAGCAAGAGTAGTACCTGACAAGTCTAGATCTTGGATAGAAAGTGCACCCAAGCTAGAAGCTACCTTAGTACCAGTAAGAAGAGAATCATCTTTACCCAAGGTTAGATCCATAGTGATGTCCATAGACATGCTAGAGATAGTAATGTTCAAGCTATCAACAGCAACGGCCTGACCGGCAGTTGTCACATAATCAGCAGTACCGACTTCGATACCCATGGCAACCCATGCGTAGTCATCAAAACCAGTGTAACCAAGAGTCGTACGAGTAGACTCGATTATATCACCGGCACTCAGCGCAGGGTTAGCACCAGTAAGAACTGCATCCGCATCCGCTAGGTCGGTAATACCGGCCGCTTCCCATTCCGCTTGAGAAATAAACCCATCAGCTGCACCACTTGCACCATTACCATCAAGCGCGGCAACAGCACTCAAATCTCCAAATGGTGTATCGCTTGAATCTACGTCAGCATAAGTAGTAGAGATATCACCAGCACCAACTACAGCATTCACTTTAGCGCCGTAAGGGCTAGCAGTCATGAACGGGTTAGAATTCTGATTAATAGTAAGGTTAGATACGCCCATGCCCAACAGATCGATATCCATTTTACCAGTAGTTACCTTGAAGAATGCACTAACACCAATGGCACCGGCATTGCTAACGCTAAGATCGATAGGACCGATCGCACCCACTAGCTGAATGTCAGAAGCGAGCAATAAACCGTTTAACTTAACATCTGCCACTGACAAACCGAAGTCGACTACGTCATCACCTTTAAGGGCGGCGTTGGCATTGGTTCCACCTAGGTGAATAAGCAAACCGCTACCACCATCAATATCGATGTCGATTTTAATGCCGTCTAATGCGTCATTTGCTTCGCCATTAAAACCGTCTAGTGCGTCAGAACCACCAAGGTAAATCTGACCAATAGAAAGATTACCATCTGTGCCGGCAGCACCAATACCGCCAGTATCGGTATAAGTAACACTACCTACAGCAATCTGCGCAGACAAATCGATGCTAACACCGGCTTGACCTGTCATGTTGCTAAGAGCAGCATCATCAATAGCCGTTAGTTCTGCTTGAGCAAAAGGTGCCGCTGCGATAGCCGTAACCAATACTAGTTTTTTGAAAGCTTTCATGTGTGTCTCCATTTATTTTTATTGATTCAAGTTGCCTTGAATATTGTGATTACCAGCCAGTAAACTGGCTAACATTCGCAATTTTGTTACTGCCTGTTATAGGCAAATACCACTTGCGGTTTTTTCGTCGTTGAGGTGGACTCAATTTGAAAACGCAGTTTTTTATTCCAAGTGCCGTTTTCATCCAGTTCTTTAGTCACTGGCATGAAACGCATTAATGACAACCCTTTTATATGTTCAATTTCAAAGCTCAAGCCCTGCACCGGCTCTTTACCCTCTACCAGCGCACGGGTGTACATTACCTGCGCACTGCTCACTATTTGATTGTTCACCGCTAACTCTATTAACAATTTACGAATAGAGGCCGCTTGCTGCATGACACTGTAATCTTCATTTTTGTCAGTTTCATCGGCTTGAAAAAAACCAATTGTTCCATCCACCTTTTTAACCAATGCAAATGGGCGCATGGTTTTGTCTTCGTTTAAATCTTTAGCCGCAGCTATAATGGCGGACTTAAATAAGGCGTTAACCGTATTTTCAATATTCAATTCTATTTGCTTAGGACTTTCAGGCATTTTTTCAGCAACAGAACCAGCCGAAAAACAAAAACTAGAGATAACCAAAGCAGCAACACTCAAAACTTTAAAATTCATTATTATTATTCTTTCCCAATTACCCGTGTGTTCAAGGCGTTGTTCTTAATTCGTGCAAGCATCCTAACCTGCGCAGATACCCATGCACATACTTAGGTTCACATAGATTTACACATAATTACAAAATCACCCCAAGGGATTACACAAATGGTTGTTTTACAGTCAGCATGAAGGACAATTTCGGACCAGTAAGTTCAAACGTACCAATTGACCTCGCTAAAACTGAATATACAGCACATTTTTTAGCTAATTTTGAAATATAAAAGTGAAAGTGAGTTCATTTGTAACTGGTACAAAAGCGCCTATTTGGGTCTTTGTAACAAAACTGGGTAGATACGATACATTTGCCTGTTACCCGTTCAAAAAACCATCAATACAAGCCCTGTACCCCTTATGTTTATTGGCCTAAAGCAAAACAAACGTACTAGGTAAGGGTGGCGGATAGCGCCTTAACGCCAATGATTATCGGTTACTCACTCTCCCCCCTGCTTGCTCCACATAAACCCATGAATTGCCCCCGACATGCTTACCCTGTATATTAGTAAATACTAAATTAGATTAAGTTAACATTAACCACATAAACCATGCTCTACACTCAAGTGAGCATCTGCTTTAAGGAAGGTACTAGTATGAAGTTACTGTTTTTATGGGGCCTGCTACTCACAACATTCAGTGCAAGCCAGGCAAATGGCCAGCAAGCCACCCTGCACACAGTACAAAAACACATAGTGCAAAACTGGTTTCAAATAGAGGCCAGAGTAGAAGCTGTAAACAAGGGCACCATGAGCGCCCAAACCAGCGGCCGCATTCAGCAGGTGTTGTTTGATGTAAACGACTATGTAGAGAAAGGTGCATTAATGGTGCAGCTGCGCGACAAACAGCAACAGGCCGCGGTAAAAACCGCCCAAGCTCAATTAGTACAAGCCCGCGCCACTCATCAAGACTACGACGCTAAATTTAAACGCAGCCAACCCCTGTTACAAAAAGGCAGTTTGTCCCAAGGGGATTTTGACAGTATTAAAGCCCAAGCCATAAGCGCGGCGGCCGCGGTAAAAGCGGCCAAGGCGTTACTAGAACAAGCGCAAGAACAGCTGTCTTACACCCAGGTACGCGCCCCCTACGCAGGCATTGTTAAAACCCGCCATGTGGAAGTGGGCGAAAGCGTTAGCCCTGGCACAAAAATTATGAGCGGTTTGTCCCTTAACAAATTACGAGCCGTGGCCCACATTCCCCAACGGCTGGCCCCTTTTTTAAATAAACACAAAATACACCCGCAACGGGCCGTTAAAATTACCCATGAAGGCCACCCGCAAACCGTACAAAACGTCACCCTGTTCCCCTACGCCAATGAAAACAGCCACTGCTTTAAGGTGCGGGTAGAGTTTTCACAAAATGAAGAACACAACAACAGCCAGCTATTCCCTGGCATGTGGGTGAAGTTGCATCTAAGCATGGGCGACAAACAGGTAATGACGGTGCCACAGTCGGCGGTGATGTTAAGAGGGGAATTAAGCACGGTTTTTGTGGCTACTAAAAAGGGTGCGGTGTTGCGCCAGGTTCGCTTGGGTGAAACACAAAATGGCCAGATAGAAGTGTTGGCAGGTTTAAGGGAGAGCGAGCGCATATATGTGCATGCTTATGCAAGACTTGCTAAACCTGCCACCGCCAATGCGGCAGGTGCCAAATAATGCGCCAGCACACAAACGGCTTAGGCATCAGTGGCCGCCTGGCCGCTACCTTTCAAAATAATGCCATCACCCCCTTGCTGGCCATATTTGGTTTGTTGCTGGGTTTCTTTGCCATTATGGTCACCCCAAAAGAAGAAGAGCCACAAATAGATGTGACCTTTGCCAACGTGTTTATTGCCTTTCCTGGGGCAAGCGCTAAAGAAGTTGAAAACCTTATTAGCATTCCTGCCGAGCAAGTATTGTCTGAAATTAGCGGCGTGGACGATATTTTTAGTGTGAGCCAACCCGGCATGTCTACCCTTACCATTGCCTTTGAAGTGGGCCTGCCCCGCGAAGAAGTGATTTTAAATTTGTATAACCAAATTTACAGCCACAGCGATTGGCTGCCCACTCACTTAGGTGCCAGCCAGCCATTAGTGCGCCCGCAAGGCATAGACGACGTGCCCATTATGGGTTTAACGCTTTGGTCGGACGATGTAAGCGTCACCCAACGTGAGCTTACCAAGGTGGCCCGTGTATTAGAGGTTGAGTTAAAACGCATTGACGGTACCCGGGATATTTATACCCAGGGTGAACACCAGGATGTGGTGAACGTATTGCTCGACCCATTGCGCCTTAAAGCTTATGGCATCGACATTAACGACATTCGCCAAACTTTAGTAAGCAGTAACCAAAGCTCCAACCCAGGCAATCTAATAAACAATAACCAAATGATTCAATTACAGGCCGGGCGCTTTTTAAGTACCCCGCAACAAATTAAAGAGTTGATTGTGGGCTTAAGCCCAATTGAGAACGGCCAAGCGGGTAGCCCCATTTATTTAAACGATGTGGCCGATGTCATCTTGCAGGCCGATACGCCCAAGGTGCAAGTATTTCACTATGAGCAGGGCTTACAGCAAACCGCGCCGGCGGTGACCCTGGCCATTGCCAAGCAGGCCGGTAAAAATGCCCATGACATTACCAGCGCCATTGAGCAGCGCATTAACAAACTTAAAAACGTGTTAATTCCAAACAACATTAATGTATCGGTGACCCGCAACTACGGCGACACCGCCAAGGAAAAAAGCGACCAGCTTATTGCCAAACTGTTGTTTGCAACGTTAGCGGTAGTGCTATTGGTGTTACTCACCATGAGCTGGCGTGAAGGAGTGATTGTGGGTGGAGCCATATTTATTACCCTGGCTATTACCCTGTTTGCCTCTTGGGCCTGGGGGTTTACCCTTAACCGAATTTCGTTATTTGCGCTGATATTTTCAATTGGTATTTTGGTAGATGACGCCATTGTGGTGGTGGATAATATTCACCGTCGTTTGCATATTGCTGGCAAGCGTGGCGGACAAAAATTGTTAGAGGTGATTCCTCAAGCGGTGGACGAAGTGGGCGGCCCCACTATATTAGCCACCTTTACAGTAATTGCTGCGTTAATGCCCATGGCGTTTGTGAGCGGCTTAATGGGGCCGTATATGTCCCCTATTCCCATTAACGCCAGTACCGGCATGCTTATATCGCTGTTGATCGCCTTTATTGTGACGCCCTGGTTGAGTTATAGGTTATTGAAAGAACATGTGCCTACAAGTGTTTCCACTCACCACGAAGAGCAAACAGATCAAGGCCCTGTGTACCAGTTATTTAACCGTTTAATGCGCCCGTTAATAGAAGGGGAAAAAGCAGCCAAAAATCGTTTAAAAATGTTGGCCTTTGTTATCTCGCTTATATTAGCGGCGGTGGCGTTACCGGTATTTAAACTGGTGGTGATGAAAATGCTGCCGTTTGATAACAAGTCGGAGCTGCAAATTATTGTGGATATGCCAGAAGGCACGCCCATGGAAGAAACCCTGGCGGTGTTAGAAGAACTGGGCGGCCATTTGCAAACCGTTGAAACGGTAAAAGACTATCAACTGTATGCAGGTATTAATGCCCCCATTAATTTTAACGGTTTAATTCGCCAGTACTACTTACGCCAAGCACCGCACATGGGGGATATTCAGGTGAACCTGGTGCACAAGTCACAAAGGACGTTGCAAAGCCATGACGTGGCGGTGTCGTTACGCAAGCCTTTGCAAGCCATAGGTAAAGAATACCAGGCCAACGTAAAAGTTATTGAAGTGCCCCCTGGCCCGCCCGTGATGTTTCCCATAGTGGCTGAAGTGTATGGGGCCAATTACGAGCAGCAAATCGCCACCGCTGAAAAGTTACGTACATTATTTGAAAACACAAAAGATATTGTGGATGTGGATACCAGTATCGAAGCGGAGC
>MAAD01000149.1 GCA_002162985.1 Bermanella sp. 47_1433_sub80_T6 | reverse complement strand
CCCATGAGTTTTCCGGTGGCCAGCGCCAGCGCATTGCCATTGCCCGCGCCTTGGCGGTGAAACCTGAACTCATTATTTGTGATGAACCCACCTCTGCACTGGATGTATCGATTCGTGGGCAGGTGTTAGAACTGCTAAATGAATTACAGCAAGAAACTGGCGTGTCGTTATTGTTTATCACCCATGACCTTTCTATTGTGCCGCACTTAGCTCACAGGGTGGCGGTGATGAAGGATGGTGTGATCGTTGAGCAGGGCACCACCGAGCAGGTGATGACTAAACCAGCTCATGAATATACCCAGGCGTTGTTGAAGGCGGTGCCTGCGCTTTATAGTCATTAGGTATCGTTGCTTCTTAGATTAGCCAAACCAATCATGCCCTTCACTGCCCACGCTGCATCCATGCGACAAAGGTTAGTGAAGGGCATGTTTGATTTAGCTTGGCTAAAATATTAATTGCTGCGTAAATAGAAGACGTGACTAAAACCTGCTTCAGCCTTCTAGCTGGCGGCCTTTGTCGCAGGACGCAGCGGGGCCGGTAGCTAGAAGGCTGGAGTGGGTTAAACAAAATCGCCCCGCTACCTATTGAATCTCTGCTTAGAACAATTATCACAGTTCCATCGAACCCTGACCTAAGACAACATGCCTGAATATTCTAACTCTATAATTTCACTGTCATGAATTATTTAGTGGGAGTTTGTTATGAAGTATCGTCCTTGTACCGGTGGCTGCACCCATGAGGGTTCCCATTGTAATGGTTGTGGTCGCAGTCATGAAGAGGTGAGTGAGCTGAATAAAATGGTAAAGGAATTGGCCGGTTATTGTAAAAAAATGGATTACAAGAATACCGATGATTTTGCCAACTCGGTGGCTACGGGTATTTATTACAAGCTGGAAGCGTTAAATAAATAGAGCTTGAAGGTATGCGCTCATCCTGAACATAGAAAAGCCGCCGTTATGATCAATAACGGCGGCTTTTTTGGGTGGGGCTTATCTACACTTTTGCAGCAAGATAGTTAACCAATAACGGCACCGGGCGGCCAGTGGCGCCCTTGTTTTTACCGCCACTGTTCCAGGCTGTACCGGCAATATCCAGGTGCGCCCATTTTTGTCCCTTGGTAAAGCGTGACAAGAAACAAGCGGCGGTAGTGGCACCGGCCAAGCGTCCGCCAATGTTGGCGATGTCGGCAAAGTTACTGTCCAGCAGCTCTTGATACTCATCTTGCAAAGGCAGACGCCAGGCGGCATCACGGCTTGTTTCGCTTGCAGCCAACAACTCGGCGGCCAAATCTTCGTCCTGGGTAAACAATCCAGAGTTCACACCGCCCAACGCCATCAGGCAGGCACCGGTTAGGGTGGCAATATCCACAATGCTGGCAGGTTTGTAAGTGTCTATGGTGTAGGTTAGAGCATCACACAATACCAAACGGCCTTCGGCGTCGGTGTTTAAAATTTCTATGGTGGTGCCGTTCATGGCAGTAACGATATCACCTGGTTTGCTGGCGTGACCCGATGGCATGTTTTCGGCAGCGGCTACTACACCCACAAAGTTAATGGGCAAATCCAGTTGAATCATTGTAAGCACAGTACCCAATACAGAGGCGGCACCACACATGTCATATTTCATTTCGTCCATGCCAGCACCTGGCTTTAAGCTGATGCCGCCGGTGTCGAAGGTAATACCCTTACCTACTAACACATGAGGTGCGTCGCCTTTTTTACCGCCCATGTATTCCATGCAAATCATCTTGCCCGGTTCGATGGAGCCCTTAGACACAGATAAAAATGAGCCCATGCCCAGTTCTTCCATCTTGTCTTCATCCAAGATGTGGGTGGTTAATTTGTCGCTTAGGGTGGCCAGCTTATCGGCTTCGTCGGCCAGGTAAGCAGGGGTCGCCACGTTAGGCGGCAAGTCACCGAGTTTTTTGGTGTACGCCATGCCCTTGCCCACCGCTTGGCCAAAGTCCAGTTGGCTTTGTTTATCGTTGCCGGCCACTACATTTAAAGTTTGTACGGTATCGGGTTTGTTGTCTTCACTTTTGCTTTTGCATTCATCGAAGTGGTACAAGCTATTTTGGAAAGCCTGGGCCAATTGGCGCAGGGCCCAATCTTGGTCGTGCCCTTGAACCTCAATACCGGCTAAATCAACCAGCGCATCGCTGGCGGCGCTGGCCTTCAACGTTTTGGCGGCACCGTTAACGGCCTTAATAAAGTCGCCAGGCGTCACGGGCAGTTCCCCTAAGCCCATTAAAATTAAGCGTGGGCCATTAGCCATGGGAATTAATTGGCTATCACCCGCCTTGGCTTTAAAATCTTTGTTGTTTAATAACTGACCAATGAAACCGTTTAAGTTTTTATCCACAGCCTGGCTTACGGCTGTTTGATCGCCCTTGCTGGTTAACGGGACAATAATGGCCTGGCCGCTATAATCATTAAGGCTGGCTTGGGAAAGTTTAAATTGCATTGAAGCTCCATTGTTTTCAAAACTATAGGGGCTCAGATAGAGCCACCTAGTGCTGAACAAGATTTTCAGGGATAATGCTGAGTCTACTTGAAAAAGCCGATATTTCCACAGTTTGCCCTTTAAAATCAGCTCACGGGCAGCCGGCGTATTTGTTAAGCAACATCTAAGGATTATTTGTTTGATTTTAACTCGTTACTTTTTAAGAGAATTACTAATCTCCACCTTCGTGATCACCGGCATCTTAATGATGATAGTGGTCAGCGCGCGCCTGGTGGTGCATTTAAATAAAGCGGTCATGGGCATCATTCCCCCCGAGGCGGTGTTTTATACCATAGTGTATAACAGCCCCAGTTTCTTACAGCTAATCCTGCCTTTGGGGTTTTATATCTCCATCTTGCTGGTGTATGGCCGCATGCACAGTGAAAACGAAATGACCGTGTTGTATGCCACGGGTTTTGGCCCTAAAGAAGTATTTAAAATTACCACGGTGCCAGTGGCAGTGATGATGGTATTAATTGGTTTTTTAAGCATGTGGCTGGCGCCCACCGCCGCCGACAAACTAGATACCTATTACCAGCAGCAACAACAGGAAAGTGAATTCTCGTTTATTACCCCGGGGCGCTTTAACGCCATCGGCAAGAGTAAGGTCTCCTATGCCGAAACCCTGTCCACCGATCGCACCGAAATGCAAAAGGTGTTCATGGCCGATGGTAATTCGCTGATCCTGGCCGATTCGGGGCGCCAATATGTAAACCCGGAGACCGGTAGCCGCTATTTGGAGCTGACCAATGGTCGCCGTTTTAGTGGTTCTGCCGGGCAAAAAGAATTGCAGACCATGGCGTTTGATTCTTACTCGGTAAAAATTGCCGAAGAAAGCAGTGTAGCCAAGAAGGCCCGTAAAGAAGCCATTAGCACCGCCACCCTAATTAAAAGCGACAACCGTCATCACAAGGCCAGCCTGCATTACCGCATTGGTCTGTTTTTACTGGTGCCCATTATCGTCATCATGGCGTTCCCGTTAAGCCATGTGGCACCCAGAAAAGGTCGTTACGGAAAAGTGCTACCCGCCATTATTTTATACATGGTGTATTACACCACCCTGATCACCGCCCGCAAATGGATGGAACAGGGGGTGACCCCCATGTGGTTAGGGCTATGGTGGCTGCATAGTATTTTCCTAGGCATAGGTTTGTTGCTTATGTACTTACCCGTGGTGCAGGCAAAATTTGCCAGCCGCAAGCGCTTAAAGGCATTAAAGCTGAAGGATAGTGTCCATGCGTAAAATTGATGCTCACATCCGCAGCTCGGTCATCAATGCCATTCTTGGGGTAATGGTGGTGTTGGTCATGCTCGACATGGTGATCGCCCTGTTGAACCAACTGGATAACCTGAGGGGCTCCTACGATTTTTGGGATGCCTTGTATTATGTGGTGGCCTCGAGTCCTGCGCGCATGTACGAAATGATCCCCATGATCACCCTTATTGGTTGCCTGGCAGGGTTAGGGGGGCTAGCCACCCATAGTGAGCTCACCGCCATTCGCGCCGCAGGCGTCTCCACTCAGCGCATCATGTTCAGCACCATGAAAGCCGCCTCTATTATGATGGTATTAGGCCTGGTCATGGGCGAATACATAGTGCCGGACTTGGAGCGCATGACCACTAGCTTCCGTACTATCGCTTTGGGCCGTGAAGTGGCGTCTAGCAACGAAGGCCGTGGCCATTGGCACAAAGAGGGCAATAACTACATGCGCTTCAGTGCCATTGAACCCAACGGGGTATTACATGGTTTAAGTGTGTACGAATTTGATAACGACAAGAACTTAACGTCCATGACCTATGCCCGCCGAGCCTTGTATCAGCGCGCCCAGTGGACTATGGAAGAGGTGACCATCACCGAAGTAGGAGAATTTGAAACCACGGTAGAGAAGAAACCCACAGGTATCTTTAATAGTTTACTCACTCCCGAACGTTTGAAATTTGTGGCCCAGGACCCCAGTGATATGGCTATCTCCACCTTGTATCGCTATGGGCAGTACCTGGATGAGCAGGGTCTGGGAGGCGGCGAATTTAAGTTAGCGTTCTGGAAAAAAATCCTGCAACCCTTAAGTACCATGGCGCTGGTGTTATTGGGCATCTCTTTCATCTTTGGGCCGTTAAGATCGGTGACCATGGGCCAGAGGCTATTTAGCGGCATCCTAGTGGGGTTAGTGTATAAAATCGTGGTGGATCTACTGGGGCCCCTGGGTTTATTAATTGGCATTGGGCCATTAATGGCTAACCTTATACCTATATTTGTGTGTTTGGCGTGGGGTACCTGGACGTTGCGTAAAGCTGGATAAAAGTGTTTTAGCCAAGCTTATATGATCAGTATTCGTGTGTTTGGCATGGGGTACTTGGACGTTGCGTAAAGCAGGGTAGTAGCGCATTAGCTGGGGCTTCAGGCATCAATTTTAATTTGTTTTGTAATGGGTAGCTCCGTTATACAAGGCGAGCTTACAGGGCCTTAGGTTAGGCTGGCATCATCAAAACTTCGCTCCCGTTTGCCGGGATAACGATGGGCGAAAAGACAAAGTTTCACAAAAGGCAGTAGTAATGGAAAAAGTATACATCAGTGCGCAACAGCTTCTCGAAGACTCCTTCGAGCTGGCCATTAACATTTATGAAAGTGGTTTTCGCCCTGACTATATTGTTGGGGTATGGCGCGGTGGTGCTCCTGTGGGTATCGCGGTGCAGGAATTGCTACACGTGTTTGGGGTAGAGTCGGATCACATCGCCATTCGTACATCGTCTTATACCGGCATTGGTGAGCGCAGCAAAAAAGTAAAAGTACACGGCCTAACCTACCTGATTAAGCGCCTTGAAAGTGAAGACAGCTTGCTGATTGTGGATGATGTGCATGACAGTGGCATGAGTATTAATCAAACTATCCTGGACATTCAGCGCGCCTGTAAAAAGAACACGCCTGAAATTCGCATCGCTACCCCTTATTACAAACCCAAGAATAATCAAACCGATCGTGTGCCCGATTATTACATTCATGAAAGCAGCGACTGGTTGGTATTCCCTCACGAAATAGATGGCCTCACCACAGATGAAATTCGTGAAAACCGCCCGGAATTAGCCCGTTTTGCCGATAAGATTGATGAGATTCGATCTAAAGCCTAGTTACCGTAAAAATTAGCGCCTTTGTCCTGTAATACCATATAGGGGAAAACTCACCATGAACATTAAGCTCTTAGTTTTCATGGTGATGGCAAATTTAGTCTGCACTCCCTCCTTACATGCTCAAGAAAAACTCACCTTCACCTCTATTTTAAATTCCTCCAGTGCCAAAATAAGTGAACAGGTCATTCGCGAAGCCTACAGGCGCCTGGGTTATGACATTGATGTTGTGTGGGTGCCTGCCAGAAGGGCCCTTGAAATGTCGAATGATGGTCAGGTAGATGGTGAATTGCATAGAATCTTGGGTATCGATAAACGCTGGGCCAATTTAATTAGAATACCCAACCGGGTTAATGTGTTGGAAGCCACCGCTTTTACCAAAAGCATAGAGTTTAGGGTGGCGGGTTGGAGCAGTTTAAAACCCTACTCTGTAGGTGTGCGTCGAGGCATTCAGTTTAGCAATACCAATACTCAGGGCATGTCTCGGCAAATAGTGAATACAGTTCAGGGTTTGTTTGAAATTTTGCAATATGACCGAATAGAAGTGGTGGTGACGTCATTGATCAATGGTCTAAGCGAGTTAAAAGAAATTAAACACTCAAGCATAAAGCTGTTAAAACCCGCCATTGAGGTTTATCCCTTGTATCATTACTTACATAAAAAACACCAAGCCTTGGTACCTAAAGTAAATGGGGTGCTTGAACAGATGAAAAAAGAAGGGTTGATTCAACACATAAGGCAGCAAGCGTTAAACCGTTTACTTAGCGAAGCAGGGCGTGGCAATACTAAATAAAGTAACGGGGGGACAAAAAACAGTGAGCTAAAATCAGCCCACCGTTGCAACGTTTTTACTAACGCCTAGCAAAAATCTTTTTTAATGGCGCTATAGTCATTGGCTTCCAAGCGTGGACCAAATTTAGATACCACCTCAGAGCTTATCTTGCTGGCTAATTCACCGGCCACTTGCCAGCTATTACCTGCAGTAATGGCGTACATGAAGGCGCCTGCAAAGTTGTCCCCTGCTCCGTTACTGTCCACTGCTTTTACCGAGTGGGGTGCGATGTTGATTTCTTTTTCACCATCAAACAATAAAGCGCCTTTATCCCCTAAGGTGATGGCAAAGGTTTTAGCGATGGTTTTAAGCTTGGATTTGGCCACTTCAAAATCCTGGGTATCGGCAAACATAAGGGCCTCTTCTTCGTTGCAGAATAACAGATCCACTCCGTCACCCAGCATCTCAACCAGGCCGTCTTTGAAAAACTGCACCATGGCCGGATCAGATAAGGTCATGGCTGTTTTTACATTTTCTTGCTGAGCAATTTTTTTGCAGGCGATGGCGGCGGCACGGGCCGGGTCGCTGCTCACTAAATAGCCTTCGATGTACAGGTATTCGCTGTCTTTAAGTGCTGCCTGATCAATTTGTTCCTGGCCCAGGTTGGCGGTGATGCCCAAATAGGTATTCATGGTGCGTTCCGCATCCGGGGTTACCATCACTAGGCATTTACCTGTGACGCCTTCATCACGATTGGGGCCTAGGTTGGTATCGATGCCGGCACCAACCAAGTCATTCACATAAAAGTCACCGGTTTCATCGTTGGCCACGTTACAGCTGTAAAAGGTTTTAGCGCCTAGATACTGAGCGGCAAAGATAGTATTGGCGGCAGAACCACCGCCGGCACGCTTTTTTAAACCAAACTGGTCTTTTAATACTTTTAACAAGCTATGCTGCTGATCTTCTTCGATCAGGGTCATCACGCCCTTTGCGATGCCGTTGGCAGCAAAGAAGTCATCGTTTACTTCAAACTCTTTATCAACCAGTGCGTTACCAATGCCGTAAACTTGATACTTAGCCATGTTCATCCCTATATGTGTAATCGAGTATGGATATTAAATGTGGCGAGCAGTTTAACAGAAATTAGTTGGCTGGGGGATTTTCACCTGGAGCCTGGGCTGAGCTGAATAATGTGTGAAATAGGCCCTCCCGGGGTCGGACTTGTCTTTACTTTAGGTTGGAGGGCTGAAATTCTTTGTTCTTGGTTAACCACCTAGTGCGCCATCATATATTCGGTATACTGCGGGCATGAAAAAAGTTGTACGTTCAAAAACCCAAGTGGCCATCAGTTGGTTTGTAAAAATATCCCTGGTTGGGGTAGTGATTCTGGCTGTGCTCATGGCCTATCTGGATGCCAAGGTACGCGATAAATTTGAAGGCAAGCGCTGGGCGCTGCCTGCAAAAGTATATGCCCGCCCCTTAGAGATGTATCCAGGTCTGGCCCTCAAGCCCAAATACCTCAAACAAGAACTGGAGCAAATTGGCTATCAACGGGTGCCCAATGTGCTCACCCCTGGTCAATATATGATCGACGGCAACGAGATGGATATTTACCGTCGCTATTTTTCTTTGTTTGATGGGGAAGAACGTGCAGCCCGCATTCACATTCGTTTCAGCAATAACACCATAGAAGCCTTATGGCTGGATGGCCAGCCGGTGGATATCGCTCGTCTGGAGCCGCTATTAATCGGTGGTATTTATCCCAAGCACAACGAAGACCGACAACTTATACAGTTAAGTGAAGCGCCCGAGTTACTGCTGCAAACATTGGTGGCGGTGGAAGACCGTGACTTTTACGATCACTTTGGCATCAGCCCCAAGGGCATTGCCCGCGCCATGATGGTGAACGTGCAAAAAGGCGGTTTAGTGCAGGGGGGCTCCACGCTCACTCAGCAATTGGTAAAAAACTTTTTCCTCACTCGTGAACGCTCCCTAAAACGTAAAGTCACCGAAGCCCTCATGTCTTTGTTGGTGGAATTGCATTATGACAAAAACGAAATTTTAGAAGCCTATTTAAACGAAGTGTA
>MAAD01000116.1 GCA_002162985.1 Bermanella sp. 47_1433_sub80_T6 | reverse complement strand
CGCTTCTGGTCGGGTATGGATTTAAGTCAGTTGTACCGGGAGATTAATCAGCAAGAACATGTCTTTGGTGTTGAAAGTATTTTTACTGCGGGTTTTAGAGAATTTAGCCGCCTGCGACAGCAAAGTAACGCCGACCCGGAAGCCGTGATGGAAGGTACTCAACGTGCCATGCGAGTAGCTACGGTACGTGAAACCGAGTTGCTGGATCATCATCTTCCGTTCTTGGCGACCGTGGCTTCCACCAGCCCATATGTAGGTTTGTTTGGTACCGTGTGGGGTATCATGAACAGTTTTCGTGGCTTGGCCAATGTTCATCAGGCGACGCTTGCCACCGTGGCACCCGGCATTGCCGAGGCCCTAATTGCCACCGCCATTGGCTTGTTTGCGGCCATTCCAGCGGTTATTTTTTACAACCAATATACGACCAAGGTGGACCAAATAGTCATTAACTATGAAACCTTCACCGAAGAGTTTGCCAATATCTTGCATCGTCAGGTTCATAAAAAAAACAAAGCCACTAACCAGAATGCGGTAGATAAAAATGGCTAGAGAAAAACGACGCCCAATTGCCGAAATGAATGTGGTGCCCTATATAGATGTAATGCTGGTACTTATGGTTATTTTCATGATTACCGCCCCAGTTTTGTCCCAGGGGGTAAAAGTTGATTTACCTAAAGTGGCCACGGCACCATTAAAATCGCCAAAAAACTCCGAACCCTTAATTGTTAGTATTAAGAAAAACGGCCAATACGTCATCGAAAGAGGGCGTAGTGAAGATAAGGCCGCCAATCTGGAGTTTGTTCATAAATACGTCAGTAAAATATTGCAGCAACAGCCGTCCACTGAAGTGCTGGTTCGCGGTGATGAATCGGTGGCTTATGGAAAGGTAATTAAGCTAATGGCTACCTTGCAAAGTGCTGGTGTGGCCAATGTGGGCTTGGTAACGGATGTGCCGGAGCTGGCCAAATAATGCATTTTTTGCCGGTTAGTGATCCTCGCAGTTTTACCATTCCTGTGGTGAGCTCTACCTTAATTATTGCCGTGGTGATGGTATTGTTGTCTACCAAGTGGATGAACAGTGAGCCGTTGGTGGTTAAGTCTTTACCCAAAGTTAGCGCACGTTTAGTGCAAATGAAAAAGACTGCGCCTAAAAAGACGGTTAAGAAAACAGTTAAAAAATCCAAGCCCAGCAAGAAAGTTTTGAAAAAAAAGCCCATCAAGAAGGTAAAAGCCGTTAAAAAAGTAACGGTTAATAAACAGGCAAAGATAGCGCCCGTAAAGAAGCCTGAGAAAGTCATTAAAAAGGCCAAGCCTAAACCTAAGGCGCTACCGGATACCGATTTAATGGCTGCCTTGTTAGCAGAAGAGCAGCAAAATGACTTAAGCCGGTTATTAGAAGATGAATTACGCTCGCAGCGGGCCGATGAAGAGCAGCAGGCGGTCATGAGTTATATTGCTAAGATTCAGCAGCTTATTAATAGTCAGTGGCACTACCCGCCAAGTGCCAAACATGACGACAGGCTATTGTTACGAATTTTTTTAGTGCCCACCGGAGAAGTAACCGAAGTTCAATTGGTTGAATCCAGTGGCAACGCAGCCCTAGACCGCAGTGCCGAACAAGCGGTTTGGAAGGCCGCAACCTTACCTGTGCCGGAAAATCCTGCTTTATTTGAAAAGGAATTCCGCCAATTTTTATTGCAAATTAGTCCGGAAAACGCACGTTTATGAGTTTACGTTACTGGTGTATCGCTTTAATTTTCTTAAGTTCTCTCGCAAGAGCTGAGCTGACCATCGAAATTACCCAGGGTATCGCTTCATCTATTCCCATAGCGGTGGTGCCAATGAAGTGGCAGGGTAAACCTTTGCCTGAAAATGTGGATGAAATCATTCGCAGTGACCTGGAGCGCAGTGGCCACTTTGGTATTCTGGATCCAGATGACATGCTCAGTCATCCCGCCAGTGAAGAGGAGCTTTATTTTCGGGATTGGCGCTTGTTGAAACAGGATTACCTGGTGATCTCCAGTATTAAAACGATTGCTAAGGGTCAGTATCAGGTTCGCTATCAATTATTTGATGTGTTTAATGAGCGAGAATTGCTGGCCCAAACCCTGTCTGCCAATACCAATCAATTGCGTGACATCGGCCATCGCATCAGTGATGCCATTTATGAGCAATTAACCGGCATTCGTGGTGCGTTCTCTACCAAAATTGCTTACGTGACCACCAATCGGACCCGTACCCAGTTTAATCTGGCTATAGCTGACAGTGACGGTGCCCGCGAAAAAGTGGTGATGTCGTCCAAATATTCGATTTTTTCCCCGTCCTGGTCACCGGATGGCAAGCGTTTGGCTTACGTGCTGCTGGAAGATAGCGGCAGTAAGGTCTATGTGCAGGATATCGCCACGGGTAAAAAACAACTGGTCAGCAATCATAAAGGTATTAATAGTGCCCCCGCATTTTCGCCGGACGGGAACAAATTGGCCTTGGTGCTCTCCAAGGACGGCAACCCTGAGATATATGTGGTGGATTTAAATACTCGCCATTGGTTGCGCGTAACCAACCATTATGCGATTGATACCGAACCCAACTGGATGCCAGATGGCGATCATTTATTGTTTACCAGTGGTCGTAGCGGAAATCCGCAAATATACCGGGTAAGTTTGGTGAGCGGTTTCATAGAAAGAATTACATTTGATGGCAATTACAATGCCCGGGCCCGTTTAGCTCAGGATGGTCGTTTCCTGGTTATGGTGCACCAAAGCGCAAAAGGTGAACCATTTCACATTGCCTCCATGGATCTTTCCAGGGGACTTTTACAGATCTTGACAGCGGACACATTCTTGGATGAGTCCCCTAGTGTTTCTCCTAATGGAGTTATGGTAATGTATGCAGCTAAATACAATAAACGCAGTATATTGGCCGCCGTCTCGGTAGATGGCGATGTTAGGTTCCTGGTGCCCTCCAAGAGTGGGGATGTGAGGGAGCCTGCATGGGGCCCATACATAGATTAATAAAAAAGGTGAGTAATCATGAAAAAAATGACAATTAACAAACTGTTTGCAGTCTCTGTTTTGGCGTTGGCCATCACTGGTTGTGCTAGCGACGGCGGTGTAACTGAAGACGCGGCCATGGTTGACGAGAGCCAGACGCAAGAAGTGGCTGAATCTCCAGAAATGGATGCAGCTAACACTGAAAACGCTCAGGTGAGCAATCCTTTGTTGGATCAAACCACCATCTATTTCGGTTATGACCGTGCTGAAATCCTGCCGGAATTTAAAGATGTGCTAAATGCCCATGCAGAATTTCTAGTGGCCAACCCACAAAGCAACATTATTTTTGAAGGGCATTGTGACGAACGTGGCACCATCGAATACAACCTTGCCCTGGGTGAGCGTCGTGCCAACACCGTTAAATCCTACTTAATTGTTCAGGGTGTTAGCCCAAGCCAGCTTGAAAGTGTGAGTTTTGGTGAAGAGCGCCCGGCTTCATTTGGCTCAGATGAAATGACCTGGTCTAAAAACCGTCGCGCTGAAATCAGATACAGCTCTGCTATGGGTCAAAACCAAATTGGCGATAACCAGTAAATCATTTTTGAAGACTAGGTAGATATGATGCATTTAAGTAAATTGTTCAGCGTTTCTTTGCTGTGTGTGGCGATGATAGGTTGTGCTAGCGGCGGTGGAACCAGCGATGAAGCGGCTACCACCACTACCGAAGTGGCCACTGAGGATACTCAGACTCAAGCCGTACCTGAGTCACCGGATGTTAGTGTGGTAACACAAGAGCAAGTTGAAGAAGTGGCTGTGAACCCGCTATTGGATCAAACCCTAGTGTACTTTGGTTACGATCGTTCTGAAATTCGCCCTGAATTTAAGGATGTCTTAAATGCCCATGCCGAGTTTTTGCAAGCTAACCCAGCGGCCCGCATGGTGCTGGAAGGTCATTGTGATGAGCGTGGTACGGTTGAATATAACCTGGCCCTGGGTGAGCGCCGCGCTGAAACAGTTAAGCGTTATTTGATTGTTCAGGGTGTTAATCCTTCTCAATTGGAAACGGTTAGTTTTGGTGAGGAGCGACCTGCCATGTTGGGTTCAAGTAAATCCAGCTGGTCCAAGAATCGTCGTACCGAAATTAAGTACCAAGCTCGATAATGGCGCGCATATCTCGTTTACTTATGACCTCCCTGGTACTAACCAGTGCTATGGGGGTTGTGAGCGTGCAAGCCGATACCTGGTCGTCGTTGCAGGGAACTCAGGCTAAAGAGAGTGCCGTTGCAAAGAAGCCTGCCAGCAGTTCAGCGACTCAGCTTTTATTTACAGAAATTGAAGTGCTTAAACAAGAAATTCAAGCACTGCAGTCGAAAGTGGAAGAGCAATCCAATGAGCTGAGAAAAATTAAGAAAGAGCAAAAAGAACGATACCTGGATCTTGATCGTCGTTTGGGGCAGGTGCTGAGTAAGTCGGCAGCCACTCCTGTGCTTGCAAGCGCAGATAGTCAGGGTAAGTCTCAGTATGATGCTGCCTTTCAGCTCATGAAGAATAAAAAGTTGTCTGATGCTGCCTTAGGGTTTCAATCATTCTTAACTCAATTTCCCAAAAGCACACTAGTGGTCAATGGCTATTATTGGCTGGGCCAGATTTATTATATTCAGGCTGATTTGGATGAAGCTCGTAAAGCCTTCACCATAGTGATGAATCAATTCCCTAATCACGCCAAAACGCCCGATTCTAAGTACAAGCTGGGTGTGGTGCTTCACCGGTTGGGAGACACAGTACAGGCCAAGCGTTTGCTAAATGCCGTTGTAAAGCAATATGCCAACTCAGGTAGTGCGCGTTTTGCTAAAAAATATCTGAAAGAAAACTTCTCCAAGTAATTCTTTAATAAAGTAATGGCGTGAATGCGCCATTATTTCCTCCCTGTTTGTTATGCAACCGTTTTTATCTGATTTGGTGTTTGTCCGTTGGGCGAAATGGTCTTAATGCTCTAAATCATTGAATATTATTCCTTTTTTTCTACTTTTTTGTAAATAACTGCTATTTGGGGCTTGTAATAAAGTCGAGAAATAGTATTATTTGCGCCCGCTTTGGGGCCGTTAGCTCAGTTGGTAGAGCAGTTGACTTTTAATCAATTGGTCGCTGGTTCGAATCCAGCACGGCCCACCATTTCAAAGCGGGAAATGAGTTATCTACGCCAAATAGATAATTCGCGTGTTATATAAGTAGCTTTCGGGGCCGTTAGCTCAGTTGGTAGAGCAGTTGACTTTTAATCAATTGGTCGCTGGTTCGAATCCAGCACGGCCCACCACTTAAGCTAGTTAAGTTGTTGAAAGTATTGACAATTTATTAAAACAAAGTATATTACGCAACACCAAGTTTACGGGCCGTTAGCTCAGTTGGTAGAGCAGTTGACTTTTAATCAATTGGTCGCTGGTTCGAATCCAGCACGGCCCACCATATTAAAAAGGCAGAGTTTATACTCTGCCTTTTTTTTGTCTGTAATTTACACCTCCATGAACAGTCTGTTTTGCCCAAGCCTTGGGTTTATGGGGTGGTGCTGCATGTGTTAAAGTATGCCCCAATATTTGTCACCCCCAGTTGATCGCGATAGTCCTATGTCTGAATCTGTTCTAGAAGCTCCGTCAATCACACAGTCCTGGATACAAAACCACTTCGAGCAGGGCTCCATGAGTGAGCTTTCTGCCATCCAAGCGGCGGATTATGTTGAAAAAATTAAAGCTCTGTTAATTGAGAAGAATGCCGTCCTGGTGGCGCACTACTATACCGATCCGGTAATACAGGCCTTGGCCGACGAAACCGGCGGCTGTGTGGCGGACTCTTTAGAGATGGCGCGCTTTGGTCGTGATCATGAAGCACAGACCCTGGTGGTGGCTGGTGTAAAGTTCATGGGGGAGACCTCCAAGATATTAAGTCCGCACAAGCGTATTCTCATGCCCACTCTGGAGGCCACTTGTTCTTTGGATATAGGTTGCCCTATTGATGAATTTAGTGCGTTTTGTGATCAGAACCCTGAGCGTACTGTTGTTGTATATGCCAATACCTCTACCGAAGTGAAGGCTCGCGCCGACTGGGTGGTAACCTCAAGCATTGCTTTGGAGATAGTGCAGAAGCTCATGGACCAGGGCGAAACTATCCTGTGGGGCCCTGACAAGCATCTGGGGGCGTATATTCAGCGCATGACGGGTGCAGATATGCTGATGTGGGATGGCGCCTGTATTGTCCATGACGAATTCAAGGCCAAGGGTTTGCAAGACCTTAAAAAAGTCCACCCGGATGCTGCTGTGCTGGTGCACCCTGAATCCCCTGAGTCGGTGGTGAAGTTGGCCGATGTGGTGGGTAGCACCTCGCAGATTATTAAGGCCGCCCATACTTTGCCTAATAAAAGCTTTATCGTGGCTACTGATAAGGCCATCTTTTATAAGATGCAGCAGATGGCACCGGGTAAGACGTTTATTGAGGCGCCCACTGGCGGCAATGGAGCTGGCTGTAAAAGCTGCGCTCATTGCCCTTGGATGGCTATGAACGGCCTTGAGAACCTGTATGAGAGTCTAAAGCAGGGTTTGAACGAGGTTGAGGTGCCTGACACCACAGCGCAGCAGGCGATGGTGTCATTGAATCGTATGCTGGACTTCGCCAAGGAGCATGGGGTGCAAAGCCAAGGCCGTCAGTTTTAACGGCCGCGCTTAAATTTTAATTTCTTTGTCACTGGCTTTCATTTCTTTCGCCCGCTGTTCGATGCGGGCAGAAATCAGATAGTTTCCCTTGCTTATCTCCAGTGCGCTCTTAAGTTGTTTAAGGGCTTTATCGCTTTGGCCGGTGAGAAACAAAAATTCAGCCCTTGCTCTAAACAGTGCCGTTTTATTACCCGCCTTGCCTTCCGCCTCACTTAGTTTGTGCCAGACGCCTGGGTCATTATTGCGGATTTGTGCGTGACGCCTAAGTGTGCTGGCAGCAAGGTGAAAGTGCTTTTGGCGAAACAATAGCTCGGCATAGGTGAGCGTAAGTGGGTGATTGTCGGGGTTTTGTTTTAGTAGCTCGCCTATCTGTGTCATGGCTTGTTGTTCGCGACCCAGATCAAACAATATTTGTGAATTTAAAACTTGAAAGCTAATGCGGTGTTTATCCCTGGCCATTAGGGCGTTTGATTGCACGAGGGCTTGTTTGTACTTTTTTTGCTCCATGAGCAGTAGGGCAAGGGCGTATTGAGCGATGGTTTTTTGGGTGGGATCTTTGCTGTTGCGTAACTGATCTTGGTAAAAGGAGAGGTTGTGGCTTTGTTTGTGGTAGTTAATCAGCAGGCTGACGCGCATTAACTGATACTCAATATCTTGCTCGAGGTCGTCATGGGCTTCGCTTGCGTTCATTGAGTCTACCCGTCCTGCGGCATCGCTGATGCGGTTTTCGGTTACCGGGTGGGTTAATAGAAACTCGGGTGGGCGTCGGCTGTATTTGTGTGCGTCGTACATTTGTCGAAACATTTCGGGCATGCCATTTGGATCAAACTGGGCACCGGTGAGGGTATGGAAACCGATCCGATCTGCCTCGCGCTCCCAGTCTCGGCTGTAGCTTAGCGACCATTGTGCAGCAGCGGCCTGGCTGGTCATGAGGCCGGCAAAACCCGCTTCTGTGTTATTGGTGGCCAGTAACATGATACTGCCCAGTAGGGTGGCCATGGCGATGGGGGCCTGTTTGCGACTTTCTTCCACCTGGCGAGCAAAGTGGCGCTGACTAAGGTGGGCCAGTTCGTGGGCGAGCACCGCGGCAAACTGGGATTCGGTGTTGGCGTGTAAAAATAAACCAGCATTAATGCCGATGACGCCGCCAGGTACCGCAAAGGCATTCAGTTGTTTGTTATCCAGTAACACAATCTCGAAGCGGCGATCATTTACCTGGCTTTTGCTGGCCAGGCGGTAGATGAGGTTTTCGGTATATTCGGTTAGTACCGGTTCGTGCAGGGTGCTGGCCTGATGGCGTAGGTTGCGCAACCAGGCTCGTCCTAAAATGTGTTCTTGTTCTAGTGAAATCAGCCCTGAGGTGGCGTCCCCCAAACTGGGAAGGTCGTTGCTGGCGCTGTGGCTGTGAATGCTAACTACAAATATGCAAATGGCTAGTAGGTAGTGCATGCTGCTCCTTATACTTAATGTGTCGCCTGAAGGCACCTTTTAGAATAATATTAGCCTGAATTTTCACCCCTAGGCTAATCTATTTTATGACACCGGCGGTAGATGTGGTTTTACAGGTGATTGGGCTTAGATGTCCGATGCCTTTATTGAAAACAAAACAAGCGTTAAGTTCCATGGAAGTAGGCCAAGTGTTGAAGGTGGAGGCTACAGATGCTGGTGCCTGGCGAGATATTCCGGCTTTTGTAGCCTTGACGGCTCACGAATTGTTGCAGTGCGAAGAAGACGGTGAACTGTTTGTTTTTTATATAGTAAAAGGTGAGTAGTCAAATTTCGCCTATTATCGATTGAGTTTTTGGTCTTAATAAAGTTTAAAAGGAGATTGGACGTTTTATGTCTATTTCTGACGGAACTCATTCGTTGCTTAGGTAGCAGATATTAATTTGTAATAAAGTTTAAAAGGAAATTGGCCATCTTATGTCTATTTCTGCTGGAACTCATTCGTTGCCTAGGCAACAGATATTAATTTGTAATAAAGTTTAAAAGGAGATTGGACGTCTTATGTCTATGATGCGCCTCATTAGGGGTTGGGTTGATCGTTATTTTTCAGATGAAGAAGCGTTGTTTTTACTGCTGCTGTTAGTGGCGGGGTTTTTGGTTGTACTTACTCTGGGCAGTATATTGGCCCCGGCTATCGCCAGTGTGATCGTGGCTTATTTATTACAGGTGCCCTTGCTGGCATTAAAGCGTCGTGGTGTATCTCATTTATTGTCCACTGTTATCGTGTTTATAGGCTTTATTGTGGTTTGTTTGGCCATGTTTCTAGTGATATTTCCCGCCGTATGGGGGCAGGTTGCAGAGCTATTTAATGAGTTGCCCAAAATGCTGGATAAGGCTCAGCGGCTAATGATAGTTCTACCAGAGCGCTACCCTCAGCTATTTAGTGAGGAGCAGATTAGAACACTGGCTGCCACTGCGGGGGAAGAAATGGGGCGTTTTGGCCAGCGTGCCTTATCATTTTCATTGTCCAAACTGCCCAATGTGGTGGCAATACTGATTTATATGGTACTGGTGCCCTTGCTGGTTTTCTTTTTTCTGAAAGATGGCGCCATGATGGTTCGTTGGTGGGTTTCGTTACTGCCTCATAAGCGGGAGCTGATTGGCGAAGTATGGACAGAAATGGACCAGCAGTTTGCTAACTATATTCGCGGCAAGGTGGTTGAAATAATGGCGGCGGGTTCGGTCACCTATGTGGCGTTTGCCATTATGGGCATTAATTACGCAGCGCTGTTGGCCATTCTAGTGGGGTTGTCTGTGGTCATTCCTTATATAGGGGCGGCGGTGGTAACAGTGCCAGTGGTCATGATTGCCTACTTCCAGTGGGGGATAGGGTCTGATTTTTACTATTTGGTGGCGGTGTATTTCATCATTCAGGCGCTGGATGGTAATGTGTTGGTGCCCTTGTTGTTCTCTGAAGCTGTGAACCTGCACCCGGTAGTGATTATTTTAGCCGTGTTGGTGTTTGGTGGTTTGTGGGGTTTGTGGGGGGTATTTTTCGCCATTCCTCTGGCTACATTATTTAATGCGGTGCTCACATCCTGGCCCAGGGGCGTCAAGGCGGCCCATATTGATCAGGATATGAGCGTATAACCGTACATTTGTTCTTTCGTTCTTGGCGGGCCTTGCCACACGGGGGTTCGCTCAGTACCATTGCGATCTAATTTTTTATCATCTCGGAGATGAGTAAATGATCACCGGCAGCATCGTAGCTTTAGCGACACCAATGGAATTATCAGGCGCAGTAGATTGGTCTGCATTGAAAAAATTGGTTGAGATGCACATCGATCAAGGCACTGACTCAATTGTTGCCATGGGTACCTCTGGCGAATCTGCCACTTTAGATGCAAAAGAGCACCTGGAAGTGGTGGCCAAGGTCGTTGAGTGGGTGGATGGTCGTATCCCGGTGATCGCCGGCACAGGCGCTAATTCCACTAGCGAAGCCATCTATTTAACTCAGCAAGCGCAAAAGCTGGGAGTAGATGCGGTGTTGTTGGTAACCCCTTATTACAATAAGCCCACTCAAGAAGGGTTGTACCTGCATCATAAAGCCTTGGCTGAAAACTGCACTGTGGATCAAATTCTATACAATGTGCCTGGTCGTACCGCCGTTGATATGCTGCCTGAAACGGTAGAGCGCTTGGCTGATTTTGATAATATTGTGGGTATTAAAGAGGCCACTGGTGATATTGCCCGTGCTGCCGATGTTATCGCCCGTGTGGGTGACCGCATGGCGGTTTATTCCGGCGATGATGAGACCGCGTGTGATTTAATTTTGGCGGGTGGTAAGGGTAATATTTCAGTTACCGCCAACATTGCGCCGGCCAAGATGCATGAGTTGTGTGTGCTGGCCTTGGATGGTCAGAGCGACAAAGCTCAAGCGATGAATAAAGAGCTAATGCCTTTGCATAAGGCCATGTTTGTGGAATCCAATCCTATTCCGGTTAAGTGGGCCATGCATGAAATGGGTTTGATGGGGGCGGGCATTCGTTTGCCGTTAACACCGCTCGCTCAGGAATTACGTGAACCTTTACGTAAAGTATTGTCTCAGTTCAAACTGGTTTGATTTTGTCGTCCATGCTTGTAGTTGTACGATTGCTGGTATGGACTTAGTATCATTAAAAAATAATAAATGGAGTGCCTAATGCGTTTAATTGGGTTGTTTGTACTGATGTTGTCCATGAATGGTTGTAGTTGGTTGTTTTATGACCATGACAACGACTATTTGCAAAGTAAAATTCAGCAAAATATTAAAGTCCCTAAATCGGTGGCATCGGTGAGCTTGACGCCTCAATTGCCCATACCGGATGTTAAGGCGGAAGAGTTGCCTGAAGAATTTAGCCTGCCTCGTCCAAAGGCGTTGGTGATTCCTGAAGAGCAAGAGGGTACGCAACTGACGGAATTGCAGGATCAGGAATTAGAAGCCAACTTACTTAAAGACGGTAACGGCACGCCTATTCTCAGGTTAAATGTGTCTTTTGCTCGAGCTTGGGCCGCGGTGGGGGATTCACTTAAAAGTGCAGATATTACCGTTTCAGATTTAAATCGTAGTATCGGTACCTATTACATTGAGCTAGTCGAGGAAGGTGTTGAGGTTGAGCCGGGCTTTTGGGCCTCTTTATTTGGCTCTAAAGTTGAAGTTGAAACCTTGCCGCTTCAGGTAAAAGTGAACCGCGCTCGCAGTGGTGTTTACATAGCGGTTCATAAGGACTTGGATAACCTGGCTGAAGATCAGCAGGCCCAGGACTTATTGACTCGAATTAAAGAAAAACTATAAGGGTTTTTGTTGGTGCGATTTTGCAGTATTGGAAGTGGTAGTAAAGGAAATGGCACCCTAGTTCAGCACGACGAAACCATTGTCTTGATTGATGATGGTTTCAGTTTAAAAGACATGGAATTTCGTCTTGCGCAAAAAGGTTTAACGCCTCTTCAATTAACGGCCATTCTGGTGACCCATGAGCACGGTGATCACATAAAAGGGGTGGGGCCGTTAGCTCGTAAGTTTCGCATTCCGGTTTATGTTTCCCACGGTACCGCTCAGCATGAGGGGTTGGGAAAAATCCCCAGTCTTAAGATTATCGACAGTCATGAAGCCTTCACGATTGGTAGCTTAAAAATTACCCCTGTGGTTGTGCCTCATGATGCTCGTGAGCCTACTCAGTTTGTTATTTCTAACGGTGAATTCAAATTCGGAATTCTTACCGACCTCGGCAGTTTTACGCCTCATATCATATCCCAATACCAGTCTTGCCACGGTTTAATGCTTGAAACCAATCATGATGAAAAAATGTTAAGTTATGGTCCGTATCCGCCAAAATTAAAAGTGCGGGTGGCAGGTAATCTGGGGCACCTAAATAATTCTCAGGCCGGTGAATTTTTAAAACACGTGGACTGTGAAAAGCTGCAGCACGTAGTGGCAACCCATATAAGTGGTCAGAATAATTCAGTGGAGCTGGCAGTCGATAGTATTTGCAGTAGTTTGAAATGTGAAGCTGACTTTGTGGTAGTGGCGGATCAGGCAACCGGTTTTGATTGGCTAGAAATAAAATAATTGATTTTTGTTGTGAAAATGTAGAGTTGTGATCCTTTCCCGGCTTTTATGCGGTGTAACAAGGGATTAAATTTGGATGTTTGTGTAAGCCGTGATAGCGTACGTATCACGATAAAAAAGTTCCTTTAGGAAGATAAAAATGAAAAAAATCCTGACCGCAGCAGCTCTGGCT
>MAAD01000120.1:970-3412 GCA_002162985.1 Bermanella sp. 47_1433_sub80_T6 | reverse complement strand
CTGGAGACGCATATATGTACGCAGTTATCGTAACTGGCGGTAAGCAATACCGTGTTGAAGAGGGTGAAACCCTTAAAGTTGAAAAAATTGAATCTGCCACTGGCGAATCAATTGAGCTAGAGCAAGTGCTTCTAATTGGCAATGGCGACGACGTTAAAATCGGTCAGCCAGTTGTTGAAGGCGCTAAAGTGACTGCTGAAATCGTAGCTCACGGTCGTCACAAAAAAGTGAAGATCATCAAGTTCCGTCGCCGGAAGCACTCTATGAAGCAAATGGGCCACCGTCAGTGGTTCACTGAACTGAAAATTACAAGCATCTCTGCTTAATTTTCATTGAATTGAACGGTTCTAAGCAAGTTTTATAGCTTAGAGCAAACACGAATCAAAAGCGGGTATATTGTTGGTAACGGCGATATGAACGCGAAGGAGAAAAGGTATGGCTCACAAAAAAGCCGGTGGTAGTACTAATAACGGTCGCGATTCCAACGCAAAACGTCTTGGTGTAAAGGCGTTTGGCGGACAGTTCGTGACAGCTGGATCTATCATTCTTCGTCAGCGTGGCACTAAAGTGCACGCTGGTACAAACGTAGGTTGTGGTCGTGACCACACGTTGTTCGCTAAAATGGACGGCTACGTTAAGTTTGAACAAAAAGGTCGCATCTTCCGTAAGCAAGTTAGCATCGTTTCTGAAAACGCCTAATTTGTAGAAGATAGACGCTGTAAGAGAGCTCTGTTGCTTAACAGCACAGGGCTTTTTTTTATGGCCAAGGATGGCTTGTACCCTAAAAACGCAGTAGCAGTTTTTAGGGTGCGTACTAGATTTAATGATGTGGCGCACACGAATGACAGTGAGCGCTATATCGGGCACAGGGTGCCCTCGTACGAGCTCACCCCGTGAGCGATAAGCAAAACACATAACCCCCTGGGGAAGAATATGAAGTTCGTCGACGAAGCAAGTATCAGTGTAGAGGCCGGTAAAGGTGGTAATGGCTGCCTGAGCTTTCGCCGTGAAAAATATATTCCCAAAGGCGGCCCAGATGGCGGCGATGGCGGTCATGGTGGCAGTGTTTACCTATTGGCCGATGGCCAGGTAAATACCCTGGTAGATTTTCGTTATGTGCGTCGTTATAAAGCCGAAACCGGTCAAGGCGGCATGGGCAGCGAAATGAGCGGCAGGCAGGGTGAAGACCTGTATTTAAAAGTGCCGGTGGGTACTACGGTAGTAGATGAAGACACCCTGGAAATTTTGGGTGACCTGGTTGAAGACGGTGAGGTACTCAAAGTAGCCGAAGGCGGTCGTCGTGGCTTGGGTAATATTCACTTTAAAAGCTCGGTAAACCGCGCCCCTTATCAAACCACACCCGGTACGGTGGGTGAAAGCCGCAACCTTAAATTTGAAATGAAGGTGATTGCCGATGTGGGCCTGCTGGGTTTACCTAACGCCGGTAAGTCTACTTTCATTCGTGCGGTATCCGCAGCCAAACCTAAAGTAGCCGACTACCCATTTACCACCCTAGTGCCTAACCTGGGTGTAGTGAGTGTGGCCAAGCACAAGAGTTTTGTAGTGGCCGATATACCGGGTTTGATTGAAGGTGCAGCCGAAGGCGCTGGCCTGGGTATCCGTTTCTTAAAGCACCTGGTACGTACCCGCATATTGTTGCACGTTGTAGATATGAATCCATACGACGGCAGCACCCCGGCCGAAAACGCCCAGGTGATCATAGACGAGCTGGAAAAATTCAGCCCAGAACTGGTTAACCGTGAGCGCTGGTTATTATTAAACAAACTGGACATAGTGCCCGAAGCCGAACGTGAAGAACGTTGTCAGCAGGTGATTGATGCCTTAAATTGGACGGGTCCGGTTTACAAAATATCGGCCATCTCCAAAGACGGTACCCAGCAAATTAGCTACGACATCATGAGCTTCCTGGATGAGCGTGCAGAAGCTGCCGCAGAAAATCCAGAATTGCTAGAGCAAGAGCAGCAGCATCGTACTCAGGTTGAAGAAGAAGCCCGCGATCGTATGCAAGAGCTGGAAGATCGCCGTGACCAATATCGTGCCGACCGTAAAGCTGAAAAGCTGGCCGCCAAGCTAGCGGAAGAAATGGGCGACGACGATGATGATGACGGCGAAGGCCCAGAGTTTATTTACACTCACGAATAGAATTTAGTGGTAGGAGGCTGCTTGCAGGCGATCCGTTTTTGGGCTGCTTGCAGGCGACCCGCTTACCAGACAAACTAACCCCATCGCTTTTAATACTTAAGAAAAACCTATGTCTCGCCAAGCCCTAACCCAAGCAAAACGCATCGTCATAAAAATTGGCAGCGCCTTGCTCACCAACGACGGTGCCGGGCTTAATAAGGCAGGCATAGCTGGTTGGGTAGACCAGATAGCCGCGTTAAAGCAACAAGGCCTGGAAGTGGTGCTGGTATCCTCCGGATC
>MAAD01000120.1:0-964 GCA_002162985.1 Bermanella sp. 47_1433_sub80_T6 | reverse complement strand
CGAAGGCATGACTCGCCTGGGTTGGAAAAAACGCCCAAAAGCCCTGCACGAATTACAAGCCGCCGCCGCCGTGGGGCAAATGGGTTTAGTGCAGTGTTATGAAACGAACTTTGCCCGTCATAGCTTCACCACCGCGCAAGTATTGTTAACCCACGCCGATTTAAGCAACCGCACTCGCTACTTAAATGCCCGCTCCACCTTACGCACTTTGTTAGATTTAAATGTAGTGCCCATCATCAACGAAAACGATACCGTCATCACAGATGAGATCCGCTTTGGTGATAACGATACCCTGGGGGCTTTAGTGGCTAACTTGGTAGAAGCCGATGCCCTAATCATGCTCACCGACCAAGATGGCCTATACACAGCCGACCCACGCAAAGACAAAAGCGCTACGTTAATTGAAAGCGCTAATGCCGAAGATCCTGCCATTCAAGCCATGGCCGGTGATGGTGGAGCGTTAGGTCGTGGCGGCATGGTGACTAAGGTGCGTGCCGCCCGTTTGGCTGCTCGCTCTGGTGCCAGTAGTGTTATTGTGGGTGGTAGTTTGGAAAACGTATTAACTCGTTTAAGGGCTGGGGAGGCACTGGGCACCTTATTAACCAGTGGCCAAGAACCCATGGTGGCCCGTAAGCAATGGATCGCAGGGCACCTGCAGTTAAAAGGGCGGCTCACTCTGGATGAAGGCGCAGTCAACGCTTTGTGTCACAAAGGAAAGAGTCTGTTATCTGTTGGTGTAATAGCAGTGTCTGGTGACTTTAAGCGTGGTGAGGTGGTAGCTTGTGTTGACGGACGGGGTACAGTTGTGGCGAAAGGCCTGGCTAATTACAGTGCCGTAGAGGCTGGAAAAATACTCAAGCAAGACAGTAAAAATATTATCTCCATATTGGGTTATATGGATGAACCGGAATTAATGCACAGAGATAATCTGGTATTAGTTTAAAGTTGCAGTAGCGTAACGAAT
>MAAD01000348.1 GCA_002162985.1 Bermanella sp. 47_1433_sub80_T6 | reverse complement strand
AAATTGCTGCACATGCAGCAACATATCCAGCTGCTGAACTCGCTCACCTATGTGAATAAAGGTAGGAGAGGCATGGTGAACTTTATTCATCTTGCCTCCATTATTATTAGTTGGTCAGATGCGTTAAGGTGGCGTCTAAATGCTCCATGGCAAAGTCTGAAGTGGTAACCGCTTCACCCATGGCTTTAAGTAAAACCAATCTCAGCTTACCATCAAGGACTTTTTTGTCTACCGCCATTAACTCTTTAAAACGCTGACCTGGCATATCTTTGGGGCACGTCACAGGCAAGTTGGCCTTTTCTAAAATCGATACGACTCGATCACATTCATCGCCACTGATCCAGCCCAGCCTTCTTGATAGATCTGCCGCCATGACAGTACCCGCCGCCACCGCTTCTCCATGCAACCAATTGCCATAACCTTGCTCGGTTTCGATGGCATGGCCAAAGGTATGACCCAAATTTAAAATGGCGCGAATGCCGCCTTCTTTTTCATCTTGCGCCACCACCCTTGCCTTGTTTGCGCATGAGGTTTCGATGGCATAAATTAATGCTTCGTCTTCTCGGGCTAATAACTTGTCCATGTTACTTTCAAGCCATTCAAAAAATGGCAGGTCACAAATCAAACCATACTTAATAACTTCGGCAAGGCCCGCCGACAACTCTTTATCCGGCAGAGTTCCCAGGGTATTAATATCAATCACCACACAATTAGGCTGATGAAAGGCGCCTATCATGTTCTTACCCAATGCATGATTCACACCGGTTTTCCCACCCACCGAGGAATCAACTTGTGACAAAACAGTCGTTGGTAACTGGATAAAATCCACGCCTCGCTGATAGCTTGCTGCCGCGAAGCCTGTCATGTCACCCACAACACCGCCTCCCAAGGCCACAAGAGTGGTGGTGCGATTATGTCTGTGAGTTAACAGGGCAGTATAAATATGGTTTAGACACTCCAGTGTCTTAAACTCTTCACCATCGGGAAGAATTACCGTGTCCACCTGATAAGCCCCAAACAGTTTCTTGGCTTGCTCAAGATAAAGGGGGGCAATGGTTTCATTGGTGACGATCATCACCTGTTTACCGGCCACATAGGGGGAAATTAATGATGGGTCGGATAGAATATTTTGGCCAATAAAAATAGGATAACTATTATTTGGCAGATCAACACTGAGTTCTTTCATGATTTAATCGATGACACTTAATTTTTGTAATTGCGCTAATATTTCTTGAACAACAAATCTGGGGTTTCGCTCATCTGTGTAGATCGTAATATCAGCCACTTCATTGTAAAGCGGGTCCCGCTCATTCATCAATCGAGTGAGCACTTCTCTGGGATTATCTATCTGCAACAAGGGACGGTTTTTATCCTTGGCGGTACGTGCTAACTGCTGGTCAACCGACGTTTTTAAATACACAACAGTACCGCGACTGGATAAATGCTGACGATTTTGCGCCCGCAATACTGCTCCGCCCCCGGTGGCCATTAACACCCCGTGTTCCAAAGTAATTTCTTCGATGGCGGCGGCTTCTCGATCACGAAAACCCGCCTCACCTTCCACATCAAATATCCAGGGTATATTGCAACCGCAATTATCTTCAATTTCTTTATCACTGTCTTTGAATTCGAGTTTTAACTCAGCACAAAGCAAACGGCCGATGGTGCTTTTACCAGCACCCATCGGCCCAACCAGATATACATTTCGTTTTGACATACTTTTCATTATTAAAAGGCTTTAGCTGCTCGCATCTAAACTAATCAGGCTATACATGTCGATTGGGCATGCTATAAATCGCTTATCACTGCCCCATGGGCACTGCTGCATATTTATGAGGCAGCAGCCTCATAAATATTGAAACTCAAATGATTAGTGAGAGCTCAGTACGTCTTTCACCAACCTAGGTGTGATAAATATCAGCAATTCACTTTTATCTTCGGTGTGAGTCGTGCGCCTAAACAAACGGCCAATCACAGGCAGATCACCAAAGAAGGGAGTTTTATCAATCTGGGTAATATCTTCCGATTGAAAGATGCCACCCAATACGATGGTTTCGCCATTATTTACCAAAACCTGAGTTTCAAGCTGATTGGTATTAATAGTGGGGATATTGTTAATTATTTCACCTACGGCATCTTTACTGATAATCAGATCCATAAGAATTCTGTCATCCGGTGTAATCTGCGGGGTGACTTCCAGTTTAAGCACTGCCTCTTTAAAGGTAATGGTGGTGGCACCACTGGCAGAAGCCTGTTCGTATGGAATTTCGGTACCCGCTTGAATTTTTGCGGTTTGACCATCGGCTGTAATCACTCTGGGCTGCGAAATAATTTCGGCGCGACCATCGGATTCCATGGCTGACAATTCCAGATCCAGTACATAATCTGCGGTGTCTATACCTATGGCAAAAGTACTAGCAGTAGCACTGGCCACCCCTAGATCAACCACATTCAAATCGGATAATACAACAGGCTCCGCTGTGCCGCCCGGCACGACGTTATTATGGAAACGAGTAACTGTATCCAAATTATTACCGGCACTGAGAATATTGCCATTATTTTGCAATACACCGTAACCTCCACCCCAGCGAATACCTAAAGCCTCACCCACGTTGGTGGAGGCCACAACGATACGAGCTTCGATTAATACCTGGCGAACAGGAACATCTAATACTTTAATAGCCCGTCGAACGGCCTCAATAGAAGAGCTCGTATCATGCACTATAATGGTATTGGTTCGCACATCCACACTGGCGGCACCACGATCCGTTAACATGCTGCTTTCTGCCGAGATAAGCGCCAGCAAATCCGTGGCCTTGGCATAACGAACCTGTATGAATTCGGTTCTTAAGGGAGAAAATTCTTCTACTTGCCTATTGGCTTCCAATTCAATTTTCTGACGATTGGCTATCTGATCGGCAGGCCCCACCATTAACACATTACCAATCTGTTGTTTGGCCAATCCCTGTGACTTAAGCACGATATCCAGCGCCTGGTCCCAGGGTACATTTTTAAGGCGCAAAGTAATGCTGCCGTCTACCGTATCGCTGGCTACCAGGTTAAAGCCGGTAAAGTCTGCGATGATTTGTAAAACGGTACGAACTTCGATGTCCTGGAAATTAAGCGATAGTTTCTCGCCAGTGTAAGGGAAACGTTCTTGGCGAATCTGCTCTTCTTCGTTTTTGGTAAGCGGTTTGACGCTGATGGTTAACAGGTTGTTAGTTTGATAGGCCAGGTAGTCATACCGATCATCACTGGGTTCAATGAAAAATACAGGTTTACCCGCTTCCACCGTGGCATCGATAAAACGTACCGGGGTGGCAAAATCTCTCACATCCAGACGGCGACGCATCTCATCGGCCAGTTTAACATTATCAAATTCCACTCGGATGCGACCGGACTCTT
>MAAD01000069.1 GCA_002162985.1 Bermanella sp. 47_1433_sub80_T6 | reverse complement strand
CTCCATCGGTCGCCCATTGCCAAATCGTACCAACATCGTCATTAGCCGTAACAGTGATTTTCATGCAGAAGGTGTACGAGTCGTCGCCTCCCTGGAGGCCGCCATCGAACTGGCTAAAGAAGTAAATTTCATTAATGATGTGCAAGAGGTAATGGTCATTGGCGGAGCCAGTATTTATGAGGCCGCCCTGCCCATAGCCGACCGTTTATACCTTACCCATGTACACGCCGAAATAGAGGGGGATGCGTATTTTCCTGAGGTTAACTTTAAGCAGTGGTTAGAAGTGAGTCGTGAAGATTATCAGGCGTCTGACAAAAATCCTTATGATTACAGCTTTGTGGTATACGATAAAAAATAACACCCCTGTTAAACATTAGTGCACTTGGGTATCGAATAAAATCACTTGATTACGCCCGCTGTTTTTTGCCTGATACAGGGCCTGGTCGGCCTGATTCACCATAAATTGGCGGTTTTTATTTAGACTGTTATTAGGAATCAATGAACTGATTCCCAGGCTGGCGGTGATCTTAATTGCCTGCTCTTCCCAGCTAAGTTCCAACTTGGCAATTTCTTCGCGAGTGGTTTCGGCCACCGCGATGGCGCCCAATTCATCGGTACCTGGCAATATAATAATAAACTCTTCCCCCCCGTAACGGCACACTATATCCGAGTCCCTAGCGGCATATTTTAAAATGCACTGGGCCACCTGTTGTAAACACATGTCGCCTGCCGGGTGACCGTAGTTATCGTTTACACTCTTAAAGTGATCGATGTCTAGCATGATCAAAGACAAATGAGTTTGTTCCCGATAGGCGCGCTTGTGTTCGATACGCCAGTGTTTGTCAAAGTAAAAGCGATTAAATACCTGAGTCAGGGCGTCTGTGATACTCACGGTTTTTAATTTGTCATGGGCAATGGAGAGTTTTTCCATGGCGGTATTTAATTCTTCGGTGCGCTCGCTTACAAGGGATTCCAGTTTTTGAGAGTTCTCTTTTTCAAGGTGATAATTTTCAAGTTCGGCGGCCATTGTTTTATCCCGTTCAAGGTTTACCTGTTGGGCCAGTTGCAAGGACGCTTCCTGGGCATGGATCTTGGACTTTTGAGTGTTGGCCAGTTGATCCGCCAACGCCAGGGATAAAAACATCATTTCAAGGCCGGCGCCAAATTGCAGACCATATTCACTAAAGATGGTGATGGGAATAAAACCAAATTTATTGCCAACCAAAAATATTGCGCCGGTTAGAAATACTACCCAGGCTAGGGCGAAATAGTTGGCACTGGGGTGTTTCTTCTTCAGCATGTAAAAGGTCAGGAATACAATCAGCGCAATGGTAAAGGCTGTTAAAATCGACATCATCAGCATGGAAATCGCATAAGGAATGAAGATACAAACGACCGCCAGAAATGCATATAAATAACTGCTGAACTTTAACAATAGGTGCAATCTAGGGCTGGATCTTTCGGCGGTAAAAAAATCATTTATAAAATAACTAACCGCGGACAACATTATCGCCAGAGTGCTGGGTATTATCAGGTTATTGAGTTTTGGATAGTCAGGCCAAATAAATTGAAAGCCTATGCCATTTAGACTGGATTGAAACAAAGTGTAAAACAAAATGTAGCTAACATAGTATAGATAGATGGCTTTCTTTTCAGCTAGCCAAACCACAAAGTTGTACAGGGCCATCAGTAATACCATGCCGTAAAAAATACCCTGCATTAAAAAATGTACCAGAGTGTGGAAGTTAAACTCTTCCCATTGCCATAACGTCAGTGGTACCTGTACTGCGCCCTGGGTTTGTACACGCATATACAGAGTATAATCTTCGCCAGCTGGCAAGCTCACGGGCAAGATTATGTGTGGGTGATTGACGATCTTATTTTTAACTTTAATCTGGTCTCCTGCGTAATATATAGCACTCAGTTTATCCTCACTGTCATACAAATAAGCATCCACATGATCAAGGGGCGGATAGGATATTTCCAGTACCCATTCACTAACAATGGCATAGCGGTTATTTATTTCTATTTTTAACCAGTAGCCTTGGGTGCTAAAACCAAAATTTATGTCTTCATTTTCATTCTCTTGCCAGGGTAGGGTGTCTTTATTTTTAATGAGCTCTTCGATGCTGAGAGCTTTGCCCTGTTCTTGCAGGTAATAGACATAGGGAGCGAGCTCATAGCGCCCTTGCTCCGACAGGAATAGCATTTGAGCCTGACTTGGCATCATTAGGCAATAGCAGATAATCAATAATGCAGGGCGAAACATACCGCTTCCCAACAAGGTTATTCCATAAGACTAGATGAGCCAGGTTGTTAGTCAAAAAACCCTATCTGCACTAGACTTTTAACATGGACAAATCTCTCACTCGACGTACATTTTTAAGTTATGCCCTACAACAAGGGCCGGTATTGGCCGTGGGCGCAAGTCTCATGCAGCTGTCTACCTTGAGCCATGCCCAAGGGTTTAGGGTGGCAGGGCCGTTACAGGGAGCCGATGCCAATGGTATTCGCCTGCCCAAGGGGTTTAAGTCGAGGATTGTGGCTATCTCGGGTAAAAAAGTGCTCAACAGCCAGTATGAGTGGCACCACAGCCCAGATGGTGGCGCTTGTTTTGCCCTAGGTGACGGCTGGGTATATGTAAGCAACAGTGAAGAATACTTCCCCAATGGCGGGGTAGGTGCCATTGCCTTTGATGGCCAGGGCAATATTAAGGATGCCTATTCCATTCTGGATAGCACAGTGGGCAATTGTGCAGGTGGCGTTACCCCATGGCATACCTGGTTAAGTTGTGAAGAGGTGAATTGTGGAGCTGTGTACGAAACCGACCCCTTTGGAAAAAAGGCCGCCATTAAGCGCCCAGCGTTGGGCTACTTTAAACACGAGGCGGTGGCGGTGGATTCTGATGGCGGGCAGCTCTATCTCACCGAGGATGAAAAAGACGGCTGCCTGTATCGTTTTACCCCCAGTAATCCGTTACCGGATTTGACGGCGGGCGTGCTGGAAGTGGCCGTGGTGGATGCTCAGCAAAGGGTGAGCTGGCAAGCCATCACCGAACCCAATCCCTGGAACAACGCACTGTCTACCCGTACTCGCTATCAGGTAAAAGAGGCCACCAAATTCAGGGGCGGTGAAGGCATCTGGTATCAAAAAGGGTTAATCATATTTTCTACCAAGCGTGATGATCGTATCTGGGTATTGGATATAGCCGCACAAACCATCAAGGTTTTATACGATGCCAAGCAACACCAGCCTGCCATCTTAAGCGGCGTAGACAATGTAACGGTGAGCCCAAGTGGCGACATATTAGTGGCTGAGGATGGTGGTGATATGCAGCTGGTATTGTTGGATGCCAATGGATCTCCCACGCCCTTGTTGCAAGTGACGGGGCAAACCGACAGCGAATTAACCGGGCCAGCCTTT
>MAAD01000249.1 GCA_002162985.1 Bermanella sp. 47_1433_sub80_T6 | reverse complement strand
GTGCCAATGAAGTGCTTGTCACGTAGATCTTCTATCTGAGTGGCGACACCCGTGGCACAGTTGTTCAGGTGGCAAATTCGTAGGAACTTACAACCCATGGCAATCATGGGGGTAGTACCAAAACCAAAGCTCTCGGCACCCAGGATAGCGCCTTTAACAATATCCAGGCCGGTTTTTAAACCGCCATCGGTTTGTAGACGTACCTTGCCACGTAAGTCGTTGGCACGCAGAGCTTGATGGGCTTCGGCCAAACCTAGCTCAAATGGAGAACCGGCATATTTAATGGAGGTTAACGGTGAGGCCGCTGTGCCGCCATCATAGCCAGAAATAGTAATGTAATCGGCATAAGCCTTGGCCACGCCTGCGGCGATGGTGCCCACACCTGGTTCGGATACCAATTTAACCGATACCTTGGCGCGCGGATTCACCTGCTTAAGATCGTAAATCAGCTGAGCCAGATCTTCGATGGAATAAATATCATGATGCGGCGGAGGCGAAATAAGCGTTACGCCAGGAACCGAATATCTTAAGGTCGCGATAAGGTTGTTCACCTTACCACCGGGCAATTGACCGCCCTCACCTGGCTTGGCACCTTGGGCTACTTTAATTTGCAATACGTCAGCACTGCTTAGGTAGTGAGGCGTCACACCAAAACGACCGGAAGCGATCTGCTTGATTTTGGAATTTCTTAACGTGCCATAACGCTTGGGGTCTTCACCGCCTTCACCCGAGTTGGAATTACCACCTAACTCGTTCATGGCCTGCGCTAAGGCTTCATGCGCTTCAGGAGACAAAGCACCCAATGACATGGCGGCCGAATCGAACCTTGGGAAGATTTTATCCACAGATTCAACTTGATCGATGTTTATGCTGTTGCTGGTATTTAGCTTTAACAGGTCACGAATGGTGGCCACAGGGCGTTCGTTCACCAACTGAGCGTATTTGTCGTACGATGCCTGAGAGTTGTTCTGTACCGCGTGCTGAATGGTGGCCACCACATCCGGGTTAAAGGCGTGGTATTCACCACCGTGCACGTATTTAAGCAAGCCACCCTGATCCAGTGATTTGCGGGCTTTCCAGGCATTTTTAGCATTACGCTCAAGGTCCGCCTGGAAGTCACTAAATTCGGCGCCCTTAATACGGCTGGTTAAACCCTTAAAGCACAGGTTAACCACTTCGTCGCTCAGGCCAACCCCTTCGAACAACTGGGAGCCACGGTAAGAAGCGATGGTAGAAATACCCATCTTGGACAATATTTTTAACAATCCCTTGCAGATACCCTTGCGGTAATTCTGGTTGCTCACCAAAGGATCACCTAGCAATTCACCACTGCGGTGCATATCGGCCAGCACTTCAAAGGTTAACCATGGATAAACCGCGGTGGCACCAAAGCCTAGTAACACAGCAAAATGGTGTGCGTCACGAGCGTCACCGGTTTCAACTATTATGTTTGAGTCACAACGAAGTGACGCTTCAATTAACGCGTGGTGAACCGCACCCGTGGCCATGGCGGCAGGAATAAGTAGCTGGCCTTCATTCACTTCACGGTCTGACAAAATAACCATAATCGTGCCTTCGCGAACGGCGGCACAGGCTTGCTTGGTCAGGTTTTCGATGGCCGCTTTTAAATCACAGCCTTTATCAAATGCTAAAGAAAGCGTGGTGTACTTGAAGGTGTCTTTGGCTACATTTTTAAGGCCAGAGAATTTCATGGGCGACAGCACTGGGCTGGTTAACACAATACGAGTGGCGTGATCGGCATTAGACGAGAAAATGTTTTGCTCTTTGCCTATGCAAGTCTCCAAAGACATAACAATGGCTTCGCGCAATGGATCGATGGGCGGATTGGTTACCTGCGCAAACATCTGTCGGAAGTAGTCGGCTACCTGACGTGATTTTTCAGATAGTACTGCCATGGGTACGTCATCCCCCATGGAACCTGTACCCTCAACACCTTGCTCGGCCAAGGCGCTTAATACCTGCTGACGCTCTTCGTTGCTGATTAGGTGCAACTTCTGCTGAACCTTAATTTGCTCGCTTGTTAACGGCTCTTCTTTAAGACGCTGCAACTCCAGCTTGGATTCGATATGAATGGAGTTTTCTTTTAACCACTTGCCAAACGGCTGGGTCTTCTTAAGTTTGTTATCTATCTCACTAGGCGAAAGGATCGTGCCGGTTTGTGTATCTATGGCCAGGATTTCGCCTGGGCCCACGCGGCCTTTGTCGATAACGTCTTCAGGCTTGTAAGAGAAAGTGCCAATTTCAGATGCCACTGTGATGAAACCATTTTTGGTTTTTACCCAACGAGAAGGGCGCAAACCGTTGCGGTCCAAACCACATACTGCATAACGACCATCGGTAACCACCAAACCAGCCGGACCATCCCAAGGCTCCATGTGCATAGAGTTAAATTCGTAGAATGCACGCAACTCGGCATCCATGGTTTCAACATTTTGCCAGGCCGGTGGAATCATCATGCGAATAGCACGGAACATGTCCATGCCGCCGGTGTGCAACAGTTCCAGCATGTTATCCATGGAAGAGGAATCAGAACCCTTGGTATTTACCAATGGCTTCACAGATTCCAAGTTTGGCAACAATGGCGATACAAACTTGCTGCTGCGCGCCACAGACCAGTTGCGGTTGCCTTGAATAGTGTTGATTTCACCATTATGAGCCAGCACGCGGAACGGCTGAGCTAACGGCCAACGGGGGGCGGTATTGGTGGAGAAACGCTGGTGGAAAATACAGATAGCGGTTTGTAGGCGCTCGTCACCCAGGTCGGTGTAAAACGCAGGCAGGTCCACAGGCATCATCAAGCCTTTGTAGGACAAGGTATTTTCAGATAATGAACAAACGTAAAAGTCTTCGTACTGCTCTAATGCTAACTCGGCATGGCGACGGGCATAATATAACTTAACGGCCAATTCTTTTTCATTACAGGCTGTTTTTGCAGAGACAAACACTTGCTCAAACCTAGGCAGACAATCTACGGCCATAGGCCCCAAACAATCATTGTTGGTAGGCACCACACGCCAGCCTTCTACTACTAAACCTTGCTCTTCAAACGCTTTTTGCATGGCTTGACGCTGAATATCGGCCACAGCCATATCCAGATCTAGGAAAATCATACCCACCGCATATTGTGCAGGCAGTTCGATGTTTAATTCTGACTTAGCCACCTGACGCAGGAAACTGTCTGGTTTTTGGATTAATAGGCCACAACCATCACCTGTTTTACCGTCTGCCGCGATGCCGCCGCGGTGGGTCATACAAGTCAATGATTCAATAGCCGTACGCAGTAGGTTGTGACTGGTCTCACCCTTGGTATGGGCGATTAGGCCGAAGCCACAGTTATCTTTAAAGTCACCTGGTGTGTACAGACCTTTATTCATAGACGCTCTCGATAATTCTTTAAAAATCAATACCTTAGAGGGC
>MAAD01000037.1:4220-7871 GCA_002162985.1 Bermanella sp. 47_1433_sub80_T6 | reverse complement strand
CGTTTACACTTTTAAAGTGATCTATGTCCAGCATGATCAAAGACAAATGAGTTTGTTCCCGATAGGCGCGCTTGTGTTCAATGCGCCAGTGTTTGTCAAAGTAAAAACGATTAAATACCTGAGTAAGGGCGTCTGTGATACTCACGGTTTTTAACTTGTCATGGGCAATGGAGAGTTTTTCCATGGCGGTATTTAATTCTTCGGTGCGCTCACTTACCAGTGATTCCAGATTTTGAGAATTCTCTTTTTCTAATCGATAATTTTCAAGTTCGGCAGCTATGGTTTTATCCCGTTCCATATTTACCTGGTAGGCCAGTTGCAAGGATGCTTCCTGAGCATGGATCTTGGCCTTTTGACTGCTGGCCAGTTGGTCGGCCAGGGCCAGAGATAAAAACATCATTTCAAGGCCAGCGCCAAATTGCAGGCCATACTCACTGAAAATGGTGATGGGGATTACCCCAAGTTTATTGCCGGCCAGCAAGGCTGCTCCGCTGAGAAATACCACCCAGGCCAGGGCAAAATATTTGGCACTGGGGTGATGAACTTTCAGCATGTAGATAATCAAAAATACCAGTATAAAAATACAAAAAGATGCCAGTATGGTCATTATCACGATGGCAATAGAATAGGGGATGAAGATGAAAATGATCGCCAGCACAGCATAAAAATAGCTGCCGAATTTTAGCAGTTTGTGCAATTTAGGGCGGGACTCTTGGTAGGTAAAAAAATCATTAATAAAATAGGTCAATGCGGCTACCATGAGAGCCATGCTTACGGGCGTCATTACGTCGTTTAACTTAGGGAGATTTGGCCAGATAAATTGAAAGCCAATGCCGTGCAGGCAGGCTTGAAACAGGGCGAAAAACAGAATATAGGCAACGTAGTATAGGTAAATGGCTTTCTTTTCGGCTAGCCAAACTACGAAGTTGTACAGCGCCATGAGCAATACCATGCCGTAGAAAATACCCTGTAATAAAAAATGCACCAGAGTGTGGAAGTTAAATTCTTCCCATTGCCATAGGGTAAGGGGGACCTGTACTGCCCCTTGGGTTTTTACTCGTATGTAGAGCGTATAGTCCTGGTGGGCTGGCAAGTTTACCGGAAAAACGATGTGTGGATGGTTGACGACTTTTTTATCAGCCTCAAACTGGTCTCCAGCAAAATAAAGCGCATCTATATTGCCTGCGCTGTCATAAAAATAAGCCTCCACATAATCCAGAGACGGGTAGGCAATTTCCAATACCCATTTACTGACTAGGGGATACTGGTTATGGAGTTTTATCTTTAGCCAGTAACCCTTAGTGCTGAAGCCCAAGTTAAAGTCTTCCAGTTCATTTTTTTGCCAGGTCAAAGGTGGCGAACTGGCAATCACATCCTCTATGGTAAGGGCTCTGTCTGGTTCTTGCAGATAATAGACGTAGGGGGCGAGTTTATAGTGTCCCTCGTCCGACAGGAATAGCGTTTGAGCCTGACTTGGCATCATCAGGCAATAACAAATTAACAATAATGCAGGGCGAAACATAACGCTTCCTGAGAGGGTTATGCCATAAGACTAGATCAGCCAGGTTGTTAGTCAAAAAACCCTTCCTGCACTAGACTTTTTACATGGACAAATCTCTCACACGACGTACATTTTTAAGTTATGCCCTACAACAAGGGCCGGTATTGGCCGTGGGCGCGAGTTTCATGCAGCTGTCTACCTTGAGCCATGCCAAAGGGTTTAGGGTGGCAGGGCCGTTACAGGCCGCCGATGCCAACGGCATTCGCCTGCCCAAAGGGTTCAAATCGCGGATCGTGGCTGTCTCGGGTATAAAAGTGCTCAACAGCCAGTATGAGTGGCACCAGAGCCCTGATGGTGGTGCTTGTTTTGCCCAGGGTGACGGCTGGGTATATGTAAGCAACAGCGAAGAATACTTCCCGGATGGCGGGGTAGGTGCCATTTCCTTTGATGGGCAGGGCAATATAAAGGATGCCTATTCGATACTGGATAACACAGTGGGGAATTGTGCCGGTGGCGCCACGCCCTGGCATACCTGGTTAAGTTGTGAAGAGGTGAATTGTGGAGCGGTATACGAAACCGACCCCTTTGGAAAAAAAGCCGCCATTAAGCGCCCTGCATTGGGGTACTTTAAACACGAGGCGGTGGCGGTGGACTCTGATGGTGGGCAGCTCTATCTCACCGAGGATGAAAAAGACGGTTGCCTGTATCGCTTTACCCCCAGTAAACCGCTACCGGATTTGACGGCGGGTGTGTTAGAAGTGGCCGTGGTGGATGCTCAACAAAGAGTAAGCTGGCAAGCCATCACCGAACCCAATCCCTGGAACACGGCACTGTCTACCCGTACTCGCTATCAGGTAAAAGAAGCCACCCAGTTTAGAGGTGGCGAGGGTATCTGGTATCAAAAAGGGTTAATCATATTTTCTACCAAGCGTGATGATCGAATCTGGGTATTGGATATTGCCGCACAAACCATCAAGGTTTTATACGATGCCAAACAACACCAGCCTGCCATCTTAAGCGGCGTAGACAATGTTACGGTGAGCCCAAGTGGCGACATTTTAGTGGCTGAGGATGGTGGTGATATGCAGCTGGTATTGTTGGATGCCAATGGATCTCCCACGCCCTTGTTGCAAGTGACGGGGCAAACCGACAGCGAATTAACCGGGCCAGCCTTTAGCCCAGATGGACAACGTTTGTATTTCAGCTCCCAGCGCGGTCAGGATTCAGAGCAACGTTTGGGCATTACCTATGAAATCAGTCGCTTATAGCGGTTATTCTTTCACGCCAAAATTTTGTAGGTGATCTTTTAAATCATTTTCACTGCCATGATCAAACGATTCAAACATGCAGCCCAATAAAAAACTGTCATCGCCCAGACGACGCAGATAAACCTGCTGACAAATTATATCCACAGGTACGTGAGTGCGTTGGCGGGTGGTTACCGTAAAGTTTAATAAAAATCGAATGGGGTTTTTCATGGTGTGGGGTTCAAGTTTCGACATGAGCGCCTTTACCAAATAGTGATCACAACACAGCTGTAATCCCGACAAGGAAATATTGCTTACATTGGCAGGGAAAGTCTCGCCAATGTTGGTGGTTACATGAGCTGAAAAATCGGTCTTAAAACGTGCCGAAATCCGTTTCTCATCCGAGGGCTGAATCAAGTCCACATTAACACTATCCAAAAAATGACGGCATTTAAATGAGTATAGACTTTATATGAGGAAGTAGAATTTACCTGCTATTTACGGTATTGAGTGAAATTAACAAATGGTGAATTTTATATTAAAGGTGGTTATGAATAGAGGCAGAGAATAACCGGAGCAGGGAGTGATAAAATAAAGAAGTTAGCTTGCAGGCTAAGCTGCAAGCTAAAACACTCAATTAAAGAACTACGATGTCTTCAGCTTGAGGGCCTTTTTGACCTTGAGTCACAGTAAACTGTACTTTTTGGCCTTCGGTTAGGGTTTTGAAACCAGAACCTGTGATAGCACGAAAATGAGCGAAAACGTCAGGGCCGTTTTCCTGCTCGATGAAACCAAAACCTTTGGCTTCGTTAAACCATTTTACGGTGCCGGTAGTTGTAGGCATAGCGTCAATCCTGTTAAATCAAATAATTAAGGCCGCAGGCAATCCATAAAGACAGCGTT
>MAAD01000037.1:0-4212 GCA_002162985.1 Bermanella sp. 47_1433_sub80_T6 | reverse complement strand
AAGGCCGTTCACGCTTTCGGTTTTCTATTAATTATGATTTACAGGACGAAGACTAACCCAGACAACGAAATGTGCATAAAATTTAGACGTACTTTCAAGCTAATAAAATTATATGTCGCTTTAGACCATTGTCAACGCAATGCCATTAAATACCGCGTTAACCAGTAAGGGTAAGCCATTACTGATAACATTTTGTGAGTCACTGGTACTAAACTACGGCGTAAGGAACGTCCTAGGCGGTGGTCACATACTTTAAAATTTCAATCACCTGTTGTGGCGTTTGCGCCCATGCCATCGCCGCGCCATCCACTTCCTTAAGGGGGTGGATAATATTTTCATCGTGCAAGGTAATGTAGGGTGTGCCCAGAGCCGAACAGTAACCGGCATCAAAGGCAGCATTCCATTGTTTGTATTTATCACCAAAACGCACCACCGCAATGTCACAATTTTCAAGCAAACTCTTGGTGCGAATGGCATTTACCTTGGCCGACTTATGATCGCGCCAAAACTGCTGATTTTCTTCTCCTAGGCCGTCGCCGGCGGCGTCACTTGTTTCGTGGTGTGTCACCGCCGAGGTAAACGTAACGGGCAGGCCCAGTTGTTTTGCGCCGCTTTCCAGTTGCTCACGCCAATCCGTGTGGATTTCACCGGATAAATACACAGTCCAATTCTTCATGTTTTACTCTTTTAAAAATACAAATGGCCAAAGGCCTATAATAGCAAATTAATGCTTAGGCGGGTTCCGCTTTAAATGCCTGATGTTGTAGCTGATTTTGCATGTGCAGGCATTGCTCATCATCGGTTTGGCCATTGCTGACATACTGAATTTTATAATTTAAAAACTCTTTCACCGTTTGCAGGTTGTCGATCTTGCTCTGCACGTCTTCCATGCGTGCCTGCAACATGGCAACTTGTTGGTCGGTGGAAATATCACCTGCATAATAGGCTTCAATTTGTTGCGCCACTTCCCCCAGGGTAAAACCCATGAACTTGGCCAAGCGAATCATCTCGATGCGCTCCAGATTCTCTGTGCTGTACTCTTTATAAAGGCGACTACCTGCCTGGCGTTGGCTGCTGATTAATAAACCCAGTTCGTCATAATGACGAATGGTGTCCTTGGTGGTGTTGCTCTGCTTGGCCAGTTCTCCGATCAGCATGGGCTCTCCTGGAATAAATAGTTTCAGTGCGTGTACTTGACTGTTGGGTATACCCCATAGGGTAAGCTAGTAACCCTATAGATGTAAGTATTCTGGCTAATTAGGCATTGAATTCACTGTTGCAGGCTATGTTCTTGGCTACAATGAGCCAATGTAGCGTGCCGGTTTGCAAAGCTATTGAGTGCTCATTAACCTTTAATTACCACAATAATAACTGCCAGAGAGAGCCCTATGATTAGCTTTGAGTTAAACGGTAAAGCCGTTGAAGTGGATGTGAGTCTGGATACACCATTGCTGTGGGTCATGCGTGATCACCTAAAGTTAAAAGGTACCAAGTTTGGTTGTGGCATGGGCTTGTGTGGTGCTTGCAGCATGTTAATAGACGGGGTCTCCACTCGAACTTGTATATTGCCCATCGCGGCGGTGGCCAACCGTAAAGTCACCACCATTGAAGGCCTGGGTAACCCCCAGATGTTATCCACCTTACAACAGGCTTGGGTTGAGAACAGTGTGCCCCAGTGTGGTTATTGCCAATCGGGGCAGCTCATTAGTGCCAGTGCCCTGTTAAACAGCAACCCTAATCCCAGCGACCAACAAATTGATGACGCCATGAGCGGTAATATCTGCCGTTGCGGCACCTACCCAAACATTAAAAAAGCCATTAAAGCCGCCGCCGGCCAACAGCTAGGGGTGCAAACCTTTGACCCTAGCCAACCCCGCGAAGGAGCAGAGGTATGAGCATGAATAATTCGAACGCTTCACGTCGTGGTTTTTTAAAAAACAGTCTGTTTGCCGCCGGTGGTTTGGTGGTGGGTGTGCCGTTGTCGGCCTGCGCTACCGCCTCTAATGCCAATTCAGATGGCAAAAATTTTGTGCCGGATGCTTTCATTCAAATCACGCCGGATAACGTAGTGCATTTTTATATGCCGCGCAGTGAAATGGGCCAGGGCACGTACACAGGTTTAACCACCATCATCGCCGAAGAGCTGGATGTGGACCCTGCCACCATACAAATCCACCATGTGGGAGCGGGTGATGAATTTACTAACCCGGAAGCCGGCATTCAAATCACCGGCGGCAGTAACAGCATACGGGTGCACTTTGATCCTCTGCGCCAAGCCGCCGCCAATGCCCGTGCCGGTATTTTAAACGCCGCCGCTCAACAGATGGCGTTGGATGTATCTGTGTTAACCACCAACAACGCACAGGTAATCGCTAAGGGCCAGGCCTTTAACTACAGCGAGTTTGTCACACTGGCCGCCAAGAAAGACTTACCCACAGATGCAAAATTAAAATCCCCTAAAGATTATAAATACATGGGCAAAGATCGCCCACGTTTGGATGGGGTGAGCAAGAGTACCGGTACCGCCCAATTTGGTTTGGATGTGGACTTTCCCGGTTTGCAGCGTGCGGTACTGGTGCGTTGTCCAGTGGCCGGTGGCAGTGTGGCATCGGTAAATGACAGCCAAGCATTAAAAATGCCCGGCGTGAAAAAAATTGTCACCATTTATAACGGCGTGGCGGTGGTGGCCGAGAGCTATTGGCAGGCCAAACAAGCGGCGGCCACTTTGGACGTCACTTGGAATAAACCAGAAAAACTGGCCAGCTTTTCATCCGACACCGGCAAAAAATGGTTTGAAGATGCGCTTAAAGGTGAAGACCTGGAAGACGCCCATGAAGAAGGTGAGGGTGAAGATGGTTTAGCGACAGCCCATAAAGTGGTCAGTGCACAGTACTGGGCGCCGTATCTGGCCCACAGCACCATGGAGCCCCTTAACTGCACGGTAAGAATTGAAAACGGCAAGTGTGATGTGTGGGTAGGTTGCCAATCACCGGGTGTGGCACAAGGGTTAGCGGCGCGCATCACGGGTTTATCCAAAGACGATGTCACCGTGCACTCCACCTTTTTAGGGGGCGGTTTTGGTCGTCGTGTATATTCCGATTACGTGGCCGAAGCCACTGCCATTGCCCGCGAAAGTGGCCTAGCGGTACAACTAATTTGGAGCCGCGAAGACGACACCCGTCACGATTATTATCGCCCGGCATCACTAGCCGATTTCAAAGTGGGCCTGGATAAAGATGGCAGTATTGAGAGTTGGAATGTAAAACGTGCCGGCCCTAATACCATGCCGTATTTCCTAGATCAGCTGGTAGATGGCAAGGCGCCGGGTTTCATGCCCACGGGTTTGGTGGATTGGCTAAGTAAACGCGGTTATGGCCTCTTTGATGGCCTAAGCGTGGACGAGTCCAGTGTCGAAGGTTTGTTTGAAGATTACGATTCACAACATAAACACGTGCAGCACGTGACCGTAGATCCGGGATTGCCCGTGGGGTTCTGGCGCTCGGTGGGGCACTCGTTTAGCGGCTACTTTAAAGAAAGCATGATGGACGAAGTGGCGCACGCTGTGCAACAAGATCCCGTGGCTTATCGCTTGGCTCATACCAAAAATAATCCCAACTTAAACGGTGCCCTTAAGCTGGTGGCCGAAAAAAGTAACTGGGGAAAAAATTTACCCAGCAATCACTTTCACGGTGTGGCCGCGCATAACTCGTTTATGAGTTCAGTGGCACAAGTGGCGCAAGTATCGGTGGAGGGGAACCAAATTAAAATTCACAAGATCACCTGCGTGGTGGACTGTGGTTTTGTAGTGAACCCGGACATCGTTAAGGCACAGATGAAAAGCGGAATTATCTTTGCGTTAACCGCTGCCCTTTATGGTGAAATCACCTTAAAAGATGGCGCCGTGCAGCAAAGCAATTTTCACGACTATGCCATCATGCGCATGAATGAAACCCCCGAAATAGACGTACACATAGTGCAAAGCGATGCCGCGCCTACAGGCGTGGGTGAGCCGGGTGTGCCGCCGGTGGCAGCCGCCGTGGCCAATGCCGTGTTTGCCGCCACCGGTAAACGCCTGCGCAGCTTGCCCTTAAAGTTAAGTTAGCGGAGGGCTGATGCAAAGTTCACAACTGGAAGTATTACAGGGTTGTCTTGCTTGCCTAAAACAAGGCAATAAAGTCACCCTGGTCAGTGTGGCCAAAACCTGGGGCACCT
>MAAD01000053.1 GCA_002162985.1 Bermanella sp. 47_1433_sub80_T6 | reverse complement strand
AATAACGGCAGTGAAATATTGCTCACCATGATAGGCAATGCCAGACGCCACAGAGTCTGGTGAATATCTTTTTGTTTAAGCCAGTGGGCAATCAATTAAAAAATCCGTATGGTGACCATTAGGTACAGGTTAATAATAGGTGAAATTATGTTCAGGTTTTCTATCGTGGCGTTATTGCTTTTAGCCGGTTGCAGCAGTCCCATTCCGGAAACATACCAGCCCTTGCCAAGGGCGGTAGATATTAGCGAGTTTTCACTCTACAACCAGGAAGCGGCTACTATTCATAATCAGGCCCTTGAAGATCACTGGACGTTAATGTTTTTTGGTTACACCTTTTGCCCGGATGTTTGCCCCACTACTTTGGCTGAAATGAATCAGGTGGCGGCCAAGGTGGATAATGATCAATTTCAGGTGGTCTTGGTGTCGGTGGACCCTGAGCGTGATACCAGTGAAAAATTAAAAGATTACATTCATTATTTTAATCCCAAGTTTCAAGCCTGGAGTGGAGAGTTACCCCAGATTGAAAGCCTAGCTCGCCAGCTTCATATCTTTTTTCAGAAACAACCCTTCCAGGAAAGCTACCTAATGGATCACAGCTCCCAGGTGGTGCTCATCAACCCACAAGGCCAGTATGTGGGTTTTTTCACCGCGCCGTTAAGTACCGATGATATGGTGGCCCTGCTTAACAGCAAGGGCTAGCGATTCAAGTTGGCCATTAAAATTAATGGCGCACAAAAAACCGATAACTGCTCTGGCTAATTAAAAAGAACAAGGCACTGGCCAGCACTATGCTGGGGCCGGCCGGTGTATCGAACTGGTAAGAAAGCCCTAAGCCCAACGCCACCGCCAACATGCTAATGAGTGTGGCCAGTATCGCCATTTGTTTGGGCCCCTGGCTAAAGGGGCGAGCGGCGGCGGCGGGAATAATTAACATGGCAGTAATCAGCAATACCCCCACCAGCTTCATGGCACTGGCAATCACCACCGCTAGCAATACCATAAACATTAAACGTAATCTTGCCACAGGATAACCTTCCACCTGAGCCAATTCTTCGCTAACACTGGCGGCCAATAAGCCACGCCACATGCGGCTAAGGACTATTAAAACCAGGGCACTGCCCAAGGCCATGATGATTAAATCCTCACGATTCACCGCCAATAAATCCCCAAACAGATAGGCATTTAAATCGATGCGCACGTTATCCAGCTGACTTAAAGTAACCAAACCGGCGGCCAAAGTAGTGTGGGCCATCAAGCCCAGCAGGGTATCGCTGGGAATAAAGTGCTGGCGCTGCAGGCTGGCTAATATAAGTGCCACAAAAACCGCACACAAAATAATGGCCAGGTTCAGGTTCACATCAAATACAAAACCCAAGGTGACACCCAGCAAGGCGCTGTGGGCTAATGTGTCGCCAAAATACGCCATGCGCCGCCACACGATGAACGAGCCCAATGGCCCGCTCATTAAGCTTAATAACCAGCCGGCCAATAAGGCATCAATTAACCAGCTCATGACTTGTCTCCATTGTGGTCGTGATCGCAATGCTCGCCATGGGTGTGATCGTGATGGTGAGTATAGGGGGCCAAGTGAGCCGGCATGGATTTACCAAATAGCTCCAAATAGCTGGGATCTTGCTGTACTAATTGCGGGTGCCCTTCACAACAGACATGGCCATTGAGGCACACAACCTTGTCGGTGGCGGCCATCACTAAATGCAGGTCATGGCTCACCATGAGTACGCCGCAGTTGAGCTCATCTTTTAAATCGCTGATTAAATGATAAAGCTCGGACTGACCGCTCACATCCAGCCCTTGTACCGGTTCATCCAATACCAAAAGTTCGGGCTTGCTCAACAAAGCGCGGGCCAGCAATACTCGTTGCTGTTCTCCGCCAGATAAACGCTGCATGGGCTGGCTGAGCAAGTGTTCAATTTTTAAACGTTGCGACACATTGTACAGCTCATTTTTCTGGAAACCCTTGGCCAGTTTTAAGAAGTGCTTAACGGTGAGTGGCAAGGTATCGGGCAGGCTGATTTTTTGTGGCATGTAGCCTATGCGTAAATTCGGCAGACAAATGCGCTGGCCAGAGCTGGCAGTGATGAGTCCCAACGCCAATTTTAACAGGCTACTCTTGCCAGCGCCGTTGGGGCCTATAAGGGTAATGATTTCACCCGCGCGAATTTCCAGCTGGATGTCTTTGAGTATGTGTCGGCCTTGGCGGATCAGGTTGATATTGTGCAGTTTTATTAAATAGTCACTCACGGGAGTGTAGCGTCCTTAATCTATGCGCCTTAAAGGCGCTTAGGGTATCATATCGGGCTAATTTAATTGCCATTGGTTTTCGGGAATTCCTGCCATGTTGTTTGTACGTGCTTGCCTGCTGTTGTCGTTAATGCTGGTTTTACCCATGCTCTCCCATGCCTCGCAAAAGGTGTTAGTGAGCGTGCATCCGCTGGCCTTGCTGGTAAAAAGTGCCTGGCCGCAGCTGGATGTAACATCCCTGGTGCCTGCCAATCAGTCCCCCCACGACTTCAGTTTAAAACCCAGCGACATGCGTAAGGTGAAGCAGGCAGATACGGTGATTTGGTTAGGACCAGAAATTGAGCCTTTTTTAGTTAAGCTCATGAGTCAAAAAGCCAGCCAAATTCAATTAAGCCATTCTGTTGAAGAAGAGACACACCAGCATAGCGATCACGACCATCATGAGCCTCACCTATGGTTACAGCCTGACATCATCGTGCCGTTATTATCCATGGTTCAAAAAACAATGAATTTGGCAGCGCCCACAGCATTTTTGCAGGAATATAACAAATGGCTAATCACCAGCGAGCAGGAATTTAGCGGGCTTAAAGATAGAGGGTTTATTAGCTATCACGATGCCTTCCACCCTTGGGTAGAATACTTCGGGCTTAAGCAGTTAGATGTGGTGACCCATAACCCGGAAAAACCCGTGGGCACTCGCCATGTGGTGGAAGTATGACAAATACTAGCCTCGGGTGCGGCTGCCTGTATCTTTGTGGAGCCCCAGTTTCAAGGGCGCTTATTGAAAAAACTCACCCAGGGATTGGCGGTAAAGCGTATAAAAATTGATCCTCTCGCCTCTTTGTATGAGATTAAAGGTGCCAATTTCATGTCTTTCTATGGCCAGTTAACTCAGCAGTTTAAGCTTTGCTTAAGCCAGTAAGTAATTGAATTACTTACTTTTTCCATAAACAGTTTGTATTTTTTAGGATTAAACTTAGCCATTTAGAGTGCTTGTCAGAGGGAAATATAAGGCCTAGTCTTTAGAGGTTCTTAAGTGTCAAAATTATTTAAAAAATAAAAAGACCCTATGACCATAGCCACCCAAGCCAGCGAAGATGTTAGGCAGTCCAATATATTATTGGATTACCGGCAAGTTCGCCAAGCCAGCGAAAAACTTATTAGCAATCTGTCGGCAGAAGACTGCGCGTTGCAAGCTGCCGATTTTGTTAGCCCGGCTAAATGGCATTTGGCCCATACCAGTTGGTTTTTTGAAACCTTTATCTTGCTGCAA
>MAAD01000058.1 GCA_002162985.1 Bermanella sp. 47_1433_sub80_T6 | reverse complement strand
ACGAGATGACCATGTTAGACAGCCGTGCCAGTCAGGATGGTGGCATGAACTCTGGTGCGGGTGGCGGTTACTCTGCTCCGCAACGAGCGCCTCAGCAAGCCCCAGCGGCTGCACCCATGCAGCAACCCGCCTACCAGCAACCTGCTCAACAGCAGCAAGCACCACAGCAACCAGCTTACCAGCAACCTGCTCAACAGCAGCAAGCACCAGCCGCACCTTATGGTCAGCCACAACAGCAGCCTCAGCAACAGCAACGACAGCAGGCTCCACAAGCCGCGCCTCAGGCTCCACAGGCGGCCCCTCAGGCTCAGCCAAGCAATTCATTTGATGATTTTGATGATGATATTCCGTTCTAGGAATTGCATTAAAATTTAGTTCTAAAGCCCCTTCATAGGGGCTTTTTTGTTTCTGCGGGAAAGCAAATAGCCAACTTATCTGTAGGTTTGTCCTTCAGGGGAGTATTCACGGCCTCATTAAAGAAATGTAAAAGCGGTTGGGTTTCACGGACCTGTGATCAATAATAAGAGCAACTATAATTACAGTCACCGCCCATATTAGGTTCGCTAACATGCAAAAAAAACACGGTTTGATCCTGATAATTCTCATGGTGGGTGTAGGGCTGTTATATACCATAGTGGAAACGGCCCCCAAACCGCAAAAAAGGGCCATGCAGGTGATGGCACCGCTGGTAGAAACCAAGGTATTCCAACCGGCCAATGAGCGTCCTGCCTGGCAGGGCGGTGCTTCGGTAAACAGCAATGCCAGTGTCAAGCTGGTGGCATTGGTGGCTGGGCAAATCACCAATATCCCCAATGCGGTTATTCCTGGTGCCTTTGTTAAAAAAGGCAGCGAACTTGCGCACATCGACAGCGCTAATTACCAGCTGGTGCACACACAAAGAATGGCCATGGTCACGCAGGCCCAGGCAAGCTTGGACATGGAATTGGCGCAAGTGCAAAACGCCAAAAGCGATTACAAACTCTCCGGTATTCAATTAAATAAAACCGCCAAAGCGCTGGCATTACGCGCTCCGCAACTGGCCAGTGCCAAGGCGGCACTAGAGAGCGCCAAGGCTGATCTGGCTAAGGCGCAATTGGATCTGGATCGCACCACCCTGTTAATGCCATTCGATGGTCATGTGATGAAACAACTGGTGTCCACCGGCGGCTACGTGAATAACGCCACGCCTATTTTTGAAATTGTGAATTCAAATGCCTATTGGCTGGAAGTAAAGGTGCCGCAAAATTTCATGGGGATTTTGGATCAGGGTCAATCCGTTAAGATCAACAAGCTGGGTGCCACGCAGACACGTATGGGTAAAATTTTGTCCATATTGCCGCAGGTGGATGGCAGTGATCGCCAGGCCAGGGTGCTCATCAGCATCGAAGATCCGCTGGCATTAACCAGCGATAAAAGCCCCATTCGTTACAATGATTATGTGCAGGTGACCCTGTACGGGCAAAGCTTTGAAAATCTGGTGCAGCTGTCCAGCGATGATTTAAATGGCGACTTGAAAGTTTGGGTGGTGGATAAAGATTTAAAGCTGCAAAAACGCTCCGTACAGATTCTCTTTAAAGGGCGCGTGACCACCTGGGCAAGGGTTGAAATACAAAGTGGCGACGAATTACTGGATAGTCGTTTGGCCATTACTCGCGTGGGCATGGACGTGCGTTTAAAACATGACAAACCTGCTGCCCTGGCTGAGCAAGAAGGTGCGTTATGAGCCTGTCAGACAACTTTAAGGCGGCCCTTAATTACGGTCCTATCGCCTGGATGGCACGCCACGGTATCGCCCCCAACCTGTTGATGTTGGCGCTGTTGATTGGTGGCTTCATGTCCTCCATGACCATCAAAAAAGAAGTGTTTCCTGAATTTAGCATGGACCGAGTCACTGTGAATGTGGCCTATCCAGGTGCTACGCCCACCGAGATGGAACAGGGTGTGGTATTGCCCATCGAAAATGCCTTGTCTGAGTTGGAAGGCATAGAAGATGTGAAGGTTAGCATTCAGGAGGGCAGTGCCCGCGTGAATGTGGACATTCAAACCGGCGAAGATTTACAGCAGGTTTATCAGGATGTGTTACAAGCGGTCAATCGTATCTCCACTTTCCCGTTGCAAATGGAGCAGCCCGTGGTGGGTGTGGTGGCTCACAAGAATGACATCATGGATATCGTTTTGCACGGTGACATGGATAAGTTTGCCATGAAACGCCTGGCCGAAACCGTGAAAGAAAAAATTCTGGAATCCCCCCATGTGACGCAAGTGGAAATCCGCGGCGCCCCCGAGGAAGAAATTCACGTGGAGGTTTCCAGTTTAAATTTAGAAAAATATAATTTAACCCTGTCGCAAGTGGCCAAAATTATCGTTGATAACGCGGTTGAAAAAAGTGCCGGCACAGTAAAAACCCAGGGGGGCGATATTTTAGTGACCCTCAACGATCGAAAATATTGGGCGGGTGAGTTTGCCCAGCTACCGATTTTAAGTGATGCCCAGGGTGTGGTATTGCGACTGCAAGATGTGGCCACTATTAAGGAAGGTTTCGAAGACACCCCAAATCTGATTACACTGGATGGTAACCACAGTGTGAAGTTTAGTGTTTTTCGTGCAGGTGACCAAACCCCCACCACAGTGGCCGACAGCATTTATGACATGTGGCCCGACATAGAAGCCATATTACCACCCGGCATGAGTATTACCGTGGTGGACGACGACGCCGAAATGTATCGCCAGCGTCTGGGACTGTTGCTTAAAAATGCCTTCATTGGTTTGTTATTGGTATTTATTTTATTGGGCATTTTTCTGGAATACCGCTTGGCGTTCTGGGTGACCATGGGCATTCCCACTTCATTTTTAGGGGCCATGTTATTTTTGCCCTACATGGATGTCTCCATCAACATGGTCTCCATGTTCGCCTTTATTATTTCCCTAGGGATAGTGGTGGATGACGCCATCATTGCCGGGGAAAATATTTACGAAAATTTGGCCAAGGGTTATTCACGCATGGATGCCGCTATTCAAGGGGCCAAGGAAGTTAAAATTCCACTTACCTTCTCAATTCTCACCAATATAGTGGCCTTCATGCCGTTATTATTTATGCCCGGCGGCATGGGTAAAATCATGATGGTGATTCCCCTGGTGGTGATTTTTTGTTTTGCCATTTCCTGGGTAGAGGCCCTATTTATTTTACCCGCCCACATTGCACACTTAAAAAATCGCCCAAATTCAAAGCTGGGACAAAAGCTGGACGCCATTCAGGAAAAAATTGATCAACGCCTGCGCCATGTGATTCATGTTTATTATCGACCCATGTTGGGCCGCATCCTGGAACAGCCGGGCATTACGCTGGCTTGTGCGGTGGCGGTGGCGTGCGTGGTATTTGCCTTTCCCATCAGTGGGCGCATGGGTTTTACCCAGTTTCCTGTGCTGGAGGGGGAATCGGCCATCTTACAGATTGAGATGCCGCAAAATACGCCATTCAAGCAAACCCTGCATGCACGGGACTTGGGTGAGGCCGCCCTTAAACAAATTATCAAACCCATTGAAGCCGAACACGGAAAG
>MAAD01000222.1 GCA_002162985.1 Bermanella sp. 47_1433_sub80_T6 | reverse complement strand
TTTACTGCGCCACATTTATGGTGCCAGACTAAGAGATGTAAAATGAATTTGGAAAGTGTATATCCCAAACCGCCTAAAAGACTTAGAGATCTAAATGGTTTTGGGCCTCGCAGTGAAGAAATTTTGGCCGAGATCAATATTCACTCGGTAGACGATTTTATGGCAATTGACCCTTATGATTTATACGCGCAGCTATTGCCCATGAAAGGCATGGGGCTGAATTCTATTTACGCTATCCTTGGGGCCAGAGAAAACCTGTCCTGGTTAGAGGTAGCGAAAACCCGTAAAATCGAAATATTATTACGGCTCGATGACTTGGGATTAGCGCCAAAATAGGCTCTAAAATAGCCTATGTATAGATGTTGCGCGTTACTCTGGTGGTCGTTACTTTTAATGTGATAGGGAATTGAAAATCCCTATTTAAATCTGTGCCGCCTTTTTATGGTTGCACTGTACTCTTCTATTTTATATTGCCATTCCCTAGAATGTTTCACTCCCTGTGTAACTGTAGTTACGTTTAACGCGCTAATGGATTGACATGTACCAACCTAAAAGTTTTCAACAAGATAATGTGGATGAAATGAAAGCCATGATGAAGGCTTATCCATTGGCCACATTGGTGACCACTGGCCAACATGGAGTGGAGGCCAACCATATTCCGCTTATATTAAAAGAAGTGGCCGCCGGTGAACATGTCTTGTGGGGGCATATGGCCAAGGCCAATCCACTGTGGCAAGAATTGGATGACAGTGCCCAAGTGTTGGCTATATTTCACGGCCCCAATGGTTATGTGTCACCTAATTATTACCCCACCAAACAAGAACACGGCAAGGTGGTGCCCACCTGGAACTATGTGGCGGTGCATGTAAGGGGGCGGTTAGACTTTATTCATGAAGATAAATGGAAACTGGAGATGCTTAATAACCTTACCGCGCAACATGAATCGCAGCAAAAAGATCCCTGGTCGGTGAACGATGCCCCCAAGGAATTTACGCAATCATTGCTGGGGGCCATTGTGGGGTTTGAGATTAAGGTGACGGCCATTGACGGCAAGTGGAAAGCCGGACAAAACCAACCCAACAAAAACAGGCAGGGCACCATTGATGGTTTATCGGTTAGCCCAAATCCGGCGGATAAAAAAATGGCGCAGGTCATGAGCGACATGTTGAAGCCGGATTAATCCTGAAGCCAGTGCACCACACTCTGTTCACTTAAAAACGGTTTGGCGTCGGCCCCTTGCAGCATGGCCAGGGTAGATAACAAACCGGCTTCCACACAGGTTTGTGCTGCCACCGTTACCGACCTGGGGGCGCCCATGATAGGGCGGCCTGTCTTGGGGTTTAATATGTGGGAATAACGAATATTATCTTTTAATAAAAAACGCCTGGCGTCACCACTGGTGGCCAGAGCCCCGCTGGTTAAACTCACCACGGCCGAACCGCCGCCTCCCACCGACTCTATGCCCACCTGCCACGGCCCGCCGTGAAAACGTGGGCCATTGCAGACTAAATCGCCGCCAAAATTTAACAACACAGGAATACGCTGGCCGCTCATTTTTTCAGTGACTTTTTGCAGGCAGCGATCTACAGCGTATTCTTTGCCTATGCCACCAAAATCCAGTTCCATATTCTTGGGCAGGGTGAAGTGAGGTTTTTGCCAGGTGGTTTTGTTTAGGCCGATAAAAGGCAGCAGATCTTCAATTTGGTTTTCGGTGGGCACTTGATCAGAGCCATCAAATCTCCAGGCTCGGCGCAATATTCCCGAGGTCACATCAAACAAACCATCGCTCATGTCGTAACAGGTAAACGCAAAATCCATCAGCAGGGCGCTTTCGTCATCCAGCTCAAGGGTATTGCCATGGCTGTTGTTTAGTTTGAACATGAAGTTGGTATTAATATAGCGGCTGAACTTTTGTTCGATGCGCTTGGCTTCTGTATAAGCGGCGTGAACAAATTGTTGGGCAAGCAGGGCATCGTGCAAATCCATTAACACTTCGCAAGGGCTCGCCATGGCTTGAAAACGGCCCACAAAGCCGTGTTCGGTTTTTTCTACTGTGTAGGGATTGGCCATTTTTTACTTTAAAGAATATTAAGGGAGAATATTAGTGTGCACCATAACCCTGTCTTGCTTTGGGTTCAAATTTTGATTTATGAAAATAGATCATACGTGAAGATTTAGGTAATCCTGTACGAGGCTGCTTGCAGGCGACCAGAGTAAGCAGCTGCTGTAGGATTTGATTTTAGTCATAACCTGCAGCCAGCTAACACCTTTTCTAAATCTGGTAACGTTATTCAAACCTGAAAAGTTAATCGCCTGCAAGCAGCCTCGTACATTTTTGGCTTAACGTTAGAAGCTGTAATTAAACTGCATAATGACCGCGTCTACATCCGGCAACAAATCCTGGCTGCTTTGACTGCCAATCACATTATTGGCAGTACTGGTTTGGTTGTAATACTCAATGCGCACACTGCTTTTGTTACCGCCTGGTGTTAAGAAACCCAGCTTTAACCCCAGCGTAGTGGCGTTCATTTCACCCAGGCGATAGTCGGCGGTTAAATTATCACCCGCCGCCACAATGGCATCCGCTTGGGTGGTGGTGATACTGGTATTGTAGAAATCCGCCGCCTGCTGGCTGTAGTACCTAACATGAGGTTCCAAATACCAGCCGCGACTCATGTTAAAGCGGTAGTGCATGTCTACTGTGCTCGATGCAATTCCCCAATCGTCCCACATGTAACGGTAAGAGATATCGGCCACATCACCGCCCACAAAGCGTTTTACTTTCGAAAATACGCTGTGTTTGGTGCGAGCATCCGGGCGGCTCTCGTATAGGTAGGTGCCATTTAAACCATTGGCGGGGATAAGGCCGCCATTGTCGTTTACAACAGACACAATTTTGTAGGGGTCGTTGTGGTAACCATTGCTCACCGCCAGCCCGTAGTTAAACTGCACTAAAGTATTACGGTCGATGATTTGGGTAACGCCCAGGAGCATTTCCACCATGGAGCGACTTTCATCCCCGCCGCGGGTAGAAGGGCCAGCCACCTGCATTTCATTGAGCGCAATGGGTGAGCCGCCCACAGGGTTAATGGTGTCCAACTCAAAGGAAAAACCGGCACTTAAGGTGGTATTGCGCTGATTGATGTCGCGCATAAAAGTGCCGCTGCCGCCCAGGCTGATGAAGTCGTGCTCGCTGGAAACATTGGCCCCCCAAATGACTTTATCCAACCGGTCTTCCAGGGGCGTTTCATACATAGCGGTAAAGTTGATACGGGTGTCGTGGAAAGTATCGTCCAGGGGTGTTTCGTTATTGGCGGCGGTGTAACTGCCTTTACCCGATGGGCGGGTAAAGGTTTGCACGCTATCGCTTGGTGTGGCACCGTTGGCCGAGGCGCCAGTTAGGGCATCAAATACCAATTTAAAACCCACCACACTTTCGTCGTCGAAGGTTTTTTTAATGGCAATGGCCGGTTCAAACGCGCTCACGCGGTCGGTCTCGGAATACG
>MAAD01000049.1 GCA_002162985.1 Bermanella sp. 47_1433_sub80_T6 | reverse complement strand
AGTATTGATGCCTTCGGCCACTTCACCTAAAGACTCGATGGCCTGCTCTAAATTTTCACCCTTACCCACAGCATAGCCTACCCGGTAGTTTCGGCTTAACGGCGACACACAGGTGGCGACCAAATCACCTACCCCGGCCAGACCCAGGAAGGTCATGGGGTTGGCACCTTGAGACACAGCAAAACGACTCATCTCCGCCAAACTACGAGTAATCAGCATGGCTTTGGTATTTTCACCATAACCCAAGGCCGCCGCCATGCCGGTGATGATGGCATAAATATTCTTTAACGCACCGCCCAGCTCCACACCATACATGTCAGCATTGACATAAATGCGAAAGAAGCTGCAGCTTAAACTCTGCTGAATAAAGTCACGAACACGTTTGTTTTTACTGGCAATGACCGAAGCCGCCAGCTGTCGATTGGCAATTTCCTTGGCCAGGTTAGGGCCACTGATGACCCCCACAGGATTGGTGGGAAACACCTGACGCAATACATCACTCATAAGGTTAAAACCCTGAGGTTCAATGCCCTTAGTGGTACTGATAAGAATTTGATCTTCCGCTACTAAGCCTTTTGTTTTTTCCACTATTTCACGAAACGACTGACTGGGAATGGCATAAAATAAAACGGCCGAATCGGCGATGGCATATTTCAAATCATCTGTGGCTTCAATGGCGTCATGTAACGCCACGCCAGGAAGATATTTTTTATTTTCATGGAGGGTATTCATATCTAAAATGGTCTGCTGATTACGCATCCATTGACAAACCTGAAAGCCATTTTCGGCCAAAATGTTCGCAATAGCAGTACCAAAACTACCACCACCGATCACGGTGGCTTTTTTACTGTTTAATTCGTTTTTCATAGGACTACTAATTTTCTTCTAAACTATTAACCAGGTCTTGGAAAGCCGCACGGTTATTTTGATTCATATCCATCAGTAATTTGTGCGCTTGCAGCACCTGATGCTTCATTTCTTGTTCATCGACCATTTCCAATGGCAATTCATCCAGGTATTCCACTCTGGGTTCCATCTCATGGACAATATGAAAGACTTTATTAAAACCCATACTCATGAGAATACGGTTAATGTCTTCTTGAGTTGACACTATGGTAGGTAACTGGCCGTACTTTTCTTTGTACAGAATAGAGATTTTCGCCAATTGACCCAGCGAAGTGCTGTCGATGCACTTGGTTTCGGTTAGATCGATGATGACCGTTTTAAAGCCATCATCCTCAAACATCTTATTGGTGTATTGATCCAGCGTGGAACACAAGCTCAGGCGCACATCACCAACAAATTTGACGATATAAATACCCTGACTTTGAGCTACGAGAATTTTTCCCGAATCCATAGTTATTTTGTCCTGGCAAGTGACAGCAAAGTAATGTCATCCGGAATCTCTTTGCCTTCCTGGATGCTAATTAATTGCTCCAAGTTCTCTGTATTCAATTGTCCCTGTTCCACCCACTTAAGCAAACGCGCTTCTTTATCTGCCAAGCTTTCCTGCGGCAACACTTCCAGAATACCATCAGACAGTGCTACTAGCTCAAATTCTTCCCCTAATTCAATATGATAGGTGCTGTATTGCGCTTCGGCAAAAAGACCAGCAGGCTGAGAGCAACCGGTTAAATATTGCACACCCTGATCATTGCGTAATATGGGCATGGGAAATTGGCCGCCAACACTATAAGAAAGCATGCTGGTTGGCAAATCTATCATGCCCCAAAATACACTCACATGCTTGCCCAGTGCAGCGTCAACCAGCTCTTTATTGATGCGGCTAATGACTTTATCCGGGTACAACAAATCGTCAGTGGATTGGCGCTTTAAATTGCGGCGCAGGCGATTACTTAGGTTTTTCAGCATCACGGTAATAAAGGCCGATGACGCTCCATGGCCGCTTACATCGGCGATGTAAAACACCACCTTGTCTTTACTGATGGGAAAGTAGTCAACAAAGTCGCCACTTAAATACAGGCTGGGAATGATATGGTAATTAAACTCAATTCCCGCTATTTGCGATTGAACCTCTGGCAGCATGCGTTTTTGTACTTCGCGGCCGGCTAATTGATCCAGTTTTAGCTCTTCAAATCTATGTTCAAGCTCTTTATTTTTTCGCTCTAACTGATGGCGATAAACGATATTTTCATTGAGGAGGGCTTGTTGTTTTAAATTGCGGCGAATACTGTGTTCCAGTACTTCCAGATCCAGGATGGGTTTAATAAGGTAATCGCTGGCCCCCAAACGCAAGGCCTCAACCACATCGGCCATGACACCGGCACCAGATACCACTATAAATGGGGTATTAGCACGAATTTGGTTAATTTCTTTTAGCACCGCCAAGCCATCCATGCTGGGCATACGCAGATCACACAACACTACATCGGGTCGCTGACGGTTAAAACAAGCCACACCTTCTTGACCATTTTCGGCCTCATAGACCTCAAAGCCGCTATCTTCCAGGTACGCTACGATACTGTCGCGTACGATGGTTTCATCGTCTATGACCAGAATTCGGCCGCTTACCTCTTCCATCGGGTGCCTTTACAGTCTTTGTTATTATTTTTGCTGGGCCACCTTACAGGGCTGCCACAGCGCGCGCAAGCACCTAAAATAGGCGCTTTGAATCATTTAGCACAATGGCACCTAAATTAGAATTTTCAGAGATTTTGTCACGCAAATTGCAGTCTATTTTCAATGCTTGGAACAAGTACAAAAATCTGGCAGAGTTGAAAACCCAGTACTTAAGGATTAACAAAAAGGATAATAATAATGAGCCTAGCCACCCGCTACCAGGAAAAACGTGATTACATTCGCATGCGCGTCGAGACCCCGGTAACACTTACCCTTGGGGATCGTACCCTGCAATGTGTGTGCGTTGATTTAAGTGGCACCGGCATGTGCCTGGAACTGAAGGATGAGTTGAATATTGGGGATGAGGCAGTGGCTTATATACCTTCTTATCAGAACAAATTTGATGCGCTAAATGCCTGCATTCGCATTAAACGCGCGATGCAGGATGGCGATGTATATTGCTATGGGGCTGAAATCATTGAAATACTGGGTTAATAACCGATTATAAGCCGTTTAATCGCAGGGGGCTCAGCTTGCTGGCCCTGCCATTAAAAATCATCCTCGAATTCATCATCAAAGTCATCGCTAAAATCATCTTCCACTTCCCCGTTGTTAATCAGGTAGTCCCTGCGCTGCAGATAAAAGCTGCGAATAAAGGAATAGCGGTCACCACTGATGAGCCCCTCTGTGGGTATAAGGTCGGCTCGTATATCCAGATACTTTCCATAAACCATACTGTAAAACAGTTCGTCATTTTCAAATACCTGGCTACTCACACTGATGTCAGTGAGAGCAAAGGTTTCCACAGTAAAACCGGCGGCATCACGTACGGTGCTGGGCCCTAATATTGGCAGCATTAAATACGGCCCGGAATCCACCCCCCAAAAGGCCAATGCCTGCCCTATGTCTTCGTTGTGTTTTACCAGACCCATATGACGGGCCACGTCAAAAACACCCAATATGCCCAGGGTAGAATTCACTATAAACCGCCCAGTATCGGACAAGGCATCCAAAAAGTTGCCCTGGGCCAGGTTACTCACAATAATGACGGGCTCTCCCAAGTTACTGAATACATTGGTGATGGCATCATCCACCACCTGGGGGGTCACATTTCTATAGGCCTGAGCCACCGGCTTGAGTGTGTAATAATCCAGCGTCTCATTAAACGCAAATACGTCCCGGTTCCAGGCTTCCCAAGGGTCCTGTTCGTTGGCCTGAGATTGATACGAAAATATAACTATAAGAGTGACAATGATTAACCGCATACAGCTGCTTCCAAAAAATCAGCGCACATTAAAACAAGCAGGCCAGCGAAACTCAACCGTCTCCTTGCAACAGACTATTTACCAGTATAAAAGACAATTCAAATAGTGAGTAATATTAGATCATTTCTAAGCCCTTACTCTGAATAGGTAATGAAATTAAAGGCATAAAAAAGCCCCTGTGTTAATCACAAGGGCTTTAAAGAACGACTATTTAGTCAAACTAAAACTTATGTTCCAGACCCATGGCAATGGTCAACTCACCGAGTTTAGTACCATCAGCTTTGGTATCGGCATCAAACTGACTGATAAATGCGAAGGCTTTGGTGGCTTTTCCTAATTTATGGTCAGCACCAAAGGTCAGCATGGTGGCCCCTTTGCTTGCCTTTTTACCTTGATCGCCTTTCTCAAATTGAACTTTAATTGTATCCATGCCCATGGTCATAGCGGCATTAATGGCAAACCCAAGCTTATCGTCTGCGGTATCGAGTTGATCCACGTTATTAACCAAAGCGCCTAATTTAATATCACCTAATTTATAAATCACGGTTGCACGCTGAGTAGCTTCACCAGCTACTTTATTATCAATGGCTGCCGATGCGTAAACATTGTCAGCCTTATAGATCACGCTGGCAGAAACACCTTCACTGGTGCCATCTTCAGGCAGGGTCACCGCCACAGAAACCTGAACGTTAGCCATTTTTTCGGTGGTATAATTTACTGAATTTGCCGAACGATTTTCACCATTTAGTACTTGCTTGATATCTACCACGTCATTAAATAAATCGAATTTGCCTTGGGATTTTTTTAGTGGGGTATCCATGACACCCATTTTGACGGTGCCCATGCCCTTGTAAGCCAAGCCAACATAAGAATCACGTTGTTTCAGTACCGAGCCATCACCGTCAATATCTGTTTCATATTCAGCTTGATATATGAGTTTGGAGAACCCTAGATCTTCAGAGCCCTTTACGCCCACTCGGCTGGCATAACTCTCCACGCCAAATGCCTGAGTATCATTACTATCTTTATCCGAATAGCCAACCGCTACATTCATCTTGCCATAGAATTTACTGTCTGCCTGAACGGCTGACACCAGAGCTATGGATGCAACCAGTGCAATTAGAGGGGTTTTCATAATCATTCACCTTAGTAATTTCATCAATATATGACAATAATATTACAAAGACTATATGACAGTTTTGTTACAACTTTTCATTTAATAGCCGTTTTAGCGTTCCTTAATGATTAATATGCTCAAAAGTTAGACTAGTCATTAAGGGTTAACGCCTAAAATATAGCCATGAAACGCCAGCATGTACATTTTTCATACTATGAAATACAAGGCAGCACCTCACCCTTGCCCAATGACTGCGATGACGATTAAGGCACCTAGCTAAAGAGCTAAAGAGCTAAAGAGCTAAAGCGACAGTTGATTAAAAGAGGCAAGGAAAAACTGAATTAGCGGCTTTGAAGAATTAATAATTCCAAGTCACACCACTGCTGAAGAATTTGACGCCCACCCTGCACCACCTGATTAATATCCATGTTTTGCTGGGCGGCTATGTCACGTAAAATTTCATCTGATGTTAAATGTTGATTGTCCCGCAAACACTGAAACAACATAGCACTAAGCGGGTTTAGCGCCACAAATTCCACTTTAAGTTGCTGGTTTCGGTACACCATTAAATAGCTAGTAGCCGCCTCGCAGGGATTGTCGGCACTTATTTGATGAACAGGATAATCATAGGCCTGGCACCAGGCACTTTCAATCATGCCGATGGGGTCTTTCTCAAAATCCAATTTCAAGATGGGCGCCTGTTCGCGGGTAGTTTGATAGACATCGGCATACAACTCCATCCATTCCCAGTGAGCCAACTGATATGCGAACTCGGGTAAAAAATCCAGTTGGCAATTCAGTAAATACTCCAGAAACTCTTCACTTATTTTTAAAAAGTACGGACTATGACAGGCATGATTGATAAAAAAATCTCTCACCAACTCGGTTTGCTGCTCCTTACTCAGAAGCTCCATTAACACCGGAAAACCGCCGCTAATAAACCCCTCCACATTATTAAAAAAAAGCTCGCGATACACATTCATGTGCCGTTCATCGACACCGGCCACTTCAGGATAGCCTTTGGGGTCTCGAATGGCATCTGAAAAATCTTTTTGAATTTCTTGAAAAGCCTGGGGATTGTTAGGCAAGTGTTTGTTCACGACAAGCCTCTTGCTGAAAGTGTTTTATTTGATTTACTTCAGACATTAATTCATTCACACAAGGAAAATTAAAGTCTCTTTCCAGTAAGGTGGGTAATACCCCGTGAACATCGTAACTAAGTTGCAGTAACTCCCATACAGGGGGTTTAATACTGGCACCATGAGTATCCACCAATAGGTCGGGAGCTTCATCATAATGACCGGCAATATGCAGATATTCGATGTGTTTACTGGGTATGGATTGAATATAGTGGCGGGCATCAAAACCATGATTAATGCTGTTCACGTACACGTTATTCACGTCCAACAAAATTTTACAATCGGCACGCTCTACTACTTCCAACAAAAACTCCAATTCGGACATTTCCTGACCGGGAGAGGCATAGGTGGAGACGTTTTCCATAATTAGGGGTCTTTGCAAAATATCTTGCACTTGCGCAATGCGGTCCGCTACGTATTTGGCCGCAGGCAAAGTAAAGGGGATGGGCATGAGGTCATACATGTGACCATCATGGCTGCAATAACTTAGGTGTTCACTGTAAATATCAATCTGGTGTACATCCAGAAAGCCTTTAACCTCTTTAACAAAAGACACGTCCAGCTTATCCGAGCTGCCAATGGATAAAGATAAACCATGACAGGCAAAGGGAAAACGCTCGGTAAATTCACGAAACGCTTTCCCTAAACGACCACCCACGCCGATCCAATTTTCCGGTGCCACCTCGAGGAAATCTACATCTTGATTGCTCAAGCCTGCCAAATCATCCATCATTCCCCGGCGTAATCCCAGTCCCGAACCTTGCAGCGCCATGTGTGATCCCTTTGCTAACTTTTAAGTCTTTTAAGCCACTAAAGCTTAAGACTTACCGCCACATTTGCCTTCGCCACACTTGCCTTCTTTAGACTTGTCGGCTGCTTTATCTTTACCGCCACACTTGCCTTCACCGCACTTGCCTTCGCCAGATTTAGCACTGGATTCAGCTTTGCCGCCACATTTGCCTTCACCACATTTGCCTTCTTTAGATTTAGCAGAAGACTCAGCTTTGCCGCCGCACTTGCCTTCGCCGCACTTTCCTTCCATGGCCACTTTATAGCCAGACTCTAAAGATTGAGAGGCAAAAGGATTTTCAGCGGCTACCGTAGTGGTGGCTACGCTTGCCAATAAACTTGCGCCAAATGCCAATGCCAGTGGTTTCATTTTAGTGTTAGTCATGTGAGTCCCCTCATTCTTACTTTTTTTGTTAATCGTTTTTAAGTGAAAATAGTTAGCTGCTCTATTTTCCATGTTTATAAGAGCAACATACCCGCAAAATAGTTCATTTTAAGCCAATCTTTATTTTTCACAGGCAAAATAAAGAAGGGGCCCATTAGGCCCCTTCTAAACTAACACTTTTTATCTGGTCGTGATTAACGCTTCTCAAGTACCACACTACCAATGGAGTACCCTGCACCAAAACTGCACACTACACCCAATTGACCTGCCTTTATATCATCTTTATATAAATGAAAGGCAATGATAGAACCCGCCGAGCTGGTATTAGCGTAGCGATCCAGGATCACAGGAGACTCCTCAAGGCTGGCTTCACGGCCCAATACACGCTTGGAAATAAGCTTATTCATGCTCAAGTTCGCCTGATGCAACCACATGCGAGTAAGGTTGTCGGCCGGAATTTCCAGCTTATCCAGCTGAGCACTGATTTGTGCCGCCACCATAGGGCACACTTCTTTAAACACTTTACGGCCATTTTGAATAAACAGCTTGTCTGGCTTGCCCAGTCCTGACTCATCACAGCGATTCAGGAAACCGGCGTTATTGCGAATATTGTTCGAGAACACCGTCTGTAACTTGGTATCCAGAATCTTGAACTGGGAATCACTGCTGGCCAGCTCCATGTCTTCAATAATGACTGCGGTGCAGGCATCACCAAAGATAAAGTGGCTATCACGATCACGGAAGTTCAAGTGACCTGTGCAAATTTCCGGATTTACCATCAATACACAGCGAGCAGAGCCGGATTGAATGGCGTTCATAGCAGATTGGATGCCAAACGTGGCTGAACTACAGGCCACGTTCATGTCGTAGGCAAAACCATCAATACCCAAGGCGGTTTGCACCTCCACCGCAATGGCAGGATAGGCACGCTGCAAATTTGAGCAGGCGACTATGACCATGTCCACATCGGCCACGGTTTTACCTGCCTGGGCCAATGCTTCCTTGGCTGCGGCTACTGCCATGTCACACTGAATGGAAGGTTCATCGTTAGAGCGATCAGCAATAGACGGCGCCATGCGCTTGGGGTCCAGGATGCCGGCCTTATCGGTGACATAGCGGCTCTTAATGCCGGATGCTTTTTCGATGAAAGCACTGTTACTTTCGGCTAACGCCTCTAAAGTACCGGCTTCAATTTGTGCCTGGTTGGTGTCATTGTAATCATTTACAAATGCATTAAAGGCTTCTACTAGCTCATCGTTTGAGATGGATTGGCTTGGGGTATATAAACCTGTACCACTGATTACCACTTGTTTCACATTATTCCCCTACTCTTATAAATACACATTACTGCCAAATATTCCGTTTTACGTTAAAGCTATCCATACTTAGCCAAATTATTCTGCACAAAACTATAATCTATTGCCTGACGCTTATCTACTTACTGTTGCAGACTTTGCTGAGCTTTTTCCAACTGGGCCTTCCAGCGCTTCTGGGACACAGGAATAGAGGTCCCCAGCTCCTGTGCAAATAGCGATACCCTGAATTCCTGCATCATCCAGTTTAACGGCAGTATTTCAGGGTAACAGTTCAGGTCGGCCGGTAACTTGGCGATTAAATCCTTGTATTGATCTTGCCAGCCAACAATTTGCAGCTGCAATAATTTGTCTTTTTGCAGGTTACCCTGCAGCTTATCCAGGCGTACCATCATGGCCTTGATGTACCTGGGATAATGTTTGAGCCATTCAAATGAAACTTGGGCCATAAACCCTTTGGGCATGAGCATTTGAATTTGATACTTAATGTCACTCACCGCGAACGCAAATGCTAACTGCTTTTGTTGCTTCATTTTTTTATTAAGCAAGTGGTATTGGGACATGATTTGTTTGATAAGCACCACTACCTCATCCACGGTCTTGCCAATATTGCTGCGCCCCTGTTCCTTGATGGCATTAAACTGCTGAGCATTACGCGGCACCTCTTCAAACTTGAAGCAGGTTTTAAAGACCAGGCTACTTACTGTGGTTAGCAGCTCGGTTTTGTTGCCTATGTTGGCGTAATATATAATTTCTTGAACCAGGCGTTTTTGTATTTCTTTTTGAATCCAACTCACCTGTTCAGGCAGCTCCAATTGCAGCAATTTGTAAACTGCCAATCGGGTTTGAACATCGGCCTCGTCCTGGCGCTCCATCAATTTAAGACTCACGCTGGCCTTGGCATCCACCATTGCCGGATACAAGGTCACCTGAATACCGGCTTGCTGTAGCTCATAAGTTTTTGGCAAGTCAAAACCATCCCAAACCGTTATGTCCTGGCGTTCAAAGTCGTTGCCTTTCACTTTAACCACAGCGTTAGCTTGCTCACCTACTTCCTCAAGCAATCGATGCCAATCTCGACCCTGCACCAACAATCGGTTATCGCTGCCCAGTACTTTAATATTCATCAGATAATGTTTGTCTATCTGCTGTAAATTCCAGTCCTGCTCACTCACCTTAATACGCTTACGCTGGTAAATAAATTGTGACAGCACCACATCCAAAGGCTGATCAGAAACCTGATTCGCCATTAAAAAATCATCCACAAAATCCGGCACCGGCACCAGTTGTTTACGGATGGGCTTAGCCAGGCTGCGGACCATGGCAATTACCTTCTCCCGTATCATGCCCGGCACTAACCACTGCAAACGACTCACCGGCAACTGCTTCAACATGGCCGCCGGCACCGAGACACTTACGCCATCTTCCAAGTGTAGGGGCTCAAAGCGGTAACTTAATGGGTAAAGCACACTGCCCTGAGTGAAATGATCGGGGTATTGTTGTTCTGTAATGTGCTCTGCGCCGTGCTGCATTAAGAAAGACTTGTCGGCCTTTAATAAATTGGGGTCTTGCTTTTGATACCATTTCTCAAAACTGGCAGTAGAAGAGATGTCCGCGGCCACCCGCTCACTGTAAAACTCAAATAGACGCTCTTCATCCACTACAATGTCACGGCGACGACTCTTGTCTTCAAGTTCACTCAAATCTTCGATGAGTCTTTGGTTGTATTTTAAGAAGTCGCCTTTAACCCGAATATTGCCCTGCACCAGCGCTTCACGAATAAAAATATCATGACTCACCTGTTCATCAATACTGCCATAACTCACTGCCCGTTTAGGCACTATCACCAAACCAAATAGCGAGACCTGCTCATAGGCCATGACCTGAGCCCGTTTAGTGGACCAAAAAGGCTCCATGTAGGTCTGGTTTATTAAGTGTTTGGCCAAAGGCTCCAACCATTCGGGTTCCACCTTGGCATTCATGCGCGCGTAAAGCTTGCTGGTTTCCACCAACTCGGCGGTCACCACCCATTTTGGACGCTTCTTAAAAATACCCGAGCCCGGGAACAACAAAAAACGCCGATTTCTGGCGCCTCTATAATCGCCCTCATCGGATTTCTGCCCCACATGACTTAACATGCCCGACAATATGGCCTGATGAATAGTGCTATAAGACGCCGGTGTCGTATTCTGAGTTAACTTAAGATCTTTACATTGCAGTTTTAATTGATGATGCACGTCGCGCCATTCGCGCATACGCATGTAATTCAAAAAATGTTTTTTACAAAAATTGCGTAGCTGACTATTGGTGCTCGCCTGACGCTCTTCCTCGAAACGATTCCAGATATTTACTAGGGTTAAAAAGTCACTGTCTTCATGTTTAAATTCGGCATGCTTTTGATCGGCTGCTTGCCTGCGCTCCTGTGGACGCTCTCTTGGGTCCTGAATACTCAAAGCACTGGCAATGATCATCAATTCCGATAGACACTTGCGTTTACCCGCCTCAATTAGCATACGCCCAATGCGTGGATCCACCGGTAAACGCGATAACGCCCGCCCCACCTCATTGATGTGATTACCGGAAGATATGGCCCCTAACTCTTTTAATAGGTTGTAACCGTCTTTCACAAAGCGATTATCAGGGGCATCCACAAAGGGAAACTCGGTGACATCTCCCAGTTTTAGCGACAGCATTTGCAAGATAACCGCCGCCAGGTTAGTACGCTGAATCTCCGGGTCGCTAAATTCCGGGCGGCCATTAAAGTCCTCTTCACTGTAAAGACGAATACAAATGCCCTCACTGACTCGACCACAGCGCCCTTTACGCTGATTCGCACTGGCTTGAGAGATCGCTTCGATGGGCAACCGCTGAACCTTCGAGCGATAGCTGTAGCGACTGATACGGGCCACGCCCGAATCAATCACATAACGAATACCAGGCACGGTAAGCGATGTCTCTGCCACGTTAGTGGCCAGAATAATACGGCGCATGCCCGATACCGGATTAAATATTTTGTTTTGCTCTTTGCTGTTTAAGCGCGCGTACAAGGGCAATATCATCGTACTGCGCAGATTGGCCTTTTTTAGGACCAAAGCAGTTTCACGAATTTCACGCTCACCGCTTAAGAACACCAGCACGTCTCCCATCTGCCTGCGCCGGACATCCTCCTCTTCTAATTCTTCCACCGCCTGCAATATGCCCTGGTATAGATCCCCTTCGTTTTCTTCCCCATTATCATTTTCTTCCTTGCTGTCATCCAATAAGGGCCGGTAAATGGTTTCCACCGGAAAAGTACGCCCGGATACCTCGATGGTGGGAGCATTATTAAAATGTTTGGAGAAACGTGCTACGTCTATGGTGGCGGAGGTAATAATAACTTTTAAATCTTTGCGTTTTACCAACAGCTGCTTTAAATATCCCATTAAGAAGTCGATATTTAAACTGCGTTCGTGGGCCTCATCGATGATAATGACACTGTATTTATTGAGGAATTTATCGCGTTGAGTTTCAGCCAATAAAATACCATCGGTCATGAGTTTTACCAGAGTGCTATCATTAGAATGATCCGAAAAACGAATCTGATAACCAATTTCATTACCCAGCTCTACCTTCACCTCTTCACTTATGCGCTGCGCCACCGAACGAGCGGCAATACGTCTGGGCTGGGTATGCGCAATCAAACCGAATTGGGCAAGTCCCAACTCCAGACATATCTTGGGGATTTGTGTGGTTTTACCTGAACCGGTTTCACCGGCAATAACCACCACCTGATTTTCGTCAATGGCGCGACGTATATCGTCACGCTTCTGACTAATGGGCAGGCTGTCATCAAAAGAGATGTGAGGAGTGGATTCCAGGCGGGCCTGAGCCAACTCTACAT
>MAAD01000267.1 GCA_002162985.1 Bermanella sp. 47_1433_sub80_T6 | reverse complement strand
TTTCGTCGTGAATGGCGGTTATTTGAATGTGCATCTTGCGTTCATCGTCCAAAATCGAAAACAGCTTTAAATCGCGCATGAGCTTAGGTGACAAATACTGCAAGACAAAACTCTCATCTTTAAAGTTTTTCATGGCAAAGTGCAGGGTATCTAACCAGTCACTGCCGGCAATATCCGGAAACCATTCGCGGTCTTCATCGGTGGGGTGTTCACAAATACGGCGGATGTCGCTCATCATATGAAAACCCAGGGTATAAGGGTTAATGCCACTAAAATATTGGCTATCAAATGGCGGCTGATAAATCACATTAGTATGGCTGTTTAAAAACTCCATCATGAAGCCATCTGTCACTAAGCCCTCATCATATAAACTGTTAATAAGTGTGTAGTGCCAAAAGGTGGCCCAACCTTCGTTCATGACCTGGGTTTGTCGTTGCGGATAAAAGTATTGCGCCAGTTTACGGACAATTCTTAATATCTCCCGCTGCCAGGGTTTTAATAAGGGGGCATTCTTCTCCAGGAAGTAGAGCAGGTTTTCTTGTGGTTCGGATGGAAAACGCCTTTCTTTTTCAATCTTGGACTTTTCGTGGGTGGGCAGGGTTCGCCATAGGTCATTGACCTGCTGCTGTAAAATTTCTTCACGGTTTTTCTGTCTGTTTTTCTCTTCAGCGGCACTGATGGGGCGCGGACGTTTGTATCTGTCTACGCCGTAATTCATGAGCGCATGGGCGGCATCTAAAATGATTTCCACCGCATCCACCCCGTGGCGCTCTTCACACTGCTTAATATAGTTTTGTGCAAATACCAGGTAATCAATGATGGCACTGGCATCCGTCCAGGTGGTGAACAAATAATTCCCTTTAAAAAAAGAGTTGTGACCATAACAGGCGTGGGCGATCACCAGTGCCTGCATGCACATGGTGTTCTCCTCCATTAAGTAAGCAATACAAGGATCGGAATTGATGACAATTTCATAGGCCAATCCCATTTGGCCTCTTTGATAGTTTCCCTGAGTATGTAAAAAGTGTTTGCCATAAGACCAGTGATGATAGGAAATGGGCATGCCAGCCGAAGCATAGGCGTCCATCATTTGTTCGGCGCTGATAACCTCAATTTGATTGCGGTAGGTGTCCAAACGGTACGACTTGGCGATACGCGCAATTTCTTTGTCGTAAACTTCTAATAATTCAAAGGTCCATTCAGAGCCTGTGGATAAGGGCGTACGGGCTTTACTGGTATTTTTTTTAGTATTGTCTTTAGCCATGTTAAACCGCTTCCTTAAGATTTTTTCTGGAGAAAAGATCTCTGAATATGGGGAAGATATCATCGCTTGAACAAATTTGCTCCATGGCAAACCGCTCTCCCAGCTCTGACTGTATGTCTTCGTAGGCATGCCATAAGGCCTGGTGGGCATTGGGGGTAATTTCTATGTAGGCAAAATACTGCAATAGCGGCATGATACGCTGACTTAAAATCTGTGCACATTGTGGGCTGTCGTCATCCCAATTATCACCGTCGCTGGCTTGGGCTGCGTAGATATTCCATTCACCTGGGCTATAACGATCTTCAATCACCTGTGTCATTAGTTCCAAGGCGCTGGATACTATGGTGCCGCCGGTTTCTCTGGAGTAAAAGAATTCCTCCTCGGTGACTTCCTTGGCGCTGGTGTGGTGGCGAATGAATACCACCTCGGTTTTTTCGTAACTTCGTTGTAAAAATAAATACAATAAAATATAAAAGCGTTTGGCCATGTCCTTTATTTGTTGAGTCATGGAGCCCGAAACATCCATGATGCAAAACATCACGGCTTTGGTACTGGGCACAGGCTCTTTAATTATATTTCGGTACTTAATATCGAAGGTATCAATAAATGGGATTTTTTTAATCTTATTTTCCAGTTTTTCAATTTTAAGTATTAGTTCTTCTATGCGTTTGTTATTGCGTAAATCAACGTCCTTGTCTTGCTCTTCATCTAACTCGGTAATGGCCACTTTTAACTTACGTCTGGAGCTGGCCGATAATGCAATGCGTCTGGCCTGGGCGGCGCGCATGGATTTAACAATGGCAAGATTATTGGCGGTACCTGTGTTGGTAAAACCGGCACGTCGATACTCAACTTCGTCGTGTTGGGATAAGGTTTTTTTAACCATGTTAGGCAAAGCTAAATCTTCAAATACATAATCCAAAAATTCATCTTTTGAAATGTAAAATGAAAAGTCGTCCAGCCCTTCTCCCTGATTGCTGGCTTGTCCTTCACCACTGCCACCTTGTCCTGAGCCTTTAGGGCGCAAAACTTTATCGCCGGCATGAAATTCTTTATTACCAGGCAATACCCGTTCTCGTACACCGCCATCACCGTGGCTAAAGGTGGGTTCGCTGGTGTCCTTGGTGGGGATACTGATTTTTTCTCCGCGCTCCATGTCGGTAATGGAACGTTTGTTCACCGCTTCGGTCACGGCTTTTTTTATGTGTTTTTTATAACGGCGTAAAAAGCGCTGGCGATTCACCATGCTTTTATTTTTTCCGTTTAACCTGCGATCTATGATATAGCTCATGTAAACCTCATTCAGCTATTAGTGTCTATTCCAGACTTGCTCTGACCTAGAACAGATATTGCCAATGCTGCAAGCTTAAAGCCCTGGTACCGCTCTTTGAGAGCGCCGTAAACCTGTCCCTAGGGGCTTGCCTTAACATCCATGTTAAGAACCATCTCAAAGATCGGCACTAGGGCTTTAAGCTAATCGCCTAACTCTGTCACACCAAACAAAAAGGCGGGGGCCAATTTGTTGGTGTGGCTGGTAATTGGCTTAGGTGCAGTTGAGGTGTTTGCGGCATGGATGCCGAAGCAAGCCTACACGGATGTATTCACCGCGACCTCAAATGTACCTAAGCCAATTAACAGTAGGCAAATTTAAAAATTCCTTTTACTTTAAAACGCGTTTACCTAATAAATCTTTATTGCGACTTACGAACCCGTAAGTACCACTCAGACAACAGCCTTACTTGCTTCTCGGTATAACCACGCTCTACCATGCGCTCCACAAAGTTATCGTGTTTTTTCTTCTCGTCGTTAGAGCCTTTGGCATTGAAGCTAATAACCGGTAGAAGATCTTCGGTATTGGCAAACATTTTCTTTTCGATTACAGCACGCATTTTTTCATAAGACTGCCAACTGGGGTTTTTACCCGAGTTGTTGGCCTTGGCGCGTAATACAAAGTTTACTACTTCGTTTCGGAAGTCTTTAGGGTTACTGATGCCAGCGGGTTTTTCAATTTTCTCCAGCTCCTCGTTAATAGATTGACGGTCAAGAATTTCCCCTGTTTCAGGGTCGCGGAATTCTTGGTCCTGAATCCATAAATCAGCATAGGTTACATAGCGGTCAAAGATGTTTTGGCCATATTCACTGTAAGATTCCAAGTAGGCAGTTTGAATTTCCTTGCCAATGAATTCCACATATTTAGGGGCCATGTACTCTTTAATATAATTTAAGTAGCGGTCGGCCAATTCCTGTGGAAACTGTTCTTGTTCAATTTGTTTTTCCAGTACGTACATTAAATGAACCGGGTTGGCGGATATTTCACTGGCATCGAAGTTAAATA
>MAAD01000176.1 GCA_002162985.1 Bermanella sp. 47_1433_sub80_T6 | reverse complement strand
ACTAATCACACTCCTGGCCTGAGCAAACGCCTGGTTAGGCCCTTCCACCTTCGATAGGTCAATGTGTTTTAAGATGCCCTGCACAAAGGGTTTTTCTTTTAGGTTCATGGGCAAGTGTTGATACAAGGCCCCCATGCCAGAGCTGTATTCAATAAACGGCATGATGCAATTTTCATGTTCGCTCATCTCCACCGCCTTGCGAAAATCCTGAATGGCTTCATCTTCATTGCCCAATTGAAAACGCAGTAAAGCACGCATAAGATAGATAAAAATCAAACCAAAACCCTGCTGACTGGGCCCACTGTTGGCAAGCTTTTTCTCCAATAAATTAAGTGCATCTTTATGGAAGCCGCCAATGGACTTGGCTCGCACATAAAACACATCCAACAGCCCCCTAAGGGCCGGGAAGTGTTCGGGCGATAGCGCATAAGGGTTGTTATCAATAAGCGCATACATTTTCTTTAAATGCCGCGAAGCGCTCTCTAACTTACCCTGATCAATCAACAAGTTAATACGTATGGTGGTTAACCACGGCTGGTATATAAAACTGGGCACCGACCAGGATTGGCATTTCGCTTCGGCGTAGGCCAAATGATCGTACGCCTCTTCCAGTTGATTACTGTGCCTTTTTAAATTGCTTAAAACCACATAGCCCATGATTAAATACACGTCATGGCAACGCTCACTAACCTGCAGCCCTTCCAGTAAATATTGTTCGGCCTCTACTACCTTATTGTTTAACCAGCAAAGGTAACCTTTATAAATCAACAGGCGACCGTAAGCGGTTATATGATCGCGATTTTTTAAGCGTGCAGATAACGATAATCCCTGATCCACTAATTTTTGCGCCAACATTAGGTTGCCTTTCACCTGCTCGATTCTGGCTTGCTCATGAATAGCAATGAGTTCCAGCGGCATACTGCCGGCAGATCGTGCCGACTCAAATGATTGGCGATTATAATCCCGAGCCAGGATAATTTTATCCAGGGTCATGTAGATGTTGGATAAATTTAAAAAGGTAATGGTGCGAGCGGCATAATTGGACAGGGGCAGTTTTTCCAGAGCCTGTTTACACAGGGCAATGGCGTTATCTATATTGCCTCGGCTGCGAGCAATATACGCTCGAATGGCAAACAACTGCCCTGACATTTCATTATTCAATAACGGCTGAGAAGGCACAAAAAAGCGATCAATCTGTAGCATTAACCGTTCGGCTTCATCGTATTGCTGAGCAAAGACCAGCGCCCAGCTAAATACAATAATTAACTTAGGAGAGTTGGTCATCACTTCAATGGGTAGCTGTTGTTTCCAGGATAACAGCTGAGCAACTCCCTGCTCTTCGATCAGATTCTCGGCACACAACTCCAGTATGTTAGCCGCCTGCTGTTTGTCGGTTATTTTTAATGCCATTTCCACCGCTCGAAAATGTTTACCTTGATCGAACAGCCAATTGCAGGCGCGATGATACACAGCCTCCTGGTACTCTCTATTGGATTTTTCATGCAGAGTGACTTGCAACATTTTGTGCAATTCAACCCAGCCACTATGACTCACATTACTGCTCACATAAACGTGTTTGGTTAACAGGCGTTTTATAATATCGTGGGAGTTGGTTTGCTCAAACGCCACATCAAGATATTCTGGCGAGGCTGAACCGATAATAGCCAACTGCCCGCAGATGCGTATTTCATCTTCATCCAACTGGCTGTGCCATTCCTGGGAGAAGTAGTCCAGTAAGATGGATTCATCACCCTGTAGATCCAGGGCATTTAAATCGGGCTGAACTTTTTGCAATAACATCAACCCCGCTACCCAACCCTGTGACAACTCTTGGGCTTTGTTGACTATCGAAGTTTGAGAATTTTCATGAAGCTGTTTAAAGAGCCAGTTTGAGGTTTCTTGCTGGCTAAATTTAAGCTGGTTTTCATCCAGTAACTTAAGTTTATTTTGTGCTAGCAGACGCGCACAAGGAAGTAACATCTGTTTGCGACTGGTGATATATAAACGTAATTTTTTTGGGGTATAAGTCAGTAACTGTTCCAACAGCTCTAAAATTTCGCTCTGGTATAAATGGTGGATATCTTCCAGCGCCAAATACAAAGTGTCATCCAATTCAGTCAGCTCGTTCATTAGCAGCTGAAACACATCCTGCGCACTAACGTCGCTCTCCAAGGCTTTAAGTGCCGCATTAGCCAAACTGGCATCGGCAGAATTAATGGCACAGGCAAGGTAGGTTACAAAACGCAGGGGGTCATTCTCTTTAGGGTCCAGTGTCAGCCAGGCCACCTTTTGCTTTTGCTGCTTTTTCTGATAAAACCATTGAGCCAGCGTAAGTGATTTGCCATAACCAGGAGCGCTTTGTAATAGCCAAATTTGGCAGGGGTCTGTGTTGGCCTCAAACTGAGCCATAAGGCTATTACGTTTAATAAAATCGAGGGGGAGAAAAGGCAGATGTAACTTCATTGCCAATACACGAATACGACTGTTCGCCAGTGATTTAACCACCGAGCTTTCCGCTGAAAACAAAATGTTGCCCTGTAGGCTACCTTGATAGGTGCCTTTAATTATTATTTTTAAGAGTACAGTGTAGCAAGGCTATTTTACGGTAAACCCATCAATACTGCTAATTCAATAAGGTTTTAATCGAGTAAACATATGCGCTCATTGGCATCCCCGGTAATTGCATCCTGCATTACCCTAATACACCACCTCCATGTGATTAATGCCACCGCGTCAGAACAATCTTCCTGAACAAATACGCTCCTTGGCATCCCTGCCACCGCGTTATACCGTACATCCTGAACATAAAAAAACCCCCTATTTAATAAAAAATAGGGGGCTAATATTTCCTGACATTGGCTGAAGCCAACATCAGGACACACACAACTGTTTCAAGTAACCGTTAACGGCGGCCTGCGCGACGTAATGCCGCTGGAGTGTATTGCTTTTCTTTACGATCAAAACCAAATTTGTAGGCGCCTTTCTCTTCGTTATCCAGGCCCAGGGCTAGGTAACGTCCAGACTGCAAGTCGTACAAGGTTTCGATGGCGTACCAAGGTACTAAACGATCGTAGAAGAAGATGTTGTGGGCTTCTGCTACACGCCATAGCTGACCACGGGCATCGTAGTGATCAATGGCAGTGGCCTGCCAAGTATCTTCATCTATGTAAAAGCTACGCTTGTTGTATACGTGACGCTGACCTTCTTTCAAAGTCGCTTCAACATGCCATACACGGTGTAACTCGTAACGGGTTAGGTCTTGGTTAATGTGACCAGGTTTAATGATGTCATCGTACTTCACATCGCCACTGTTTAGCTTGTAAGAGTTATAAGGAATGTAAACTTCTTTCTTACCAACCAACTTCCAGCTGTAACGGTCAGGGGAGCCGTTATACATGTCAAAGTTATCGGAGGTTCTTAGGCCATCAGAAGCTGTACCTGGTCCATCATAAGCCACCTGAGGGGCACGACGTACACGACGTTGACCAGCATTATAGATCCATGCTTTACGAGGCTCTTTAACCTGGTTAAGCGTTTCATGAACCAACAATACGTTACCCGCTAAACGCGCTGGAGACACTACTTCCTGTTTGAAATAAAACAAGATGTTGT
>MAAD01000302.1 GCA_002162985.1 Bermanella sp. 47_1433_sub80_T6 | reverse complement strand
CCCGTTATGACGATTTTAAAGTGGGCAGCAAAGATTTTTCTGGTAACCAGTTTCAGTATGCGCCTGAAAAAACCGGTGCCGCAGGCATAGGCTTTGATCAAGGCCTGGGAATAAACGCCTACTTAATTGCCAACTATACCGGTAGCAGCTATCTAAATAATGAAAACACACAACAGCTTGACTCCTACGTGGTAACCAACCTGCGTGTGGGCTATAGCGCCATTAACTGGCAGGTAAATGCCTATGTGAATAACTTACTGGATACCCAAGCCAGCACCTACGAATATTCCTTTTCTGAATACTCAGGTGACTTCGATATTTACGGGGATTACAACATCCTAGTGCCACAGCGTAGCTTTGGCCTGGTGGCTCAATACGACTTTTAAATAATTTTCTCGGGCAAGATTGATATTGCCTGGGGAATTTTTAATTTAAATAAAGAAAAATAATAAACGCAATCAATCTGCCCAGTGCAGATTGTTTGCGTTTTCGGTTTTTGGTTTTAAAACTTAAGAATTAAATCAGGATTTAATTATGCCAACAGGGATATTTTTAATATGGCCAGCACTGCATCTATTTTACGGTGTCACTGAAATACACAGTCACAAGGTAGCCACAGGCCGACGTCTGGCTGGCATGTGTATATTAATACTATCAATTGTATTGATGGGGCAACCCTATGGTTGGGAGCAAGGCTTATTCTATTGGCTGTTTGCGCTCATGGCCCTTGGCCTGGGTTTTGTACAACTGCGCATATGGCAATCCAGCCTAGTACAAATTAGCACTGTGGTTAGCCTGCTTTTGTTAATTGTGGCAGGGGTTAAAACCATGGGGGGTCAACTATGAACGGGGTTAAAGAAAAACTGCGCAGCACCACAAGCAGAATAATCGCCGCGTTACTAGGCGGATTAATTTGCACCGTGGCGCTCACCATAGCCATCACTCTAGTATGGCCGTTTGGCGATACGGTGGAGAAAATTTTTGCCGGTGGCACCTTCTTCTTTATTTTTTGGGCCGCACTTTTTTATTGGGCAATACTCGCACCCAGAGGGACCCGCGCCTGGTTACGCATGTTAAGTATTTTAATTCCCGCCATGGCACTGGATGCCATGATGTTGATTGCCCCATTAACTTAGAGAAGCCTAGGAGAACATTATGCAACAGAGCACACATAAAACCCTGTATAACACCCACGGCTGGATTGGCATCATCAGCGGAATTTTATTATTTATTGTGACCTTTTCGGGCATTCCTGCCTTGTTTGAAGAAGAACTGAGCCACTGGCAGTCTGCCAATAATCCAGTGTTAAATGTTCAACAGCAAGATTTAGACAAGGCCCTGTTAACCGCACAAGCTCAGGGGTTTGATCACAGCACTTTTTTTATTCAACCGGCCAGTGAGGTAGATGGCAACATTTATATTGCTCACTACCCTGAAGACGAGACACCCGCTCATATTGTTAAAATAAATCCCAATAATGGCCAGGTATTACCCGAGGCTAACTCAGACATGGCCGAACTATTGGGTCACCTGCACACCGACCTGCATCTGCCCCACCCATGGGGGCGCTACCTGGTAGGTTTTGCTGGCATGGCCATGTTACTGGCGATTATTGCCGGCATATTCATTCATTTAAAATGGCGCAAAGAATTTGTAATGCTACGACCCAAACGCAGCTGGCGCCTGTTACTCACCGATCAACATAAACTGCTGGGGTTATGGTCATTGCCCTTTACCCTAATACTGGCCTTTAGCGGCACCATATTGGGTTTGCTGGGTTTAATTTCGCCCATACTGGCGGTGGCGGCCTTTAATGGTGATGTACCCAAGGCCACCGAAGCGGTGCTGGGACCTGTGGCAACCATCACGCAAGAGTATGCCCCTTCACAATCCATTAACGACTTTGTACTCAAGCAACGCCATGACATGCCAAACATTGAGATGGATTTTATTTTTATCGACGGCCTTAACGACAAGGGAGGGTTCATTAAATTCTCGGGCAATCATAAAAGTAAACTGAGTAACCTGGAAAGCATCACTTACAAATTAGCCAGCGGCGACCAGGTGCACAGGGGCAGCTTTGTAGAGAAAGGCCCGTTCCAGCGTATTTTTGCCGCGGTGACTCCCTTGCATTATGTATTGTATGGCAATGGCTGGTTGAAGCTGTTGTATGCCCTATCGGCGTTGGCGGCCTGTGGGTTAATTGTGAGCGGCAACATGTTGTGGCTGGAACGCCGCCATGGTGGAAAACGAAATGCTGATCATACAAAAGTCGCTAAAAATCATTGGCTGGGGCAACTCACATTAGGCACCTGTGGTGGGCTAGTAGTGGCCACCACCGCGGTAATTGCAGCCAGCCAGGTATTGCGAATTTTTAACCTGGGGCACCAGCAAGTTCAGTGGGAGCAGGCCCTGTTTTGGGGGACCTGGGTTGGCTTAATAGTATTACCGTTTGTGTATCACAACAGCTTTAAACTCAGCCACTTTATGATGCGCGCGAGCGGGTTATTGTTACTGGTTACGCTGCTGGCCGATGGCCTTATTAATGGTCGTTGGTTATGGCACAGCCAGGGTTGGGTATTTAACATGCAGTGTGGATTTTTAATTAGCGCCCTATTGTGCTTCTACCTGGATTTTAAAATTCCCCATGTTCGGGAAGAGAAGGCCAGTAAATCAGCCACTAAAAATTTGGTGACCACAGAAGAACAGGATAATCGCGACCTGGACTCTGTCGCTTAAGGCCTTTTAGGTTACCGCCACAGGGAGTGCCTCCTTTATCTAATCACTCATTTTCATCACTCATACCCTGCTATATGAGTGGTGAAAATGGCCTATAAATAATTAGATAACACCTTTCACTGATTCCGCCTGAGTAAAGTATCCCCCTTTATTGACCGATTAGGTTATAGGCCTCATGATGGCTGGCTTTAAATACATGGACCGGCAAACACGTCATAGTGACGCGTAATAAGCTGTAAAGGGAGAATATGGAAATAGAACTTCTAAAAAGTATCGCTCTAGGCATTCCCATAATGTTCTTCGCGATGGTGGTTTATATAAACCTGCTACTTGGTATTGCTTGTGTCTTTGGTGGGGTTTTCAAATTCATTCTTAGTATGTTGTTATATATTGCCTTTTCTATTGCTGTAGTTTTGCCTCTTGTCTATCTCGTCAGCCAAACGTCGGCCGATGAACAAGAATCAACGTACAACCTGATAGCAGCGCTGTGTGGCTATGCGTTAATCATGGCTCCCAGTTTTTATTACCTGGGTAAAGTTAAAATAAAGGAATTACAGCGTGCCGGCTATTTTCTTCCACGTAGTTAACTCGGCACTTAACAAGTTTGTCATTTGGGACCGCTATTCCAACACTTCGCGTTTCCAAAGCGGCCCCATACAAAAACGTTCACAATTCCAGAGCATCCCTAAATGAACAGTATTGATTTATTTGTAAAAAACTGGGGCAGTAAACACGCCATGGTTCCCATAGAAAATAATGATATTGCAGAGATTGAATCAAAATTAGGGGCTTTTTTACCTGACTCATATAAATACTTAATATCTACATATGGTTTGGTTCACACTCCCAATGTAATGTCTAAAATTTGTGCTTTAGGGTCCGACATTTCAGAGGTACAAGATTT
>MAAD01000333.1 GCA_002162985.1 Bermanella sp. 47_1433_sub80_T6 | reverse complement strand
TCAGTGCCGAAGAGTTCTCTGACTATCTAAAAGACCTGTGCGATCAATATCCTATCGTTTCCATCGAAGACGGCCAGGACGAAAGTGACTGGGCTGGCTGGAAGTACCAGACTGATGTGCTAGGCGACAAGGTACAGCTAGTAGGTGATGATTTATTCGTAACCAATACCAAGATCTTGAAGCGCGGTATCGACGAAAAGATCGCCAACTCTATCTTGATTAAATTCAACCAGATTGGCTCTTTGAGTGAAACTCTGGATGCCATCAAGATGGCGAAAGATGCTGGTTTTACCGCGGTAATTTCTCACCGTTCCGGTGAAACCGAAGATACCACCATTGCTGACCTGGCAGTGGGTACTTGTGCTGGTCAAATTAAGACCGGCTCTTTGTGTCGTTCCGATCGTATTTCCAAGTACAACCGCTTGTTGCGCATCCAGGAGCAGTTGGGTGATAAGGCCGTTTACAACGGTCTGAAAGAAGTGAAGGGTCAGGGTTAACCCCTGTTCAATCAAGCTGTAATTTATTACAGCTTAGCGTGAATGAAAAAGGGAAACGATTGTTTCCCTTTTTCACTATGGCTGTACTCTAAATAGTAGTAAAAAGAATAATAAAAACATGGCGATGTAACCCAGCTCTATGAATGAAATCAAGCAACATGCCTGGAAACCGCTAGCGGCCGCTATTTTTATCTGGCTCATGTACCAGCTGTGGTTTGATGACACCGGTATTTTTGCCAATATGGCCATGTCTGATCAAATTGAAAATCAACAGGAAGTTAATGCCGCCATCTCGGCCCGTAATCAGGTATTAATTGAAGAAATACAGGCCATTAAATCTGGCATGGGCTCCATCGAAGCCAAGGCCCGCAAGGAGCTGGGTATGGTTAAAAAAGACGAAACCTACTTTTTAGTGGTGGATAAACAACCATGAAAAAAGCATCACTCTATGCTGTGGTCCCCGCCGCAGGTATAGGAACACGCATGGGGGCGGACCGTCCCAAGCAATATTTAATGTTGCAGGGTAAAACCATTCTGGAACATACCCTGGAACAGTTACTGCAATTCTCGCCCATAGAAAAAATTGTCTTGCCTGTGTCAATAAACGATACCTTTCTATCCAAACTTAGCATTGGCAATCATGAAAAAATCATTCAGTGTGATGGCGGAGAAGAGCGTTATCACTCTGTACTAAATGGACTGAATACTTTGCTTAATATCGGTGCCCAACGCCAAGACTGGGTCATGGTGCATGACGTAGCCCGACCCTGTATTCGCCAGCAAGACCTTGAAAACCTCTATCAAAATGTGGATGAACAAGGGGTTATCCTGGGTGTGCAGGTGCGAGACACCATGAAACGTACCGATGACAACGAGCAAGTATTAAGCACAGTGGCGCGGGTTAATTTGTGGCATGCCCTGACACCTCAGTTGGCACCACTGGGCGTTTTGCTGGATGCCATAGAGAAGGCCGTTAACGATGGCGTGCAGGTCACCGATGAAGCATCGGCGTTGGAGCACAGTGGTTACAGCCCTAAAATGTTAGCTGGCCACCCCAGCAACATTAAAGTGACCCATCCGGACGATTTACAATTGGCCGATGCCTTTTTGTCCATGAACGCTCAGGTATGTGCGAGTCCGGCCTCTGAAACCCCCACAAGGAATACATGATGTCTTATCGAATAGGTCATGGATTTGATGTTCATAAATTTTCTCAGACCAAAGCGGATGCCCAGGTCATCATCTGTGGGGTACACATTCCCTTTGAGTGTGAACTTGTGGCTCACAGTGATGGTGATGTGGCTCTGCATGCCTTGAGTGATGCCTTATTAGGCGCCGCGGCGCTGGGAGACATAGGCCATCATTTCCCGGATACCGACCCCGCCTATAAGGGAGCCGATAGCCGTGATCTGTTACGCCAGGTATACGCCAGTGTGCAACAAAAAAATTATCAAGTGGTGAATGTGGATGTAACCATCATGGCGCAGGCCCCCAAGATGGCGCCGCACATTGAAAATATGCGTGGCAACATTGCACAAGATTTAATGGTGGATTTAGATCAGGTTAATGTAAAAGCCACCACCACAGAGAAGTTAGGGTTTGTGGGTCGTAAAGAAGGTATCGCCGTGGAAGCGGTGGCGTTGTTGAAGCGTATTGATGTTAAAAGTGGTAACGAGTAAAGCATGACGGAATTTAATACCCAGTGGCCCACGGCGTATCCAAAGTTGGCGGTGAAGGGTTACTACCGAACTCAGGTTGAAGATTTTCAGGTCACCGAGTTAAGCAATCGCCAGTTAAATGCGTCCGGCCCCCATCTTTTTTTATTCATCGAAAAACAAGGCACTAATACTCACTGGCTGGCCCGTAAACTGGCCAACCATGCCAAGGTAGATTTAAAAGCCGTAGGTTATGCTGGCTTGAAGGATCGCCATGCCATTACTCGCCAATGGTTTAGCATACCAGTGAAAGACAAGTTGCCGGATCTTACCCATGTATTTTCCAAAGACGAATTTACTCTGTTAAGTCAGGGATTTTATGGTGTGAAGCTTAAGCGTGGCGCCCTGGGAGGCAACGCCTTTCGCATCGTGTTGCGCAACATGACGGGCGACAAGCAACAAATAGAGCAACGCCTGGAATTGATTCGCCAGAGAGGGGTCCCAAATTATTTTGGAACCCAACGCTTTGGTAATAATGGTGATAACTTAAAACATGCCTACGATATGTTTGAAAACGGCAAGCGTCCCCGTAATAAACAAAAGGGCTCAATGTATATTTCGGCGGCGCGCTCCTTTTTGTTTAATGAAATGCTGGCCAAGCGCATCCAACTGAACTGTTGGGATCGTCCCATGGATGGCGAGGTGTTTGGTTTTCCTGGCAGTCAGCGTGGTTTTAGCCAGGAGGGAACCAGTGAAGAGTTACAGCGTTGGCGCATTAACCGTATTCACCCCACCTGTGCGTTATGGGGAAAAAATGAATCCCTTGCCGTTAAAAATTTGTTGGATATCGAACAAGCGGTGGCCGATGCCAACCCGGTCTTTTGTGAGGGACTGATTAATAAGGGCCTAAAACAGGAACGACGGGCCGCACGCATGTTAGTGCCGGATTTATTCTGGATGTGGCAGGGGGACGATTTAATTTTACGTTTTTCGCTGGCATCCGGTTATTTTGCCACCTCTATATTAACCGAGCTAGGCGACATTCAAGAAGCCCCGCGGGAATATTATGCCGAGCGAGAGGCCAGCGAATAATATGAATTTATTATTAAGCAATGATGATGGTGTGCACGCGCCTGGCTTGGCCATGTTAATCGAGCATTGTAAAAATGCCGGTTTTAATGTGACTGTGGTGGCTCCGGACAGAGACCGCAGCGGCGCCAGTAATTCATTAACCCTGGATCGCCCGCTACACCCTATCCATTTAAGCGATGGCGCGGTTAGCATCAATGGCACGCCTACAGATTGTGTGCACTTGGCCATTAATAGCTTGTGTAAAACTCAACCGGATAGAGTCATTTCGGGCATTAATTCCGGAGCTAACCTGGGGGATGATGTTTTATATTCCGGCACAGTGGCGGCGGCCATGGAAGGGCGTTTTTTGGATAACACGCCCATGGCCATATCCCTGGTGGGCAAGACCCACTTTGCCACCGCCGCCAGAGTCACCCTGGAATTATT
>MAAD01000304.1:232-4088 GCA_002162985.1 Bermanella sp. 47_1433_sub80_T6 | reverse complement strand
AAACCATTGCCCCCGGCACCCGCCTTAGTGGTGAAGTATTCTTCAAATACCCTGTCCAGAACGGGTTTTTCAATGCCGTTGCCGTTATCTGAATATTCCAGATGAAGCGTGTTACTCGTGATGTGATGAGCAATCAATACCTCACCTATGTCTATGCCTTCAAACCCATGCAACATGGAGTTATTGATTAGGTTGATCATGATTTGTGATAACGCGCCCGGTTGGGTGGTAATTAAAATACCTGGGGGTATTTTAATTTTGATGACATGATCAAGGCGTTTTAGCCTGGGCCTTAAGCTTATTAAAATGGTGTCTAAATATTCTCTTAAATCAATTTTAATAATCCGATTACTGCATTGGTCAATGGCAATGGATTTAAAACTATTAAGAATGGAGTTAGTGCTTTCAACATTATTTAACGCAATATCGGCGGCTTCTGATGATTGATTTAGAAAGTGTAATAACTCCGACTTTTTAAGTGCTCCACCATTTAACCCATCAATGGTGCGGTGAATGCCTTTGTTAAGCGCTTCTATAGCCATTCTTAACGTTCCCATGGGGGTGGATACTTCATGGGCAATACTGCTCACCATTTTGCCAAGCGCGGCCATTTTTTCGGTTTTAATTGAATTGGATTCTAACAGCCGCTGTCGTTCAAGACCCCGCACCTGGTTGGTAATTCGGGCAAGCACTTCCTGTTCATGTAAGGGTTTAAGAATGTAATCGATGGCGCCCACTTCAAAGCCCTTCTTGATATCTTCTGGCTGGGAAAGAGAGGTGGCAAAAACAATGGGAATGGCTTCACTGCTAATATCACCCTTAAGGCGCCTACAGGTTTCAAAGCCATCAATACCCGGCATGATCACGTCCAGCAAAATGATATCGGGTCTGTCTGCGGCCACGGCTTCAATTGCTTCAATGCCAGTTAATGCCGCACTGGTGCGATAACCTGCTGCTTCTAGCAATACCTGCAATAGCTCGATATTCGACCGAGTATCATCCACCACTAAAATATGGACTTGTTCTGATTTCATGTTCAGACATCGACCTTCAGAAATGAAACGGCTGGGAAAGTATCTTTAGCCTTACAACTCCCTAAGTCTAGCAGCCGTGTTGCAACAGGCCAGCTCGGTGTGTGTGGGTGCCAGCCCCCATTAACTGGCCGTCAGAGTGGGCTGCTCTCCTGACCATTAACAATATGGGGTCACCCTTTAACTGGGCATACTCAGCCTTGTTAACCCCAGTTTATCCACGCAGTTCTCAATTATTCACTTACCCACTATTTAAAGTTACCCGCCGTTTCAACTCATACTTTTATCTAAGTACACTGCCATCACTTATTCCTCTAATAACAGGGACCGCCATGACCTCTATTTGGAAAAACGCAGCACTTGTACCCTCCTGATATTCCACATCCAAGACCCAAACACAGCCAAAAAACTGTTCCCTAAAATAGAACAAAATGTGGCTTTATTACTTATTTATCCATTTCACCTCACTTCGTATTATGACCCTACATTACACATACGGAGCAAAACACATGAAAACCCTAAGCAAAATAACGTCTCTACTAGGCGCAGCCGCCTTGATGTTCAGCGCCAGCAGCATGGCTGCCCCAGACAATGCGCGCTTTGCCGAGACCCTAACACCCGACAACGCCATCCTGGCCATGATTGATCACCAAACCGGTTTGATGGTGGGCGTGCGTGACATGAACCCGGCCCAACTAAAAAACAACATTCAGGGTTTAAGCAAGATGGCTAAGGTGCTTAACCTGCCTAGTGTGGTTACCGCCAGTTACCCACAGGGGCCAAACGGGCCGGTGATGTCCGAGATTAGCAACATCCTAACCGACGCTACTGTGGTGAATCGCCAAGGTGAAATCAACGCCTGGAAATCCCCTGAGTTTAGAGCGGCCATTAAAAAGTCTGGCCGTAAAAAAATCATCATGGCGGGCATTGTGACCGACGTGTGTTTGATGTTCCCAGCTATCTCGGCGGTGGCCGAAGGCTATGACGTATATGCGGTGGTGGACGCATCAGGTACCTGGGATGAAGTGAGCCGTGAAGCCGCGATTCATCGCATGACGCAAGCCGGTGTGAAGGTAGTAACTTGGGCTTCTGTATTGGCCGAGATTATGGATGACTGGCGCAGCCCTAAAGGTCAGGCATTAGGTGCGGTATTGGGAGAGCACACGGCTTACGGTTATGTTTACCAGAGCTATATGGCTAACCAGAAGTAATCAGCTAATAAAGGGGCAGAGTTTTCTGCCCCTATTTTTATTTTTTAGGTTCGAAACTTTCGGCCAGATAATCCAACAACACTCGCAACTTTGGTGTAACTCCCTTGCGACTGGCATACACAGCATAAATATCCAAAGAGTTGCCCACACAGCCATCCAATACCCGCACCAGCTTCTTTTCTTTTAATTGGCTTGCACATAAATAATCGGGCAACAGGGCAATGCCCATATGATCCACCGCCATTTGATGCAACACATTAAAGTCATCACTAATAAAAGCGGCATTGATATCCACATATTTTTTTTGATTGTCTACCGTGAGCTGCCAACGCTGTTTTTGGGCTGAGGCGCTCATGAATAAACAATTATGCTGCGCTAAATCATCCGGGTTTTTTAAGGTTTTTTTAGCTTGGCTTTTGGTTAAGTATTGTGGACTGGCATACAAGTGTAAATTCACCGAGCACAAGCGTTTTGAAATTAAATTGGAGTCGGGTGAGGGCCCCACGCGAATGGCTAAATCATAGCCATCTTCGATTAAATCAATGCGCCGATTATTAAGCGTTAAATCCAGTTTCACCTGGGGGAAGGATTCATAAAAGCCGGCCAAGCGAGCTGCCAACAGGGACTGCCCCACGGTCACCGAGGCACATACTCTTAACCAGCCCTTGGGGATTGCCGCCATGGCTTCTACACAGCCTTGAGCGTTGGCCATTTCTTCATGAATGCGCGCACAATGTTCGTAATAAATCTGGCCAATTTCGCTAAGTCGTAACGAGCGCGTGGTGCGTTCCAACAGCAGCACTCCTAACTGCTCCTCCAAACGGCTCACCTTGCGACTGATGTTGGACTTAGGCAGGCCTATACTGTTGGCAGCCTTGGTAAAACTGCCCTGTTCCACCACTGTGCGAAAAACCATCATGTCATTTAGATCGGGCATTGTTACTCCAGGTGGAACGTTAAGTTACTCATACGAGTATTTATCGCATTAAAGGTTACAAATATACTACGGTCAAATCAAACGTTAAATCAATACAGCACACAACAAAATTTAGGAGCAGCACATGGAAACTTTAAAATTTGATGACCTAACCCAGGGTGGCTTTGCCGGGCTGATTGAGCGCCGCTTTGTTATGGACCAACGCGTATTTGGTGCCTCCAAAAACCCAGGGGTATTTGACGGCATAGGCAACTTTGTTTACCTGGCCGATGCCAACTTTTTACCTCATGGCGAGACCGGCATGCATGGCCACCGTGAAATAGATGTGATCTCGGTGATGGTAGATGGCCGCGTGAGCCATGCCGGTTCCCTGGAGCACGGCCAAAGCCTGCAATCCGGGGCTGCTCAGGTACAACGGGCCGGTGCAGAAGGCTTTAAACACAACGAAATTAACCCTGACGACAGCCAAAACAACATGATTCAACTGTGGGTGATGCCAGATGAGGCCGGGGAAGCGGCGGGTTATAAAATGTATGAACCCAAGCCCGGTGAAGTGACCCACATATACGGTGGCCCCAAGGGGCAAGATGACACGTTTTACAGTGGCACCTCTATCAGTGTGGCTAACCCCCACAAAGGGCAAACCATCAAACAAGAAGGCACAGTGATGGCATATT
>MAAD01000304.1:0-195 GCA_002162985.1 Bermanella sp. 47_1433_sub80_T6 | reverse complement strand
GGATGGCCGCGTAAGCCACGCCGGTTCCCTGGAGCACGGCCAAAGCCTGCAATCTGGGGCTGCTCAGGTACAACGGGCCGGCGCTGAAGGTTTTAAACACAACGAAATTAACCCTGACGACAGCCAAAACAACATGATTCAACTGTGGGTAATGCCAGATGAAGCAGGGGAAGCGGCGGGTTATAAAATGTATGA
>MAAD01000294.1 GCA_002162985.1 Bermanella sp. 47_1433_sub80_T6 | reverse complement strand
CCCATAGGCCATTTCGTAATCTGGCGGCCCTGGCATTTTTTCCAACCATAAATGTTTTAATTGATACGGGCCTTCGTCATCACTCACCTGTAAGGCGCGCAATTGAGCTTTAAGATTTACGGTATCATTGTTGATGCTAATTTTTGATTTACCCTCCAAGTGCACTAATGGCTTACCTGTTTCTTCACTAAACAACACTGCGGTCACCCTAAAATAGCCTTTAGCATCCGTATCTATGGCCACAGGAATCACCAGGTAATCATCCTCTACTGTCCCCTTGCCCACAGACTTAACGCTGGCAATTTGAGCCTCGAAGCGAATGGTCTCCACCACTTGCATGGTTTCACCATTTATCATGGCCACCGCTTGCAGGTGCAGTTCCTTGGGCCAATTATCGGTATTAATTTCCTGGGTATTGATAGCCGCTTTAAAGGCACCCAAACTTAAAGGACCATGGGCCACCCGATATAACTCTTCACGGTCGGCCACCACAGAGACCACAATGTCAGCCTCTATTGGCTCATTGCCACCCAGTAATCCCACAAATATTTCTATTGTTTCATCTTCAAAATAACGAAATTTATCGGTGCGTAAGCTAAAACGAAGGGACTCACCATCGGGGCCTTCATAGGGCAAAGAGGCGCCCACGGTTTGATTGGGTATGTACTTTTGCAAAGCCTCTTCACTTTGAATGGGCATGGACGTGGCGGGAAAACGTGATTGACTGGCAAATGATTTGGCGATGCCTTTAATACTTTGCTTAAAGTCGTCTGTCATGGGGGCAATGGCATCCGGTTTTGGCAAGATGCCCTTTAATACTTTTTGAGGCTGCAAACTATTTTCAGGGGTATTTTGTACAACTAACTCATGGCTTGCGTCTTGCTGCAACCACATGAGTATGGAAAAGCATGTAAAAACGCCCACACAGACTGAGATGATTAAAGGTATAGGTCGCATCATTTGTATGCCTCAAGCCCAGTGATTTTGATAAACATGGAATTCTGTTATTTAGGCCAGATACACCGCCTCTATTTGCCCAGACAGCTTAATGCTCGGGCCCTTAACCTTGAAGGACATTCCATGACAGCTTGGGTCAATTGGAGACAACTAAGGGGTAAATAAAGCCAACCTGATGTTTAATCGGTTTTGTAATTAAAAGCAGAGTAAACACTCACGCGAGGGAGAATTGGTACAAAAATACCAGGTAACTCAGATGGGATTTGTACAGGCCTAGACTAGGAAACTGATAATACTTTATTGCGGGCCTGGGCTGGACTGTAACCCACACAGAGTGTGAAGGCTCGGTCAAACGAACGTCGACTTGAATAGCCCACTTCCAGGGCGATATCCTCCAGGCTGTTATTGCCTTCAATGAGTAACTTATTGGCTAAAGCAATACGCTCCTGGTTGAGTAAATTCTTAAAATTAATGCCTTCGTTGCCCAGGTAGCGATTAAGCGTACGACCGCTAACCCCTATGTATTGCGCCGCCTGCTCTATTCCTAACCGGTAACTTAGCCGGCCTTCTTTGAGCGCATCCCGTATGGTATTGGCCACTCTGGTGCTTTGACTACCCAGCATAAGTTTCATGGCCAGGGTCTCTTTTTCCATTAACATCAGCAGGGATTCATTATAAAAAGAACTGTCCATGTGCAGCCACTTATTATCAAAATGAATGGCGTCATTTGAGCTGTCAAATACCACAGAGCAACCCAACGCCTGCTCCAACAACAGGGCCTGATCCCCTGGATGGGGCATACTTAATTCAATGAAATTAGGTGTAAAGGTGCGCCCGCATTTGTACGACATCCAAAATCGCTGGGCACATACACCAATCAACATGCGTATCTTGCTGCCAACGTGATAGTCGGTGTTTAGGAAATTAAATTTAATACAGGCAGTATTGCTGCTTTCGAATGTGGGTACCGGCTCATCTGAAAACAGAATGTGGTATTCCTGCTGTTTATGAATGGACTCCATTAAGTTGGGGCACACCATCAACAGGTGTTGCAATAAATTATAGCTGCGCGTTCCCAAGCGGTAGCCCACCTTAACACCCAGCATGGGCTCGTCCGTTAACCTGGATACACTCTCGATGAGTTTATCCACAAGCCTAAGTTCAATGCGCGAATTTGCATCTTTTATCTGTGAGAATTCAATGCCGGCATCGTCAAAAATCGTCCTGATTGGAAGGCCATGTTCCTCGGCATACGATACTAACGGAATCAAAACAGACGAAGAAATACAGGTATTGTCTGAGTTCATTTTTAATTTTTATTATAGAAGTGCAGGAATTATAGACTTATGCACATTATTGGGTCAATACCGTAAATTTTCTATGTATTAAAAGTACACCTGTTATTACTGAGGGTTATATTTAACCTCCTTTGTCTCACTCTGGTGCAATCTTCTTTGATTAGTAACTAATTTGATCCGAAATAAAAACACTTGTTAGCTAATCTAAGGAGTATCTTTCATAAAAAAACCCAATGACTTTTAACCATTGGGTTTTATAGTGAGATTTTTTACCGGCTATTTATTAAGTTGAAATTCACCATAGTTCACTCTGTATAAACAAGCATATAACACGGGAATAAATCCCAGTGTTAACAGTGTTGAAAACATCAAGCCTGCCATGATACCCACGGCCATGGGCTCCCACATTTCGCCGCCGCCTAAATATAACGGCAACAAGCCAAATACGGTGGTGGCTGTTGTGAGTAGTATGGGTCGCATGCGGCGCTGAGCCGCTTCAACTATGGCCAATTGTGGCGCTAGACCATTCACTTCTGTTTCAAATTTAATACGCTCCAACAGTACAATGGCATTGTTAATTACAATACCTGCCAAGGAAATAATGCCTAGTAAAGTCATGAAACCAAAAAAGCTATTGGCAGCAATCAAACCCCAAATCACTCCGATAATGCCTAGAGGAATAGTTGATAAAATAATGAAAGGTTTACGCAATGAATTAAATTGCATCACCAATAAAATTACGATTATAAAAATGGCAATGGGCAGTTTGTCGCCAATGGCTTGACTGGATTCACCGGATGACTCTCGCTCACCACCGTATTCAAAGTAAAAGCCTATGGGCCAGTTTTTACTGCTTTGCTCTAACCAGGGGCTTAGCTGATCAAACCCTTGGGCGGCGGTGATACTGCCATCCAGTTGTGCCCCCACTGCCACCGTTTTTAAGCGATCGCGACGTAATATTTTAGCTGGCTCCCAGGTTACATTTATGTCGGCCACTTGTACCAAGGGCACGGCGTTACCGGTTGCTTGGGAGAACACAGTAAGGGATTCAATTTTCCCCAAGTCCTGACGGTCGGCCGCCTCGGTGCGCAAAATAACCGGAATGGACGTGGTGCCTTCACGATACTCTGTCATCTCATAACCGCTTAAACCGGTCTGTAATGAAACAGCTATGTCTTGGCTGGTGATGCCGGCACGCTTGGCTTTTTCCTGATTGATGTCCACTGTGAGCTTCTTGATTCTCTGCCCCCAGTCATCACTTATATTTTTTAAACCATTTATGCCAGACAGCTTTTGTTTAACCTCATCCACGATGGCAAACAGCTTATCCACATCATTACCATAAATACGCACCTCCACCGGATTATTAATAGCCTTGCCGTTTTCAATTAAACGGGCGGTGGCCTGTGCATCCGGGTGATGTTGATTGATGTAGTTTTCAACCTTGGCCATGAGCTCGC